>CATKZK010000013.1 GCA_949841325.1 uncultured Bacilli bacterium
AAGAGTATAGCTACATACATTAAAAACCTTCTTCTTTTCATATGATAAACCTCCAATAGGACGTACTGTCCTACTATCATTGTATCATTTTTTTTTTTTTTTTTTGTACATATGTTTTGGTCATTTCTATATAGATTACATTAATTTGTACAGTTTCTTTACAATACTCAGATTTCATTATAAATAAGAAACCAACACATTTTCCATAAAAAAACTTATAAGTTAAACACTCATAAGTTCTGTTTCTTTTTCTTTTATCTTTTCATCTACTATTTTATTATACTTATTGATCAATTCTTGAATATCATCCATCATAGACTTCGCTATATCTTCCGTTAATTCCTCATCTTTTTTAATAGAATTATTGGCATCTTGTCTAGCATTTCTCAAAGCTATCTTTGCTTGTTCTCCCATTTCATTTACTTGTTTTACATAGTTTCTTCTAGTCTCTTCTGTAAGCTGAGGTACTGTTAAAATGACAATCTCTCCATTATTTGTAGGAGTAATCCCAATATTAGCCTCATTAATGGCTCTTTCAATTTCCTTTACAACACTTCGATCAAAAGGCTTAATAAACAATTGTCTTGCCTCAGGAACGGTAATATTCGCCACTTGATTAATAGGTGTTGGAGTACCATAGTATTCTACCATAATACCATTTAACATACTGGCATTAGCACGCCCTGCTCTTACAGTTATAAGTCTTTCTTCTAAGTTTTCTACTGCTTTCATCATTAAAACTTCTGCTTCATTTATATAATCCATTGTTTCATACTCTCCTTAACGTCATTATAATTTAAAATATTTTAGAAATCAAGTGACAAAAGGAAGAAAACAAAGAATGCAATGAGAATAATCTCAAGAACTAAAATAACAGTTGTAATTCCCGATGCTTTTGTTTCATCCTTGGCCTGAAAAGAATATTCAAGCATTTTAGGTTTTTTTATCAAATCCATTGTCACAATTTTCTCTTTATTGTCAATATAATCTTTAGCTAATGCTTTATCAAATTCAGAAAGATCTAAATTAGAACGATACCCTTTTTCAATCTCTTCATACACTTCAAGAATAGGTTTCATATAATCCTCTAGTACATAGTCTTCAAGTACTTCACATTGATTTTTTTCTGCTCGATCCACCATCGTATCAATTAAGAAGCGAATTCCATAGGCAATATAGCCCAGTTCATTTTCCGTAAGTTCCATATCCATTTCACTTTTCTTGACAATTAAATCTTGAAGCTCTTTTAAACTAAAAGAAAAATTTGGAGAATCAAGTTGTTCTTCATCAAAGTCTTTCTTCTTTAGTTTTTCTACCTCGAATTCTACAGAAACATCTTCCATCTCTTGATTTAAGTTTGCATTTATTTCTGACGTTTCTTTGGTAACCTTACTTTCCATTTCATCTAATTCATTTAACAAACTATCATATTCATTTATTTCCTGATTTATTGTCGGTTTGACAAGTGTTTGCATGACTCTTTCACCAACTTCATTGGTATAAAACTTTAAAATAGCATCACTTACAGAATAGATTCTTTCGCCAAAAGAATCAACTGTCACATAGACTTTATCTGATAAACCATATTTTCTAGCATATTCTTCTACAGCATGTTCTTCCATTGCTTTAATATCTTCTTCTCGTACCTGTGCTCTTTTTGCTAAATCTGGATTCTTTTTTTCAATTTCATCGGTTCTATAAAACTTTAAATCTTGATGAACTGTCTCCTTAAAATAATGAAAAATCTCTTCTGCATTTAAATTAGCTAAATGTGAAGCTTGATTTTCTATATAACGTCCTAAAGTGCTCTTCCCAGCACACACAAGCATTTCAATCTCCCCATTGTCATGTCTAATGGCAACATAATCAATATCTTTTCCTGTATCATTTTTATCTTTCGCTGTTTCAATAATACTTAATTTTTTTAAATCTTCATTATACATTTGAAGTGTTTCTAAAGCTGTCCTGTTGTCCATCTCTTGTTTTGTTCCTACTTGATAGTCCATCAACTTTGCACGAATACAATGAACAAGTTCCTCTTTATTTTTAAAATCACCATAATTTAATTTATTGAGTAAAGTTTCTAAATACTCCGCTTCATTTAAAGTTATGATCATGTGTTCTATTTCTTGAATAAGTTCAGCTAAATTAGTAATTTGGTTATTGTCTATTTTAATGTCCAAATTCATGCTTTTCCACCCACAATTCTTTTCACTTCTCTTTGATATATATCTTCTTTTGATTCAATTGATACTCTTTGCGTTAATGCAAGTAAAATGAGCAAATTGAGCATAAAGCTTCCTCCATAACTTAAAAAAGGTAATGGAACTCCCGTTAGAGGAATTAAAGCAAGCAGGCCTCCCATATTTACGGCAATATGAGTAAAGATATAGCCAAAAGTTCCAAAAGCAATGATTGATCCTCTTAAACTTGTTGCATTGCGGGCAATCACTAATATACGATAAAGCAATAGAAGATAAAGTAAGAGGATGATGGCTCCACCTATAAGCCCTAATTCCTCTACAATGATAGGAAAAATAAAATCTGTATGTGCCTCTGGCAAATAAAGATATTTTTGCGTAGAATTCCCAAGTCCTACTCCCCATAATCCTCCATTGTGAATAGCAATATATCCATTACACACTTGATATCCCGTTTCTTCTAAATAGCGTTTACATGGTTCCTTATAATGAAGTCTACTCGCTTGAGATTCTGTCAGCATATCTAAGTTATTTTGAAGCATAAATAAAGCTGCAATACCACCTAGTATAGTTATTCCCTTTAAAACGAGCATTACTCGATTCTTTTGAACAGGCAATGAGAAAAAAATAAACATACAAATAAAAGCTATAATCGCCGCAGTTCCTAAATCTGGTTCCATTAATACTAACCCAAAAATAACAACACAGGGAACTAATGGAATAAAAACATCTGCAACATGAGTAAACTTTTTTCGATTTCCATAAGCACAAGCTAAATAAAGGATAATAAAAGTCTTAGCAAACTCACTTGGCTGAAGGGAAAAACCGAAAATTCTAAACCAACTTCGAGCTGAATTTGTTACAGTTCCATAAACACGCAATGAAAGTAAAGAAGCAATGGCTCCAATGATAAAAAGTCGTGACAACACACTATAATTTTTTGTTTTAAAAAACAGCAAGAAAAAAGCAATAATAAGGCCTCCTATTACAACAATCACTTGCTTTTTAAAAAAATAATATTCCGTTTGATTGTACTGTAAAACTGCAGCAATAGACGAGGAAGAAAAAACCATTACAAGTCCCAATGCCAATAAAATAATCGATACTAATAATAAAGGAATATCGAGTTTACGTAGTTTATTTTTCATATTGTTTCACCTATAATCTTATTTTAACATAAAAAAAGAATAATCTTAGCAATTATCCTTATTTTTTGTGTTAAGCAAATGTCTATTATTCTCTTAAATCAACACCATAGGCATCTTTTTTTATTTCACCAGTTAAAATTAAGATTCCCTCGATAAAGGCCCAAATACCACTGATAAAAGATAACACAAAGCAAGAAAGAAGTGTAAGTAGAAGTTGCGCAATTCCCTTTCCTGTATATCCTAAATAAAAATTGTGAACACCAAAAGCTCCTACAAATATAGCAAGTAATCCTGCCACCACTTTACTCTTTCCCTCTGTTTGAGGAACAGAACTAGAAACTGTCCCCTCTTTTTTTCCGTCAACAGAAGCTCCACAATTTAGACAATATTTAGCTCCTTCCGTTAAGTTTGTTCCACAATTCGTACAAAATTTTTTCATTTTTTTCCTCCTAATTTCTATTTGCAAAATGACTACTCTTGCGATCAATTAAATTATTAAATAAGCTGACAATTAAAATGCTTATAAAGGGTGCTATAATTGGATTTAAAAAGGTAAATCCAAAAGTCAAAGCACCAATCAATACACCAAAAATAAGCATTCCTTTTGGTGTATAACAGCTTGTTACACTATCTGTTGCCACAAAGGATACGATAAACAAATAATTATTGCTAAACAGTAAATTTGTAAAATTTTTTTCCTTTAAAATACAGAAAAGAAATAAAGGAATAACATATCCTAAAATGGAAAAGATAGTAATATTTGTTTTATTATTATTTGTTATAAAAGCGCCAAATAACGCCAATACAAGCAAAATAATATGCGTAGAAGCAATTCCTCCTGCTCCCCTTCCAATTAAGAAATCCATAAATTCTAAATCAAATACTTTGGATGTTTCATAAGCATTCGCAAAATGAAAGCCATGCGTATAATAGGAAATCCCATAAATAATCAAAAAGATTACACACATTATATTAATACGATTTTTAAAAAATTTGGAAAGCATTAAGATGATTGTTAGTACGCCAAAATAGATGAATAAATCGACATTAATACTCGTAATACAAGCAGATAATATGGCATACTCAATATGAAAAGAAGAAAACAAGGCTTCGCTTATTTTTTCTTTTCTCCTTTTCACTCCATATTCATAAAGTAAATTAATAACGCCTCCAATAATGGCACTTCCAACAATCAAAAGAACAGGCTTAAATAGTTCTTGTAATCCAATGTAATGATGAAAATAAAGATAAAGTCCATTTTTATAGATTCCATAAGCCATCATAGGGACTAATAAAAGTAAACGCGTCAACGTTATACTCTTGATTGAGCGATTACTTCTCATATAGACATTATTCTCCATCTTTTCCTCCTAAACAGGTTTTAAAATTAATTTTAGAAGGACAAATGTAAGTACATAGACCACACTTTATACATTTACTCCTATCTGCTTTTTTATGTTCTTTTAAGTATTTAGGATTTAAACCAACAGGGCATTTGCTATTACATAGTCCACAATTAATACATTTTTTCTCTATTGCTTCATCTTTCACAGATAAAAAGATACTTCGTATGTCAGAAGTCATCACACTATTGAGACTTTTTAATGTACGACCTGCTAGTAAACCATTGACAACAATAAAGTATTTGCGATTAACAACATCGCAACAATTTTTTATAATATCAGCCATAGAAGAACCGATTTTTACATTGGCAACCAATGGTTGTTCTACCGCATTTCCAGAGATGGTGACTAATTTCTCTGTCATCGATTTTTTTCTCTTTAATACATTATAAATATTATAGATATCTTGTACAGTTAAATAAGTAAATCCCTTACTTATTTGTTTTTTACTCAGTACATTTTTTATCAAAATATCTTTAAATCCCATTGGATAAATATCAGGCAATAATTTTAATGTAATATTTGGATAGGTTCCAATATTATTCGTTAAACTTATTACATTTCGTGTGTCATTATTGGTAATCGCAAGTATCGTCGTCTCTACTTCTAATATAGAACAAAGAGCATCAATAGTCTCTAAAATCTTTGCCCCATGTGTATTAATCAGATACGAATACGTATGCTCATAAGGATCACTGTCAATCCCATTAATAAGTAGTGTCTTTCCCTTTGTCGTAATGGGATGATGACAGACATTATATTTCTCGATAAGATCGAGCATTTCTTCTTTCTCAAAATCATGAATGTATTTAGTAGCAGACATTCGCTTTTTTGTTTTTTCACGAAAATCATTTTCAATTACCATACAATCCATTTTTTGATTCCCCACAAGCATAGAAGAGGTCTTCCCAATGACTTTTCCACTGACAGGGCTATACACATCACCCCTTGCGCTTTTGACGATAAGTTGCTCTTTATACACTTCACTATTGGTTTTAACTTTTATCGTATCATCTCTTGTTATCGGGATATAGAGAAAATCGGGATTTAAAAAATCGACAACAGTTGGGTCAATAACCACTTCCTTTTTTTCTTTTATCGAAATTCGATTATTCAAAGAGATCCCTCCTTTATAATATCTTCAATTAAGTGTTCATTGAATTTTTTATCTAAAATCATTTTTATTTCTTGTTTATAAGGGGCATAAAGACGATCAACATAAGGAGTCTCTAAAATTTTAGGTACACAAGCAAGTTTTTCATGATAAATTACATGCAAAAGAGCGTCAAAACCGATAAGACCAAAACCTATATTTTCATGACGATCTTTATGTGAACCTAGTACATTTTTCGAATCATTCACATGGACACAGCCAATTTTATGAAGGCCAATTTTCTCATCAAATTCCTTTAAATAATCATCAAATTTTTGGACATCAATTCCAGAATCATGCAAATGACAAGTATCAAGACATACTCCCACTTTTTCCTTCAAATTGATTCCCTCTAATATCGTGACGATTTCATCGATCGTAATTCCTAGTTCAGTTCCTTTTCCAGCCATCGTTTCAAGAAGAATTACCATCTCATCATCTTCCCGCAATATTTTATTTAATCCTTTGGCTATATTTTGAAGAGCAAATGCTCTTTCTTGTTTTAAAGCATTCCCTGGATGCAACACAAGATATCTCACTCCTAAAGTTTCACATCTGTCCATCTCTTCTCTTATGAATCGCACACTAAAGTCATATTTATCTTTATCACTGTCATTTCCTAAATTCACAATATAAGGAGCATGACATACGACATGTTCTAATGCTATTTGATTTTTTTCCATAAGTTCTAGCGCTTCAATCGTCCTCATATCATCAATAGGTCCCCTCTTTGTATTTTGAGGAGCGCCTGTATAAAACATAAAAGCATTTCCACCATATTTAATAATTTCTTTTACACATCCTGCCAACCCGCTTTCGTTTTTATAAGAAACATGACTACCAATTACTACCATAGAAATATCCTCCTAGTTAAGAGTATAACATAAAAAAAACAACTTACATAGTTGTTTTTCAAATTTTCATTAGTCTGTTAATATAAATCCTTGACGATTCATACAAGCATCATCTCTTGAGCCAAGATATGACTTGCAAGCTTTCACTGCATTTGAAAACTTTTCAGCTTCTGTATTCGCATTATAAGGTTGAATATTGACTGTGTCAGAAGCATCTGGGAAACCATTATTTGCCTGATAATTGACAATCATATAGTTATTATCCCAAATAAATACATTATACTTCGGATCATCTACATTGACTGCATCTACAATAACATATCCCTTATAATTTCCCGTAGTCAACTTTCCTAAATCAGTTGTGATATTATAGACATAAACACCAGCACCTTGAATACTTGATGCAGCATCTGAAACATATTGTGTAATCACGTTTTTTACAGTATCCTCTACATAAAGGACAAAGGTCTCTCTTCTCGCATTGTTCATTACATTTAATACGGATGGAATAGCAATAATCATAATAATTGCTAATACAACAATAACTGCTAATAACTCAACTAGAGTAAAACCATTTTTCTTCTTCATACAAAATCCTCTTTCTATCATAAAATTATTATATAAACTAAAACTCGTTTAGTCAATACCTTTCCTTTACTTTAACCAAAAATTCGTCTACATTTCTTGGTTATTTTCAGTTCTTGTTTCTTCTTGTTCCTTCTTGCTATTCTTTCTTATTCTAGGTCGATTCTTATTGACATACATAATGCCCAAAAGTGCAGCAAGTGTAGCCCCTAGACCAATAGCCACCCCACGGATCACTTTTGTTCCAGTTGATTGCTCTTCTTTTTCTACAATGGTGATTGTATATGATTTTCTATAAAAACCATTTTGTGATTGCACATTAATAATGACTTGACTACCATTACTAATTCCCTTATCACCTGTAAGAGTTGCAATAGCGCCTTTACTATTTGTTAAATAATCTACTTGAATGGCATCTTCTCCCCTTGTTTCCAATGTATAATCATACACATCAGGCTTAAATTCAAGGAAGTAACTTGAAACATTTAAGAATTTCAAAGTGGCATCACTTTCTTCAATTGTTGGATCAGGAAGACCACTCTCAGGATCCCATGTATTTGGATCAACAACTTTCGTCGTAGTCGCTTTTGGTTCTTCGAATTCGCCATATCGTTTAACAGTAATACGATAATAGGCTCTTCTACCCGAATAAGTATCAAACACTTCAACTGTTACATGATTTTCTCCGACACCTAAACTTGCATTTCCAATGACTTGAGTTTGACTTTCAGGATTCATCGGAGTTGGAGTTACCGTTAAACTCGTCGTCGAATATGGAACAGCAATCGAGTAATAGAAGGTAAGACTGTCAAATTTGATATCGTGTCCACCAACAACTAAATTTCTAAGGAGGAGCGAGGTATCTTTTGCACTAATTGTGGTCGTTACCTCAGTCGATGTTTCACGGCTTGTGCTCGAATTTTCGCTTACTTGACTGGTCTCTCTCGTTGTTGAAGTAGCATTTGGATCGGCTACAACACTTGTTCCTCTTGTCGTTGAAGTAGCATTTGGATCGGCTACAACACTTGTTCCTCTTGTTGTTGTACTTGAGCTTGAATCCCCCACTTTTGTCGTTGGTCTAGAAGTTGTTCCCTTAATGGAGCTTTCTTCTCCTGCTTTACAACTTGGAGATTTTATCTCTGTTCCTTTATGATTTGCTTTAAATTTATCCATTTCTTTATAGAAATTACTTTCAGACATATCTTCACTTATAATGGCATCTTCTACGGCATATGTATTATTCGTCAAAGTCAGATGCACAGTATAATCATAATTTGTAACCGTATCTGTTCCCTCACTAAAACGTTTACATTGTGTTGCTTGAGTTACCAATACACGATCATCATTAGGAATTTGAAAATTCGCACAGAACACTTGATTTTCTTTCAAGTTTTTACTAATGACTGTACTTTTCTTTCCCTCTTCTACAGGATAAGACTCATTTGGATTACAAGTACAATTAGCTCCTGCATCACACGTTTTCGTACAGGTCATCACCGTTTGTAATTCTTTTGATGAAGATAAAGAAAGATTAACAGTCTTATACCCATTACTTACTGGTGTTCTACTGACACGAACCCATCCGTCAAAATCCCCAGTATCAGGTAAATCCAAATCTTTTTTAATATCGTATACAGCACAGTCAGTCTTCTCTTTATCGATAGCTAAATCTTGTGTATATTTTGCAACTGCTTTGCTATGTAAACTATTTGCATATAAGTAAAACGATTCTTTTTTTGATCGATTTAAAACATCAAGGATGGAAGGAATCGCAAGCACCATAATAATTGCTAACACGACAATAACTGCTAATAGTTCAACTAAAGTAAAACCTTTGTTCTTTCTATTCATATGTCTAACCTATCTTTCTATTCTAAGAATATTATAAGATAATCTTCTTTTTTTTTCAATCAAAATTATCTATTTTAAAACCGTTTTACATCAAAAAAAGAGAAAAATCTCTCTTAATTGTAGTTTGGCACTAAAACAGCTTTGAACCCGTAAAGGTTGTAAGGAGAATACTCCCTCGATGTGAAAAGAACAGATACATTTTCGCCAGGAATAATAAAACTTTTTAATTGCCGAATAATGGCATATTCACCATTAGCGTTTACAGTTCGTCCATTGCTAACCTTTACCCTTTTTGAATCACCTAAAACATCTATATAATGAGAATAGTAAAGCTCATAATCAATGATTACTGTAACTGATTTTGCTCCTGGAAAATTTTTAAAGCCTAATCTTGTCTCATTTAATCCTTGTTGATAATGATTGTGTTCAGTCTCAATAATTACTTTCTCAGCAATTTCAATCTCCGTAATCTCTACATCTCGATTCGGCATTGTAAAAGTATCTCCCATATTTTTTTCGCCATTCAACTTAAAAGAAGCAATATAAGTATTTGCATCGGTAGGTGACAAAGTAATATCAATTTCATTATTTAACTCCACTTGATTTGAAACCACATTTGTACCATTTACAGTTAGTTTATATGCTTTCACATCAGTTATACGAGTGTCTTCTTCTGGAAATAAAAAACTTCTACTATACCCTGCATTTCCATTGTTCCTATAAGATTTTATCAAATAGTCTAGTTTATGTGCTAAAAAAACTTTTCTACCTTCCTCTGTGTCGATAATCTTACTGATAAAAGTATGTTCATCTTCAATAATAATGAAAACTGTTTCAATTTCTGAAATAGAAACATCCTCGGATGGCATGATAAAGGTATCTCCTATTATCTTTTCTCCATTTAATTTAAAAGACTTTATATACTCATTTTCTTCACTCGAACTTAATTGAATTTTTGTCATATCATAAGATTTTGAAGCACTAGGAAGGACTGTATTATTTCCTGTGACAGTGATTGAGTACTGAGGGATTGACTCTCCTTTCACAACATTAGACTCGCTTAAATGTTTAGTTGTTATCATTTCATCAACTAATTCAGAAGCATCGCTCGTATATCGAACTATTATTTTAGAACCATTTGTTCTTGCCGCATAATGAAACATGTAAGAATACTCTTCACAATCTGTCCCTCTTATCGTAATCGTTGTCGTTAAATTATCACAGAAACTAAACATATTATCCATCTTTGTTACATTACTCGTATTCCATTTTGACAAATCTAATGAAGTTAAAGATTTACAGTTATAAAACAAAGAAGACATCAAATAGACACAAGTTGTATCAAAATTAGATACATCCAAATTTTTTAAGGTTCTACACTCGAAAAAAGTTCGGTCTAATGATGCAACTCTTCCTGTATTCCATTTAGATAAATCAACATATTGTAGGCTTCCGCAACCATCAAAGGTTCTTGCCATATTTACAACATTATGAGTATTCCATGTACTTACTCCAACTGTGGTAAGCACCAAGTTATCTCTAAACAGAGAACTTATATCCATACAATTCTGAACATCGAGGGAATTTAAATTAATGCTTGTAAGTGCTTTATTGTTTACAAACATACAAAACATACTCATTACTAAGTCTGTATGAAAATTTTCCATATTTTTATATTCTCTAACATTAGTAAAATTAAAGAATAAAACCTCAGAATTTGGATTTGCATTTACACCACCATTTTGGCCTATATATAATTCAAACTTATTATTGCTATCTTCATCTAGAGTATATGCCATGATACTTCCATTTTGCTCATTAGAGACATCCCATGAAAGAATAGCATTCTCTGGCACTTTATTCGTATCGTTAAAAGTCACAGTTTCTACATCCGCCTTTTTTAAGGATTGACCTAAAAATTCCGTAGCACTTGTTGTTGCCATTGCCAAATAGTCTTTTTCTGCTTTTAATTCTACATTAGGTTGTTTGGCAGTCTCCATCTTTTCTGTAATTAAAGTACAGGTCAATTGTCTTCCAACTGTTTCAGATGGAATATTTATGAAAACACCACCTATTCTTTTTGAATTTGCTGGAATAGCATCTTCTTCATTATAAACATAATGATAGTATAAATTTTCATCATTTACACTACATTCAACTTTCGTTCTTGCATCATATGTTGGACTTGTATTACTTATTTCAAAGAAAATTCGTGGTTCTATTGCTATATCATATGTAAAACTTCTTCCATCTCTTGAAATTGTCGAAGCAGCCAAATTCGATCCTGATACATACACATTAGAAAACCGTACGCCATAAAATCCAGTTTCTAATGATAAACTTCCTTTCAAATCCAAAGTTGTCGAAACCGCAGAATAACCTATCGTCATAAATACAATAAGAATAATAGGAACAATCATTTTTTTAGTCATACGCACACTCACCTAATTTAATTCTACTTTTTTTCTTTTTTTTAAGCAAGTCCTAATAGGTATGTCAAGAGGTATTTTACTTAAATTATACACTTTTTCTCCTTAAAAAGAACATAATTTCAATGTCCCTTTGACTCTTTTATTTACTGCAAGTCTCTATTTTCTCTTTTTTATACAACAAATGTACCTTTAGTAACATGAGAATCACCTTTTTTAAGCAATACAAGTAGCCGAGGTTTTTATTCTTATTTATTTTAAAGCAATTAGAAATAATGGCAAAAAAACTATCGTAGGGGTAGGTTTATAAAAATTAAATAGTGTGTTCCTAAAATGTTTTGATATTTCACTAATTTCTTACATATATTACTTATTTACAAAGAGTCTACGTAGAACAAATAGAAGGGTAATTGTTTCATAATCATTCATTTCCCTCTTTTTATTCAACCATCTTTATAACATTTGTCAAAAGTTCAATATTATCAATTGTATCATTCACTTTATTCATCGTATTTTGATGTTTAAACGCTTTAAATTCTTTTTCTAATAATGTATAGTTTTTACTATCGCGATTCAAAAGCCGATACCACATAGAATGTGTATACAAATATTCATGAAGTTTTACATCCTTTTCAACTTGTAAAAGTAACTCGAGTTCCATCTAATCACCATAAAACTTTGTAATAGGTCTTTCTATTTTAGGCAAGGCTTCAGGTGTTTTTTTAGTAAGCTCTTGAATAATATTAATCGCCTTTTGAGCATTATTCACATGATTTTGAATAGAATCTAAATTTACTCCCTTTAACAATCCGGTAAGATCACTAAGTATCGCTTCTTTTCCCCTAGTATTCTCATTGCCTAAATACTTTTTCCATGCACTTTCGCTTGTTCCATATAAATCATAAATCTCGTAAAAGTCTTGCCATGTCATTTCTTTATTCCGAACAAACGTAATAAGTTCAGGATGACTTCCTACAAATGCTTTAAATTCTGCCTTTTTATCCATTAAAAAATCCCACCTTTCTACATTCTATGCAAAAGATGGGAAAATATTATAATTTCAATTCGTCTAAATCAATGGGAGTCTTTTCTTTTTGGTTTGTTTTTTCTGCTCCCTCTGGCACTTTTTCAAGCGATGTAAATTTAAAGCCTTTTATGAATTTCTTTTTGGCAATTGATGACCCAGTTGATGCTAAATCCATAATCGCGATATCGGTATTTTTTAATACTCCAATATCTTCAAGCATAGATAAACCAATAGTATCTTTTGTATGGGTGATTAAAGTATTGACAATTTCATAACTCGTTGTCTTTACTTTTTTCATGAGTAAATTTCCTCTCTTAGCACGAGATAAAGAAACAAGTTCTGATAGTTTTATTCTCTTTGCTGTTTTTTGATTGGTAAATATCGTTAAATACTCATCAGTTTCATCATATCCCACAACGGAAACTACCTCGTCTTCTTTCAAATTAATTCCCTTTACGCCACTTGCTTTCGTCGAAGCATAAGGAATCTCCTCCGCTTTAAAGCTTAGATAATAGCCATTTTTTGTAACAAAGAGGACATTTTCTTTTTCCAATTCAGCACTTACGATAAAGTCAGCTTCTTTTAGTTTCATAGCCGTATACATTTTCGTATAGCGCATGACGATAAATTCAGATAGTTTTGTTCTTTTTGTCATTCCATTTGCTGTAGAGATAATCAATGTTTGATTCATCGTAGTTTCATTGACAATATATGCAGAAACAACATGATCATTTGGATTCATTGTGACTAAGTTGCTAACATGTTTTCCAAGTTCTTTCCATTTAGACCATGGAATATCATTCACAGGAATAAAAAGATAATTTCCCATCTTAGTTATTATTAACATTTTATCAAGCGTCGTTGTTTCATAAAGATGAATAGCATAATCTCCAGCTTTAAAAGGTTGCTCCTCACCATTTGCCGATGCATAAGATTTCATTGGCACTTTTTTAATATAGCCATCATCTGTCAAAACAACAATGACATTTTCTTTGACAATTAAATCTTCAGCAGAAATATTAATCTCTGTCACTGTACTTGAAATTTCCGTTTTTCTTGGAATTGCATATTCCTTCTTAATTTTGCGAAGTTCATCTTTTACAACGGCAGCTAGTTTTTCTTCACTTCCCAAAATAGCCTCTAATCCTGCGATAATTTTAAGTAAATTTTTTAAACGTTCTTCTAATTCTACAACATCTGTATTGGTAAGTTTATAAAGTTGTAACATAACTATCGCTTTTGCTTGGTCAGGCGTAAAATCAAATTCACGGACTAAATTAGCTTCTGCATCAGCCTTATTCTTAGAAGCTCGAATAACACGAATAACTTCATCTAAAATACTAATAGCCTTTACAAGTCCTTCTGTATAATGAACTTCTTTTTTGGCAACAGCTAAATCATACTCACTTCTTAAGCGTACAACTTCTTTTCCATGAGCAATCCACGCGTCAATAATTCCTAAAACGCCTAAAAGTTTTGGTCTTCTACCGACAATGGTGACCATATTATAATTATAGTTACATTGACATTCAGTATTTTTAAGTAAATAATTCATTACTAAATTTTTATCAGCTCCGCTTTTTAGATCAATGACAATACGTACATAAGCATCTTTGTCTGACTCATCACGAACTTCAGCTATTCCCTCCACTTTACGTTCAATACGAATATCATCAATTTTCTTGACTAATTGTTGTTTATTCACTTCAAACGGAATTTCACTGATGAGGATTTGATCGCGTCCTTTATTTTTAATAAATTCATATTTACACCTTACAACGACTTTTCCCTTCCCTGTTTCAAAAGCTTTGCGAATTCCATCTAATCCTTCGACAATTCCTCCAGTTGGAAAGTCGGGTCCTTTCATAATTTCTAGAATCGTTTCAAGACGACAATTTGGCGATTCAATACGCTTAATCGTCGCATCGATGACTTCTCCTAAGTTATGAGGTGGAATATTTGTCGCATATCCTGCCGAAATCCCCGTCGTTCCATTGACAAGCAAATTAGGAAATTTTGCAGGTAATACAGTAGGTTCTAAAAAAGTATCAGAAAAGTTTGGCGCCATCGCGACTGTATTTTTATCGATGTCCTTTAATAATTCTTCACTGAGTTTAGCAAGACGACACTCTGTATAACGCATCGCAGCAGGTGGATCCCCATCAATGGAACCATTGTTTCCATCTACTTCAATCAAAATATGATTTTGTTTCCACTCCTGACTTTGGCGTATTAAAGCATCATAAACTGACGTATCTCCATGTGGATGATAGCGCCCTAAAACAAGTCCAACAGCGTTTGCACATTTTTTAAATGCTTTATCTGCTGTATTATGATCTTTATACATGGCATAGATAATTCTTCTTTGTACAGGTTTTAAACCATCACGAGCATCTGGTATCGCACGATCTTGAATAATATATTTTGAGTAACTCGAAAAACGAATCCCCATAATTTCTTCTAAGGCAAACTCATGGATCTTTCCTACAATCTCTTTTGTATCATTCATAAAGGTATCACCGTATTCATTATAGCAAATAAAAAAATGAATGTCTAAACATTTTACACTCATTTGGCGAATATTTATTTACAAAAAATAGCGTATTTGTTATACTAGCCTATCAAGGAGAGATTTTATGGATTTAAAAACATTATATAAATTAAGAAAATTAGCAATTACAGGAGGACTCATTATAAATGCCTGTTTACTAAGCGGATGTGGATATAAAGATCAAATAGAAGATCAAATAGAAATAGAAGATCAACTGGAAGAAGAACAACTGGAAAAACATGAACATCTTTTAATTGAAATGGGAGACACTCAATTAATCATTCGTGAATGTGATGAAGAAATTGGAAAAATCAAAATCACTTATGGCAATGGTCATTTTCTCTTCACTGTTGAAAATACAGAAGGTGAAACAATCTTAAATGAAAATTTTTATGGAAATGCAGTTATCTCTACTATTGAAACAGACCTTGAAGAAGAAGCAGCTTTCAATCTTGAAGAACAATTAATTGAAAATGGTGCAGTTATTTATAAGAGATATTAATCCTTTTACTTCCTTTAAAGGAAGTTTTTTTATTATATTTTTATAATCAAAAGCTTTAGAATGCTCAAAACATATTCTCATCACTTATAAAAAAGAGATACTTCTGTATCCCTTTCCCTAATTTTTAAAGGAAGCATCGACATAATAGATAGGACGATTTTCAAGTTTGTATTGTTTTTCAAAATCGGTCATTATATTTTCAATTTTTCGCTCATCATGATGTAAGTCTAAGCTCACTTTATCAAAAGTATACCAATAATTGCTCAAAGTCTCCATAGCCGAAGCAAAAAGAATTTTATTATCAGTCTTTAAGATGATATGTTTATTCTTTTTAAATATACGATCATATAATTTTAAATAATTCGTTGCTGTAAACCGTTTCTTTTCATCTTGCTTTTTTGGCCATGGTTCAGAAAATGTTAGATAAATCGTATCAATTTCTTTTCCAAACATCTCTGCAATTTCTGTAGCATCTGCACAGATCATTTTCAAATTGTTAAGCTTTTTTCCACTCACGTTTTGAAGTGCATATGCCATTTGATTGATATCAAGTTCAAGACCAATAAAATTCTTTTCTGGATGTTTAATTGCCATCTCAATAATAAAAGAACCTCTTCCCATTCCCAATTCTAAACAAATGGGATTTTTATTTCCAAATACTTCACTCCATTTATTCTTATAGCTCTTAGGATTTTTTATCGCATAGGAACTTGATTTAATAATTTCACTCGCATTCTTTACAATATTATAACGCATACGTATCACCTGATGAAAATTATAACATGGATTTTTTTTCCTGTCTATCTAAGCTCCTGTTCGACTTGTGATTGAATTTACAAGAAATATTCGATATACTGACTTTAGGTGATTATAAATGAAGATTGCTCACTTTTATGATTATTTCTCTAATGGCAGAATAGAAAATCTTATGGTCAATATTTTGACCCATTTAAAGCTAGAAGGAGAAAAAGAAATTCTTTGCACTGTTAAAAGAAATACTTCTTATGACAAACGATTACAAGGTAAACAAATCAAATGGAATGTTTATACAGAAAAGAATATAAGAAACTTCGCCATTCGTTTCTTTCTAAGTTGTCGAGCAATCAAAAAATATTGTAAAAAAGTTAGACCCGATATTTTGCACATCCACATTTATAATCCTATAGGTATCTACTATGCTCGTATTGGAAGAAAATATTGTAAAAAGGTTATTCTACATGCGCATGGAACAAATTACAAACATAATTTTCTAAAACTTAAAAATATCTTTTTAATTATGACTTTCTTTATTCCTAAAAAAACGGTTTGCATCGCATGCTCAAAAAATGCTGCGCTCTTTTGTTTTAGGAAATCAAAACCCTCAATGATTTTAAATAATACAGTAGATTTAAAAAATCTAAGAACTGGAAATCCAACATATCGAGAAAAGTATCATTTAGAAGATAAATGGGTAATCACGAGTATTGGTCCTCTTGAAAAATCACAAAATATGCTTCTTCTGATAAATATCTTTCGTGCATTTAAAAAGAAAAAAGAAAATGCCTTTTTATTAATCGTAGGAGCTGGTTCACAAAAAGAAAGAATTCTAAAGAAAATAAAGCGTATTCATTTAGAGAAGGATTTTCTACTTTTAGAAAATGTATCAGATATAAAAAATATTTATGCTAGTAGTGATTTTTATATCAGTTGTCCGCGTTTTGAGCCTTTTGGATTATCTGTTATTGAAGCACAAGCTTGTCGACTACCAACTCTAGTATCTGCATCTGTTTCAAGAGAGGAAAAAATTTCTAATTTTATTACATTTATGAATATAAAAAGTATTTATTATACAGTTTGTAAAATTTTAGAAACAGCTAATAAATGTGAAGTCAAAGAATATCGATTAGTAAATTATACTCCTATGAAGCCTTATATTGACAAGATCGAAAAGAAATACTTATCTTAAGCGATCTTTATATTCTTATTATAAAATTATAGAAACGTTTGTCGTTTCTTTTTTCTTTTCATATATTTTAAATTTGCGTTTGTATCCATTAGGAAAACCACATATATTCATAGACTTTTTTACATAAAAAAAGCGTTTACACTTCGTAAACACTTACTTTCTTTTTACTTCTTCCACAACGTTCGTATTTAACTACACCAGTTACTTTAGCAAATAACGTATGATCTTTTCCCATTCCTACATTCTTTCCTGGGTAAATCTTTGTTCCTCTTTGTCTATAGATAATGGATCCAGCATTGATTGTTTGTCCGTCTGCTGCTTTAGCACCTAAACGACGACCAGCACTGTCACGACCATTTTGTGTAGAACCTTGCGCCTTAACGTGAGCAAAAAGTTGAATATCAAAAGTTATCAATTCAAATAAATTTCTCATGATTCTTCCTCACTTTCCATTTTTATATTTTCAGGATATTGTGATACTAAATTATAAAGAGCATTTATCATATTTTGTAAAAGTGTATTGGTTATTTCATCCTGTTTTTTTATATGGATAACCATTTTATTTTTCTCTTTATCTTCCATTCTATATTCAATCGCCTCAGAATCAAAAGCAAAAATTGCTCCAACAGTCGTAAAGAATATAGAAGAAACACTTGCACAAACGATATCAGATCCTGCTTCCGCATATCCAGAATGTCCTTCAATACAAATCGTATCTTTATCCCTTTTTACATGTATCATATTAACCTTCAATTCTTTTAACTACAAGTTTTGTATATGGTTGTCTATGACCTTTTGTATTGCGATATTTTTTCTTTGGTCGATATTTAAATACGACAATCTTTTTCGCTTTTCCGTGTTTTAAAACTTCACAAGTGACCTTTGCTCCACTTACAAATGGAGTTCCAATTTTGTCACCTACTTGATATACGTTACTAAAATCTACTGTACTACCAACTTCAGCATTTAACTTTTCTACATAAAGTTCATCGCCTTCAGCAACATAATATTGTTTTCCACCAGTTTCAAATACTGCTTTCATTACTTAACCTCCTTATTTCAATTTTTTGAAGACTCGCCAAGTAAGGTGTGCTTCTGCAACTTTTACCTTTTTTGTGCGGTTTGTAATGAATACTTACAAACATCTAAAATACTAACAGAAATCCCTTCATTTGTCAATCAATTTCCCTCAAAATAATGACGAAGAACGATATTTTCATGTTGATACTCTTCTCCACATTTTATGTAGTTTTCTTTTGATTTATAAATCCCTTTTAAAGATTTTACCTTCACTTTACTCTTATAGTTATTCTTATATAAGTATCTTTCTAACAAAAATTGATGAAAATAATAGGGAAAATAAAACACAGCTCTTACATTCATCATGTATAAAAATACAAAGAGAAGAACACTTTTTGTATAGTAAAAGAAAAGAAAAAGAGCTAAAAAACTAATCGTATTCATTAGCAAGATAGTTGTTTTATAAGAGAATATATTTTCAAATAAAGAGAGCAATATCTTGTAACCATCAGCAGGATATATCGGAATACTATTATAAAGAATCAATGAAAGATTAAGCATCTTAAATACTTGATAATTAACACTGCTACTTTCAGGAATAAGAAAAAAGAGGAAACTTTGAAATAAAATACCTGCTATACTAATCAAGAAAAGTTGTCTTGAAGGAATCAAGATGCCTATATTCGTCTCTATATTTCCCCCTAGAGGAAAAAGGGAGATTCGCTTTATTTTATAGTGAAATATCTTAATAAAGAAAATATGCCCGATTTCATGAACAAAAAGAATATAGAAAAAAATACAAACATAATTGATATACCCAGAAAACAATAAGAGCAATACAAAGAGAATAAAAGAATAATGAATATTAAAGATACTCTTCATAATCTAAATAATCATCATCCTTTGTAAGTGTTATATACAAATAATCCTCTATTGTACTTCCTAAAATAGAAGATGCTTCTACATAGTCATAAAGATGAATGGAAATATTTTCAAGATTAGAATACCAAATATTCACTCCATCCTCCCCTTCTATAATGATTGTATTTCCTAAATTCTCTTTATTTCCAATAAAAATAACGGTTCCACTTTTTAAGGCATTCACAACATAATGGCGATCTGTAGTAAGCTTAACGCCATTAAACGCTTTCTTTATCTCTTTATATTGAAGTGTATTAGAAGAAACAAACGCATTTCTTTTACCTAAAATATGTCCAATGAAAAAACGTGTCTTGCTTTTTATATAAGAAAAATCAAGCACATCTGTATGAACAGAGGCATAAATTTCATCATAGTAATAGTTATATCGCAACAAATAAGAACATAAAAATAAAAGAATTAAAGCAATAAAGGTTCGGATAAAAAGACTATTTAAATATTTTTTTATGTCCAAGGAAATCACCATTACCATTATATTTAATGAAATGAATAAAAAGAACTAAAAACAAATTGAGAAAATAAGAGAGATCAATCTTATTTAGAGTGAGATAAAAAAAAGTAAACAGAGATATTCGATATAATAGATTATAATTGACGTATTTCATCAATATTTTTTCAACAGCAAACATAATGATGAGCATCGTTAAAATAAAATAATTTTCTGAAAATAAGGCAACTATCCCAATAGAAACGATAAATTCAAAAACATCCATATAATAAAAGAAAATAATAAAACTAGTCAAAAAAACTCCCGTTAAAGAGTGAGTAAAAAGATCAACTAACACCCACATTATACATCACCTACCACATATAAATAATGAATTTCTTTAAAATCCACTTTACTCTTCATTTTTATCTTTTTTTCAATCGTCTGCCCTTCAATTTCTGAGACACTTCCAATAAAGAGATTTTCCTTAATATTTCCCAAAGAAGAGGTATATACTTCATCATTTAAATGAACTTCATCATAATTAGAAATATTCTCAATAATAAAGACCCCATCTTGATACCCTGTAATTGTCCCATAAGCATTATTAATCCGAACACTAAAATTAGAAAGTCCAGTAAGTAAAGTTGCTGATGACTCTTCCTTTCCTACTTTTTCTATAATCCCCACTAGACCAAACTCATTGATGATCGCTTGACCTTCTTTATAGTCTTTATCTTGTCCTCCTTGAATATGAATCTTTGTCGTCGAATAGTTTTCTTTATAGTTTAATCGTGTAAGAGAATAATGATATTTTGCATAAGGAAGTAAATTGCTTACTTGTTCTAATTCTCTTTTTAATTGCTCATTTTCTTCTTTTAAAAGTGTAAGCTCCACTTGATTTATCGTTCCTTTTTTTGATGTTAATTCATTTATATTGCCAATAAAATAAATTATATTCTTGCGAAAAATACAGAGAAAAAAGAAAACGAGTAGTAAATATTTCTTATTTATTTGTTTTAATTTCTTTATCATAAAAACTGTAATACTCCTTTCCATTTGTGATAATATGATCAACAATCGGAATGTTCATCATTTTGCCACATTCAATCAATTGACTTGTCATTTCAATATCCTCTTTACTTGGATTTAATTGGTTAGAGGGATGATTGTGCATGATGATAATCGAAGAAGCCCCTACTTTAATGGCTTCATTAAAAATATCTCGTGGATGAACAATCGTTTTATCAATTGTGCCAATAGATAAGATCTTATAAGAAATTAAACATTTCTTAGTATCTAGATAGATAGCTAAAAACTTTTCTTGTTTTAAGTCCACAAAATATTTTTTAAAGGCATCATGAACAATTTCAACATTATTTAATTTCATCTTAATCACAACTTCTTTTGAATTAATACGTCTTCCTAGTTCAATTGTTGCAAGTAATGTAATCGCTTTAACAATTCCCATTCCTTTTATATTCGAGAGTTCTCTAATGCCAACATTGCTCAAATTATTTACTCCACCAACTCGATTAATAATCGTTGAGGATAATTCTTTTACAGATATATCTTTGGTTCCTGTTCTTAAAATAATACTTAATAAATCTGTATTGCTTACATTTTCAACACCATATTGCAATAGTCTTTCTCTTGGCATTTCGTCTTTTGGAAGTTCTTTAATCTTCATAAGTAGCCTCATACAAGTCGAGAATTCGCTTATTTAATTCTTGAAATGCGATATCGGAAGTCGTAGACATCATCATTTCTTCATATTTTTGAAGTTCAGTATTGAATTCTTCTGATGTAGAAATACTTTTAACATAATAGTAGATATTATCCTTTTCTAAATACGCCATCATCTTAGCTACATTTGCCTCATTACTTAAAATGCTTGCATAAACGGTGTAATAACCATTACTTGAAACAACAATTCCATGATGTTTTTCGGCCATCGCTTGAGCTGCATCCATCGCTTGATAAGCACCCAATTGAAATGCTTTCACAGTTATCTCTTTCATAACAGGAATATCCTCTTCACTATATTTGGCGGTTGGCATAAAAAGTGTCGCAACAAGGACAGAAATAACACATCCTAAAATGAGAGCAAATAAGTTTTTCATATAAATCACCAATGCTACTATACCGTATCTATAAACAAAAAAATGTCGAACGATGACGACACTTTCATATTTTTTCGTTATATTTTTTGCAAGCCTCTTCTAAAATTTCAAAATTACAACATCTAGAAACAATACTAGCTTCTAATGTTCCATTTATGTATTTTCATATAGTTTTCTTGATTTACTATATAATAATTCACTATGACGGCTTAACCAATATAGTTGTTTTTGTAGTAAAACAGCATATTTTTTCTCTTCCTTTGTTAACCCTTCGGCTTTTAAATCTAATTTTACTACATTATTTTCCTTTACTGGAAGCATATTATTAAAATTTATTGCGCCTAATCTTCCATTATCAATTTTTAAAAAATCTACTTTAGATTTAAGTCTTAAATGCTTTGGTTTGGGACTTGATAGTGGTGCAAAGTATTCGTATTCATTAATAGAAAACAGCACACCTATAAAAGGACGACTTTCTTTTTTTCCATAATTAAATGGGATACGAGAATCAAAATCTCTTAAATAATCACAATAACGCTTATCGATTTTTACCAAAACTAAATTTTTTTTCATTTTTCCCCCATATTTCTATTGCTAGTATACCATATCAAATATAAAAAGCAAACGTTTTTTCGCATTCAAAAACTAGAGTGTGCTCTCTAGTTTCTTTTTTCATTTCCTGTTATGGTCGGAATCACCGCTTTGTTCGTTTCCTGTTATGGTCGGAATCACCGCTTTTTTATGCTATATAGCAATATTATTATATGTCAAAAACATAAATAATATTACTTAAAGCACCTACAATATAACATATTTTTCTAGCGTTGTCCAACTCTAATTTTCTTTTTTACTTAATTCCTTTAGTTGATATAACACATTAATAGCATCAATTGGCGTCATATTTAATGGATCTATTTCCTTCAATTTTTCCTTTAATTCATCATTTTTTGGTTCTTCTTCTAAGTTAAGAGTCATTTGTTCTGCATGTTGTTTAATCTGTTTTTTATCTTCTTTTTCATATATTTCTAAGATTTTCTCAGCTCGACTAAGCAAATCATTAGGAAGCCCTGCTAATCTTGCAACATGAATACCGTAAGATTTATCTACAGGTCCATCCGTTACTTTATGTAAAAAAGTAACATTGCCATTTTCCTCTACGGCTTCTACATGAACATTTTTGATGTCTTTATATTTGTGATCTAAATCTGTAAGCTCATGATAGTGTGTTGAAAACAAAGTCTTACATTTGATATGTTCACTGATATATTCTAAGATAGCTTGAGCTAAACTCATACCATCATAAGTTGCCGTTCCTCTTCCCAGTTCATCAAATAGTATGAGGGAATTTTCTGTTGCACCAACTAAAGCATTTTTTGCCTCTAACATTTCAACCATAAAAGTAGATTCTCCACTCACTAAATCATCACTTGCACCAATTCTAGTGAAGATATGATCAAATATAGGCAATGTACATTCTGAGGCAGGTACAAAAGATCCCATCTGTGCCATAATAACCGTTATTGCAAGTTGTCTCATATAAGTTGACTTACCACTCATGTTTGGTCCCGTTATAAGTAGAATATTTGTATCTTTTGGCATGATAATATCGTTTTTGATATAGGCATTTCCACTGACTTCTTGAACAACTGGATGGGAACCATCTAAAATTCTAATCTCTTTTTCATCTGTAATCATTGGTCTAATTAAATGGTATTCTTCTGATGCATAGGATAAACTACAAAGACAATCAATTTCACTTACAATCTTTGCCGTCTCCTTTAATGCAAATACATGTTGTCTTAAGATGCTGCGAATTTCTGTAAATAATTTATATTCTAAATCGATAATCCTCTCTTCAGCATTTAAGACAAGAGCTTCTTTTTCTTTTAATTCGGGAGTGATAAAACGTTCAGCATTTGATAAAGTTTGTCTTCTCTCCCAACCAAAGGATGGATCAATTTTATCAATTTGACCTTTCGTTACTTCGATATAATAGCCAAATACTTTATTAAATCCTACCTTTAATGTTGGAATTCCCGTTTTTTCTCGTTCTTCATTTTCAATAGATGAGATAAACTCTTTTCCCCCACTTCGGATGGCTTTTAATTCATCAAGCTCACTACTATACCCTTCTTTAATGAGATATCCTTCTTTTACAGAAATTGGAGGTTCTTCATATATTGCTCGATTTAGTAACTCATAAAGTTCATCATGCGTTTCTAATTTAAATTCAAAATCAAGTTCATTTAATATTCTCTTGACATTTGGCAACACTCTTAAAGAATTTTTAATCTGTAAGACATCTCTTGCATTAAGAGAACCACAGATAACTTTTCCACAGAGTCTTTCTATATCATAAATCTCATAAAAAGAATTTCTTAATTCTTCTCTTTCTAAAAAGTGATTATTTAAGGCTTCTATGTAGTCATATCTTTTATTGATTTCGCTCTTATCTTTAAGGGGATTCATAAGCCAAGTTTTTAAATTTCTCGCTCCCATTGCCGTCTTTGTCTTATCTAAAAACCATATGAGTGAATATTTACGTTCTTTTAAACGAAGAGTTTCTACTAATTCTAGATTGCGAATAGTATGAACATCCATTTCTAAATAGTGATCTCTCTTTAAAAGAGTAACATGTGATAAGTGCGATAAATCCTTTAACTCTGTTACATGTAAATAATACAAAATATGTTTAATACCTTGCACTATGCGCTCATCATTTACTTCTTCATAGACAGAGCTATATTCATCTTCTAATAATTCATCACTTATCGAAATATGAAAATTATATTTGTTTTTTAAAATATTGATGAGTTCAATAGAAAAATCATTTTTGACGATAATCTCTTTTAGATTTAAATTAAGAACTTCATTTAGAAGCGAATCTTGATTATGATTTAGAAAACAAGCATTTACTTCTCCAGTAGAAATATCGATATAAGTTAAAAGGTAACAATACGTATAATCTATGACACTTCCAATATAATTAAAATCTCTTTCATTTAAAAATTCTAAATCAACAAGGGTTCCTTTTGTAATGACTTCAACAACATCTCTTTTTACCATTCCCTTAGTTGATTTTGGATCTTCTAGTTGTTCACATATAGCAACCTTATATCCTTGGTTAATTAACTTTTCTATATAATTTTTTACTGCATGATGCGGAATTCCACACATAGGAATTCTTTCTTTTAATCCCGCATTTTTTCCTGTCAAAGTAAGTTCAAGGACACGAGAGGTAACTTCTGCATCTTCAAAGAACAGTTCATAAAAATCTCCTAATCGAAAGAAAAGTAACTCTTCTTGATAGCGATCTTTAACTTCCATATATTGTAACATCATTGGCGACAATTCGCTTCGATTTACTTCATTTCGTTTCATTTTACCACCTGTAGCACCATTATATCAAAAATAAAGGGAATAAAAAAAGAGAAAACGTATTTTTACAACTAAATAGTTATATTAGAAAACGCATAGGCTATCCTTTTATGCATACCGAAGAAGACGTGCACCTATACTTGTATAAGCTTGCGATGAATAATTTTGCATATGCCAATACCAAAATCCACATTCTTGTCCCTTAAGATAAGATCCTCCAATAAGCGCAATTCGATTCCCTAAATAACCACCATAAAAATCTGGGATATAACTTAATCTATCACCACCTACTGATGTTGCAAAAGAAATCAAAGGATTTTTCGCGTCATAGCCAAGCTTTAATATATAACCACCATCTTTTGAATTTATATATCCAACAGGTTTATAATCTCCTGAAAAAGTGTCAGATACATAAGATTCAGGATTATAATTAACAAACGCTTGATAATCCTTTACATTAATGCCATCTACATATTGCCAGATATTTCCAAAGATATCTTCTATCCCTCGGTAAATCATTGAATGTTTTCCATCATTATTTAAAGTTCCTGACTTCATTCCTAGAGTATTACATCCTCCACTAGATACAGCAGCTGTATTCGCGGTATTTCCTTGTCCTAATATTTCTTGACTATTATAGTCAGCGTACTCAATTTAAATAAAGCATTTGAATGAAAAAGTATCTCCAATCTAATTGACCAAAGTCGTTTCCTAACTTTCTTGCATAGGTTCTATAGTTTGTAATTGTTACATTTGTTAAAGCTTTTATACCACTTTTACTATAGACTTTTGTACTATTCCCTGACATCGTATATCTTCCTATACTGAAGGCTTCACTTTTTTCATATCCTTCTTGTGGATATTCGGATATGTATTGATATTCTACTCCATCTACTTGTTCTCTTTTATAATAAAACGATGGTATTCTTGTTAACACTTGGCCATTTGGCCCATCAAATGCAAAGTTGTCATCGCCATATATAGCTGTCTCTTTCTTTTCTACATCGTTATAGTTATAGGTAATAATATCACTCCATGGGTAAATGTTATCAAAATCATTTTCTACTTCACTTCCATCTTTGGTAGCATTAGCAATTAAACCAACTGA
>CATKZK010000014.1 GCA_949841325.1 uncultured Bacilli bacterium
CTCCTAACTTTCTTGCATAGGTTCTAAAGTTTGTGATGGTTGTATTGACTAATGGAGTATATCCACTTCTACTATACACCTTAGTACTGTTTCCTGACACTGTATATCTTCCTATACTAAATGCTTCACTTTTTTCAAATCCTTTTTGTTCATCCTTTGAAATGTATATATATTCATTTCCTCCCATCACAGTTCTTTGGTAATAGAATTCTGGGATTCTTGTTAACACTTGACCGTTTGATCCATCGAATTTGAAATTTTTATCGCCATACTTGGCTGTCTCTGTTTTTGTTACATCATCATAATTATAGGTGATGATATCACTCCATGGGTAAATATTATCAAAATCGTTCGTTACTTCACTTCCATCTTTGGTGGCATTGGCTGTTAAACCAATAGATGATTCGACTCTTTCCCATTTCGTATCAGAAGATTCTCTTGATCTCTTTACTCCGTATACTCCTCCACTAAAACTACTTCCATTTCCTAAACTTGTTCTTTCTAATGCATTTCCTTTGATTTCACATGCTATTTCTGCTGTTACTTCTTCTGTTGTACTTTTGATGACTTGGATACTTAAGACTCCTTCTCGGTTTTCTCCACTTTTTAACTCTTTTGTTATATCAAAGTTATTTTCTACTCTTAAGTAATCATTTCCTCCTGTACAGTTAATGGTCACATTACTATCATAGTTCTTTGATCCATTTGTTACTGTATATCTTAAATCATAGGTTTCTTCTACATTAGATAGTTCTCCTTTAAAAGCTATATGGGTTTTATCTACAATTAAAGAATTATTCTCTTTTCCATTTTCTATTGCCTTTGAGAAGTATACATCAAAGTCTCCTACATTGGCTACTACTTTTATCTGTCCATTGATATACAATGTTGTTGATACTGCGGCAAATCCTACTGCCATTAAGAGTATGGCTACATACATTAAAAACCTTCTTCTTTTCATATGATTAAACCTCCAATAGGACATATTTTCCTACTGTAATTGTACCATTTTGTGCATATGTTTTGGTATTTTCTACATAAAATACATCAATTTATACAGTTTGTTTACAAAAGAAAAAAGACTTATCGATTTGATAAGTCTTCTTTTACAATTTCTATCTTTTATAATACGATGGCAATCAATTTATCAGAGCCTTTATTGACAATTTTAGTTACTGTATTAGACAATTTATATCTTGTATTATCAGGCATCATAGAAAGTTTTGCTTGAATTCCTTCTTTGACAATCGTATCTAAACTTCTTCCAAAAATTTCACTCTTCCAAATACTTGTTGGATCTTCTTTATAATCTTTCATAATATAATTGATGAGTTCTTTTGACTGTATTTCTGTTCCAATAATTGGTTCAAAAGTAGATTCAACATCAACTTTCATCATATGAATACTTGTTGCTTTCGCTTTTAAACGCACTCCATAACGTGTTCCTTGTTTAATAATTTCTGGAGTTTCAAGATGCATGTCTTTTAGTGTCGGATAAACAATTCCATACCCACTAGAATGAACACTCTTCATTGCATCTGATAAGATTTGATGTTCTTCTTCTCCTTCACGATATAAAGAGAAGATTTTTAAAATAGAAGCTTTATTTACATTCATGTCCCCCATAATAGATTTTAATGTCTCATTATAAAGTTCTTCAGAACTGTCCAAATTTAAAGTGACAACACCTGTTCCTGTATCAATTTCTGAAATATACGCGCGACTAATGATTTCACTGTCAGTATAATAATCTATAATATGATCTACATCTTTTATTTTGTTTACATTTACAATACTTTCTTTAATCTTATTTAAATAATGTTGTTTAATTTCATTTTTAGTACTTAATACATGTACCCATTCAGGTAATTTAACAGAAACATCAACAATTGGGAATTCATTTATTGCACTTCTTAGAATATCATTAATTTCCTTTTTCCCCATATTTTCAATATCAATAGGCATTACTTCTACTTCATACTTTTCGGTAATTTCTGATGCAATTTTCATAGTAGATGCATCATTAGGTTTCGTTGTATTTAAAAGTACGATAAAAGGTTTATTGATATTTTTTAGTTCACTAATCACTTTTTCTTCGGCATCAATATAATCAGAACGTCTAAATTCTCCATAAGAGCCATCACTTGTTACTACAATTCCAATCGTTGCATGATCTTTTATCACTTTTTCAGTTCCGATTTCAGCAGCTTCAATAAATGGAATTGATTCTGTATACCATGGAGTATTGACAAGTCTTGGATTCCCTTCATTATCTTCATAACCTATTGCTTCATCAATGACAAATCCGACACAGTCAATGAGTTTTACATTGGTTGTAAAATCATCCACTTTAATTGTTGCTCCACTTGATGGGACAAATTTAGGCTCCGTTGTCATAATTTGTTTTCCATTAGATGATTGAGGAATTTCATCTAAACATTTCTTTTTATCATATTCATCCTCAATATTTGGTACAACTAAATTTTCAATAACACGTTTAATAAAAGTTGATTTACCTGTTCTTACGGCACCAACTACACCTAGGTATATAGAACCATTTCCTCTTTTGGATATTGATTCGATTATGTCTTTCATCTCCACATAAACCCTTCCTTTCCCTACATAGTATGTTTTGTTTTTTGTTTTATTCCAAAAGAAAAGAATTGATTAATCAATTCTCCTCTAATAAGTAACGAACAAAATTCTCAGCAGTCTTAGAAAGATCATTCCCTAAAAATTCTTCCAATGAATTTCTTTCAAAGCCAATTGATCGATCAGGCTCAGCATTAATAAGTTCTCCATCCACTAAAAGACCTTTATAAGCAAGGATAATCCAATTGGTGTATTGTTTTGTATGTGCATCTATTTTCCCATCTATTTGGGCCCCAATAAAATCTTCTATTACTATTTCTGCTTTATCTCCTGCTTCTTCTATTAACTCTCTTCTAAGGGCTTCTCTTAAATTGGCATCTTTGTTATTAACTGATCCTCCAATGGCTTCAAGTTTTCCTATTTCATCTCGAGCACCTGGACCTCTCCTTTGTAAAACGAGTTTTCCTGCCTTATCAAATAAGAAACAGACAACAGCAACCTTAATCGTATCAAGTTCAGGAGCAACACTTCCTAACTTAACAATCAATTCATCCATTGTTTTCACTTCATCAGTAAATAGCATATACTTCACTTCCTATTCTCTTCCTTATTATAACAAATGACCTTTCAATTGTCTATGCAAGAAAAAACAAAGTTAAAATTTTAACTTTGCTATTCCCTTTTGAAATACTTTATAGATGTAATCAATGCCTTTATACGTTTTTAGAAGAAGATAGAATTTTTCTTTATCTAATAGATGATTTTGTAAATTTTGAATCCACTCATGGTCTTCACTAAAGCCACGTTCTTGAGCAAATTGTTCTATGCTTTCTTTTCTTTTTAACAAGCATGCTTGGTGTTCTAAAACACATGTCTTAACGATAAAATCAAATTGTTCTAGTTCTTGACTATTAAACAGTTGATAAGAAAGAACTTGTTCTTCTACTTCTTTAGCTAAAGTATGCAAAAAGAAGTCCTTTTTCCTATTCAATAAAGCTTTTATATATTCAAAATATTCATAATTATCAGCATTGTCAATATATTGATCACAAACTTTAACAATCCACTTTTCATATAAACAAGCTCTGTCAATCTTTTCCATTGCATCATATAAAGCTTCAAAAATATTTTCTGATTGTTTCATCTTGTTTATAATTTCTTTTATTTCAGCACTTCCTGAAAAAAGAAAGCTTTTTAAAAGCAATTTATGAATAAACTCATAAAACTTAAGTTCAGGGAGGAACAAAAAATTATCTATAGCGATTTTTGTATCAAATCTATAAGATAGTCCCTTTTTTAGTTCTTCATAAAATTGGGGCAATACTTCTAAACATTCTTTATAAAAGAGATGTTCCCTTGTTTGACAAGCGTACATTAATTTTTCAATCAAAGCCATTCTAAAAAGAATGCTTTCCCTATATAATTCTTTATTTCTTTTTACACTTTCATAAAAATGATCCTCTTCAAATGGCATATAAAACAGCTTCTTTCTTGAACGTATTATACTAAAACCATCTTTTTTGTCAATCCTCATTACTTAAGATTTCTTAAATTACGATAAGTCTCTTTATTATCATTATGTAAAGATTCTAGTGACTTTCCTTCATGCAAATGGTTAATAATCTTAGCAATCATCAAAGAGCTGTCAACATCTTCATACCACTCTTTTTCTTTTACATCATCAGGTACATAGGTTAAATTTGTCGAATAAATCTTCGTAAATAATGCTTCTTCATAGGCTTCATCAAAAAGTTTTATGCCCTCTGTAAATAAAGCAAAAGTAGCACAGATGAAGATTTTGTTTGCTCCTCTTTTCTTTGCTTCACGAGTAACTTCAATGACACTTCCTCCACTTGCAATCATATCATCTACAATGATAATGTTTTTTCCATCCATATCACTTCCAAGATAAGTATGTTCAACAATGGGGGCTTTTCCATTTACAACACGTGAAAGATCTCTTCTTTTATAAAAGCAACCCACATCACTCCCTAACATATCAGCATAATACCTTGCACGTTCCATAGCGCCCATATCTGGAGCTATAACAAGTAAATCCTTCATTGATTCTAGTTCTTGTTCAAATAATTTTTCTAAAATCATACTGGTTGGATAAAAATTATCAAAAGCCATTCTTGGTACAGCATTCGCAACTGAAGGATCATGAGCATCAAAGGTAACAAAGTTTTTTATTCCTAAGTGTTCAATTTCTTGTAATCCCATTGCACAGTCTAGAGATTCTCTTCCCTTTCTTTTATGTTGTCTTGATTCATAAAGAAGTGGCATGACAAGTGAAACACGACTTGCATGATTAGAAACTGCAGCAATTGTTCTTTTAATGTCTGCAAAGTGTTCATCAGGAGTCATCAATTGTTTACATCCACGCATATCATAAGTAATGCCATAATTTCCTACATCAGATAAGACAAATAAATCAGCATCTCTGATGGAACGCATAATGGTGACTTTCCCTTCTCCATTTGAAAATCTTGAAGAGACGACTTTTATACGATAATCTTTCTCGGTCTTTCTTATCTTGTTTAAATGCTTATTGATTTTTTCTCCTATTTCTTGTGCACTGTCTAATACAATTAAATTTAAATTATCCTTCATTTACTACCTCCTATTTTGGATATTCATTTGTACAATGGTATCACAAATAATATTTTCTTCTATTTTATCTAACATGTCATCAATCCCTTCTGGTTCATAATGGGGATCGATTTCATGTTCTAATGTTTTGTTTAATTCTTTTTCTATTTCAGCAAATTCTGCTTCCAACATGGTTTCTCTTACGATTTCTAAGAAAGTAGCATAAGTATATAAAAAGTCTTCATTATATCCGTATTCTCTCATCCACTTTTTGACTCGTGTTATATTTTCCTGAGTGGTGATAATTCCGACAAACTGTAATGCAGCATCTTCTTTATTCTTTGTACGAAGAATAAAAACACACCCAGCTGGAAGACATTTTTGATACGCGTAAAGATCTGCATGAAAGGCAATGCTTCTTTCAAGGGAAGCTAAGTTTGTTACAGAAATTTCCGTTTCAGAATCTGTACTTGCGTGATAGCCTCCATATCTGTAAGCACTTGAAGAAATCATTCTGCTTTTTAATATTTTTTCTGTATTAGCAATACTCGTTGCATGAAATCGCAGTGAAATATCTATTGGCAATAAAGCCCTTAATTTCTTAGCAAAAGTTTTTCCCTGTTCGATTCGTTCTTTTATATCTTGGCTCCTATTTGGTCTTAAAAAGTCTTTTTCTGAAAGTTCTCGATCTAAGGCATATTTGGCTCTTAACATATTTTCTTTTATATCGATATAAGCAGAGGATTCTGGAGGAAACTTTGTCTCTTTAAGTTTTTTTAAGCCACTTTCATAGGATTTTTTATATCGTTCGATATTTTTTAAAGCGGCCTTTTTTGCTTCTACATAATCATCGTATTCTTTTTTTCTTCCCTCTTTTATACAAGTTCTTTTTAATAAGAATTCATCATATTTTTCCAAACGCCTCACCCTATTCTACAACTATATTGTACCATTATTTACATTTTGTTGATAAAAAAACTTTACATAGTATACAAAAATATAAACTTTAGTTGACACAAAAAAGTCACTTTTATGTGACATTTTCTACATTTTTTTAATATGATTTTTTTCTTCTTTTTTCTCTAATTCTTTTATTTTATTAAACATATCTATTAAAGAAAATTTTTGAGGATAAGAATCTCCTAACTCTTCTTTTATAAGATATCGGGTATCAAAGAAATCGGAGTTTTTAATAATATTCATCGCGATTAATGCTTCTTTTACCTCTTCTTCTGTCCAAGAAACAATCTTAGTCGAAATAAAGAAAGCAAGTGTACTAGCTGGAAAATCATATTTTCTTAAATAGTAAAGCTTTTCAATTGCTTGCATATAGTGACTGCTACAAGCTTTTTGATAACTTCTCGTGGATTCGTATAAGTAATCTTTTAAATCTTGTTTCTTTATTTTTCTTTTGATTCGACGTAACCAATGACAAATGTTTTGTTTACTACATCCATAAAGTCTTGCAGCTTCTGCAATATGATGTGAGTCTCCACTCGTTAATCCAAATAAATATTCTAGGAGTCCTCTATCTTTTATCTCTAAAGAGTCCATAACTTTCTTCATTTCCATGTTTAATTCCTCTTTTTCATAAAGGGTAATAGGTGAAGTTCCTTCATAATTTTCCTTATAAAAGGCACTTTCTAAGAAGTGATCTTCTGCATAATCGATTTCTTCATAATCATCAAATGTTAAAGGCATTTCTGCTCGATTAAACCAATCATCTTCATCACCCTCAAAGATTTCTTCTAAAGAAATTTCCTTTTCATAAGGTTCTTCATCATAAGTGAGTCTATAAGGAAAATATCCCTCTATTTTTTCTATAGAGATCCCTCTAAGAGACGCCTGATTTTCAATTTCTCGTTGATGCGCGCATTTATTATACGTATCCCACCAACTTCCTGTTAGTGTAACAAATCTTTCTCTAATTTTAAATTTTATAACTTCTACCGCAAATGTAGAAAATTTAGCTTTACATTCAAGATCATAATATAAAATGGCCTTTGATAATCCTTCTAATGCACAAGCTTGTAAATCTTCCATAGGAAGTTTCATTCCGTAAAAGTAGCGTTTTATTACCCAGTTCACTAAAGCAATATTTGCTTGAACAAGTTGATTCACTATTAAATCATATTCATAGTGTTCTTCTCTAAAAGCTTGCAACTGTTTTAATTTTTCATCGTGGGTTTTCTTTATTTCTTCATATTGTTTAGAAATTTTTTTATATCTTTCATATTTTTTTACTACATCATCCGATTTCTTTAGTGGAAGACCTAAAACTAAATTAGAAATATCTTGTTCTTTTTTATAATCAATTCCGAGTGTGTTAAAAGTTTTTTCCAATCTTCTCACGCTTACTCTAATCTTTTCTAAATTTTGGTTACTTTCTCTTAATTGTGCACGTAAATTTGGACAAAGTGCTTCTAATTTTTGAAAAAGAATCATTTGATCATTACTATTTGTGCGAATTCTAGTAATCATTTCAATCTCTTCATCAGTATATGGTTCTCTTTCTTCTTCATCGTAAAAATCGATTTTATGTAAAAGATAGCTTCTCTGATTTTCTGTAAGATCATATTCTTTTTCTAAGATAGCTAAGGATAAGTGATTCCTATCTAAATCATTTCGTAAAGCTAATAATCCTTTTTCTGAGTATACTCTTTTAAGCATATGTATCTCCCCCCTTTTAAACATCTGAATAATCCCTTAAGATTGTTTTCTGATATCTTTTTATTTCTCTTTTAATTCGATTGAATTGTTGGTACATATTTTGTTTAGAACATCCATACTTTATAGAAGCCTCTACAACCGTATGTGGACTACCACCTGTTAATCCATACAGATAATCTAAAAGTTCTCTATCTTTTTCCTGTAATTTTTCCAAAACTTTTTCTAAATAAATCTTTAAAGCTTTTTTTTCATAAAGAGAAATTGGCGAATCTCCTTCATAGTTTTCTAAATAAAAGGCATTTTCTAAAAAATAGTCTTCTGCTTCATCGATTTCTTCATAATCTTCGAATGTTAAAGGCATCTCTGCTCGATTAAAGAAATCTTCTTCCATTGGATAAATAGCTTCTAAAGAGGTATGTTTATTTCTTATCGTTTTATTAAAATATTGCTTCATTTTCCTTCCTACAACAGTTACTGCATAGGTAGAAAATTGTACATCACTTTCAATATCGTAAAAAAGGATGGCTTTAGATAGCGCTTCTAGTCCAACTGCAAGAAATTCTTCTGTCAAATCATCAAAGCCAATATTTTCATTTTTAATACACCATAGAACTAAGTTATAATTTGCTTTTACCAATTGCTCTGTAATCATGTCATATTGAGGATTATTTTTCCGAAAAGTATTAATCTCCTCTAAACACAATTCATTCTTTTTTTTAGCAGCAAAATACGCTTCTTTACTCCTTTTGTATATTGGATATTGTGTCATCATTTCTTTTACCTGACAAGGCATATATCTTAAAGAAAACAAGGTCTTTTCAAGACTCTCAAATTCTTCCTCATGAGCCATTAGATATTCATAGATATTATTATATTGTCGATAAAAATCTAAAGGTTTCTTGAAATGTATCATAGCTCTATAGCTTTCTTTCAAATTCTTTCTCAAATCTGGACATAAGTCATTTAATTTTCTTAATAAAACACGTTGCTCTTCTCCACTCATTTCTATAGGCGAAATAACCCTATGACATAACTGCAATTCGCATTCTTCATTCTCTAAAACATCATAGATTTCGATTTGACATAAAAGATAGGCTTTTTGAGAAGGCGTTAGATAATAATCTTTCTCAATAACCGAAATAGGTAAATTCCATTTATTCAAATAGTTATGAAGCTGTATTAACTTTTTCTTTGATTTAATGAAATTTTTATTCATAAAAAAACCCCCTTTTTACCCAAAATTTCTGTTTATTATAACATAAACTGAATCATAAGTAAAATTAGGAGATTTCCCTATTTTAATTTAAAGGCTTAAACCTGATTTTTCGTCCCCTTGTTCATACATTGTTTCTTCTTCATATTTGCTTGCTTTTTCTAAATCTGCTACTATTTTTTGTTGATCAATCGAGAAATTTTCATTTAACTCTGCAAGCAATGCATCATAAGGTGTTTCAAACAAGCTATTAAATGTATCTTCCATAGCTTCTTTTTCTTTTGTTTCTTCTACTAAAAGAGGCTCTTCGTTATAGTAACCATTTTCTTTTATTTGCATGATTACTTGTTTTAAATGTTCAAAAATAAAACCCGATACGTTATCCAATTCAGATTTTAAAAAGGATTTAATATCTGATTGCATCTCACTAATACGAATATGAGGTTCAAAAGATAGACAATAATAAGCGATATGTTTTAAGAAAGGAGAAATAAGCCCCTGAAGGTAGCCCATATCTTCTTGTCTTAAAATACTATTTAATAAAATAGTGATTCCATGTCGATCTTTAATATCCTGATAATGATTTTCTACTGCTTCTAGTTTTCGATTGATTAAAGTTGCATGATTAACCAGCTCTCTTTCAAAGCCTTCAATAAAGGAAGCATTTACTTCTCCTTCTATGGTAGAAAGAGGTTCACTTGTATACTTTCCAATCGTTTGAGTAAGTCCTTCCAAAAGATGTGATTTATTTTGCTCAATAGCGGTTTCATAAATTCTATTTATTGCCACAAACATCACCTACATGTAACATTGTATCACAAAATGTTTAGATTACCTAATTTTTTTTATATTTTTTTCTTTTATCCAAGCATGACTTTCACTGTTCCCCCACTTTTTACGTACTCGCCTACTTCAGGTGACTGATGGATAATCTTTTCTCCCGTTCCTGAATATTCTACTTGAAAATTTGGATATAATTTATTTTTTGCTTCTTTCAACGTCATTCCTGTAACATCTGGTACTTCATAATATTTCACATCCCATAGTTCATAGACTCTCTCTAAATCCCCTTTTGATTTTTCGATACCTAAAACATCTATACAACTTTTTAAAACATTTTTAGCAACAGGAGCAGCAACTGTTCCCCCATATTGCACAACGCCTTTAGGATGATCAATCGCGACATAAACAACAACTTCTGGATCATCAGCAGGTGTAAATCCTATAAAAGATAAAATATAATTATTATCCATATAAGCACCGTTTTGTACTTTTTGTGCTGTTCCTGTTTTTCCTCCTACGCGATAATTATTTATATACGCATTTCTTCCTGTTCCTTGTGCGACAACACTTTCCAAAGCATAACGTACCAACTTGCTCGTTTCTTCACTGATGATTTGTCTTTTTAAAATAGGTTCCATCACTTGAATAGTCTCTTTTGTTTCGCCTTCAGCAATTGATTTTACGATATAAGGCTGATAAAGTTTTCCTCCATTAATAGCCGCTGATACTCCCATCACTTGTTGTATTGGAGTAACTGATACTCCTTGTCCAAATGCGGTTGTTGCCGTTTCGACAGGCCCCATATTTTCCACTTTAAAAAGAATACCATTTTCTTCTCCTGATAAATCAATGCCCGTTTTTTCTCCAAATCCAAACTTTTTAATGTAATCCATTAGTTTTTCTTTTCCAAGACGTTGCCCCATAACGACAAATCCTGGGTTACAAGAGTTTTGTACGACTTGCAAAAAACTTTGAGCACCATGTCCCCCTGCTTTCCAACATTTTATCTTAGCTCCATCTACACGAATAGATCCACCATCATAAAACTGTTCTTCAAATAAATTGACTGTTTTTTCCTCGATTGAGGCAGCAAGGGTAATAACTTTGAATGTACTTCCTGGTTCATAAGTGTTAAAAATCGGAAGATTTCGATTAATTGTCTCTAAGTCATACTTTGTATACTGATTAGAATCAAAATTAGGTCTTGAAGACATGGCTAAAATTTCACCTGTTTTAGGATCTGCAACGACAATTAAAGCTTGTTCTGGATTATATTTAGATACGACATTATCTAGTTCCTTTTCAACAGCTAATTGAATATCTAAATCAATGGTTAAAGCAAGCGTCATTCCACTTTGACTTGCTTCATAAACACTCGCCTTTTCTATTTGTTTTCCTTTTCCATCTGAATAATATTTAATAGACCCATTTGCACCTGTTAGATATTCATCATAGAAAGATTCGATTCCTGATAAACCTTGATTGTCGATTCCTACATAACCAATAACATGAGAGAGTAAAGTCTCATATGGATAATATCTTTTTGATTCTTTTAAAAGATAGACTCCATCATAGTGCAGACTGTTAATTTTATCAGCAATTTCATAAGAAAGTCTCCTTCCTTCTGGATGAATTCTTTCAATACTCGTTTTTTTATTCAAATGCTTCATCATCTCATCGACACTAACATTTAAGATTTCTGCTAAGTCTTTAGCCACTTTTTCTTTGTCCACAATTTGGTTAGGAACGACAACTAACGAAGTCGTTGTTACATTATCGGCAAGTACTTTTCCATTGCGATCGGTAATGATTCCTCGATCTGCTGTAATGGGCAGATTTCGACTCCATAAATTATTCGCTAAATCTTGAAGCTTATCATACTGTACGACCTGTATAAAAAAGATGCGTACAATAATAAGTAAAAACAATAAAAAGACAACTGCAAAAATAATAAAGACACGACTTTTAAAATGATCTTGAAACATAATAATTATCTCCTATATAAAAAATGTATGCAAAAAAAAAGAAAAGAAGTCCTCTTCTTTATCTTCTATTTGGTATTCGTTTTCCATAAACTGTGGAAATTTCCTTTATAGGAATTGTTGCAATCAATTCTTGATTGATATAAACTTCAATCTCATCATTTTCTTTTAACTCTTGACTTGAAAAGACTACAGAATTGTATTTTTTATTTAAAGATACTTTATATAATTCTTTTCCATCTTTTTCCTTTATTTCTAGTTCTCCTTGCATCATTTCGTCAAACAAAGCTAAGAATCCCCTTTGTTTTGAACTATTAGAAATACCTTCTGCCATATTAGAGCTTCCAACAGCTAATAAAGTTCCCCCATTCATCATGAGTTCTCCATCATAATCTAAAGCACCATTTCCATTGCTTTCAGGACCTTCAATAACAATTATACCGCCATCAATTTCAATATTGCCATTGACATCAATACCATCTCCACTTGCATCTACATGAATGACTCCATCTTTGATAATAAGTTTACTCTTTCCTATTTCTCGAGGAGATGTTTTTGTTTCCCCTGCGGCATTAATGCCATCATCTTCAGACACAATGGAAATATTCCCTCCTAGAATCTCAATTTGATCGGATTCTAATCCTTCATAAGACTTCATCACAGAAAGATTTCCATCATGAATCGTTAATGAATTGGTTGCATGAATGGCATCATCTCCAGAAGAAAGAGTTGCCTCTCCATTAAAAATCGTCAAAGTGTCTCTTGCATGTATACTATCATCCGTTGTCGTTATTTGATAAGTACCCTCTTGAATGGTGATATTTTCTCCTTTTAATCCCTTAGCTGAGATTGTATTTTTATCATCATGAACTCCTTTTACATTTCCTGTTGTCTCTATTTCAAAATGTCCCTTTTCAATCCACAATGTAGAAGAAGTTTGAATTCCATCTAATCTACTCTTAATAGAGAAATCCCCATCTCTTATGAGCATAAAGCCACGTATATTATCCTTTTTATTTTCCACTTTAATTCCATTTTTATCCGTTACAATATTTACTTTACCTTGAACAAATTCAAAGGAATCTTCCGCATCAATACCATCATCTTTTGACTGTATAAACAAAGTGCCTCCATTCCATATTAAATCTTTTTTCGTACGGATTCCCACTTCGTAATTTCCTTTTAGATTGAGTGTCCCTGAACCAGAAAAAATCAAATCTACTTTACTATAAATACAGGCATTTATATTTCCCAATCCAAGATATAACGCTCCATCAGATACTTGATTTTCTCCTACTAATTCAATTTCCACTTTTTTAGCATTCTCTATTAAGATCGCTGGTCCATTATTACTTTGAATCGTTATTCCATCAAGGATTAATTTAACCAAACCTTCCGTATTAACGATAAGACTTCCATCTTGTATACTCCCAGTTAAATGATAGATTCCTGCTTTGGTAATAGTTCTCTTTTCTGTAAGCTTTATTTCTTCTTCTCTAAATACTGACCAATCAATCTCTTCAATACGACTTTCTGGCATGCCCAATGCTCTCGTTTGCTTTTCATTTCTCTGAATAAGAAAAAGACAAAAAAAGACAGCAAAAAGAACAAGTATAAGACATCCAATTCCTAACTGTAGTTTTCTTTTTTCCATCTTATCCCCCTAAAACTCACTGCCACTCATTGCATGAGTCAACATAATTTTTAAATTTCCATTGCGTACACGAAGAGCATCGATAAATTCTTTTTCATTTGTATCTCTTTTTAAAATAATCATATAATCAAGTTCAAACATACTTCCCAAATTAATCGTCTTTACTTGAAATAATTCAGCACTTTTTGTATATTTTTTCAATAAATCATCAAATATTTCTGTATAGTCTAAATCCTCAGGGACCACTATTTTAAGAGTTCTTTCAAACTGATTATTGTCATAGAAAGACATCTTGCTTAATATTGTTAACAAAAGACAACCTAAGACGGTAATCACTCCTGCTAAGAAAACAAAACCTAATCCTGTTGCAAGTCCAATCACCATAGAAAAGAAAATCATTAAAATTTCACGACTCGTTCCCAATGTGCTTCTAAATCTGACAAGACCGAATGTCCCTGCAATTGCAATGGATAAACCAATATTATTATTGATTAATAAAATGACATATTGTGTAATCAAAGGAAGCAACGTCAGTGTCACTAAAAAATTCTTATTAGTACGACTTGTCATTTTATGAGTACAGCCAATAATTAAACCGAGAATAACTGAAAAAACTGTACAAAGTAAAATAACTCTCCCATCTAAATTATTTTGCGTATTGAATAATAAACTATTTAACATACTACTTCTTCCTTTCTTTTTTTATAAATACTTCCTACCTTTGAAAATGAAGTTGGATATATTTTATAAAATGCTAATGCTTTTGTAAGCCAAAGAGGCATCGCATCAAGTACTTTAATTTCTATAATATACCTTGCATCATCGAAATAAGGTTCTCCATTATCCCCTAGTTCTAATTTTAAATCATACTCACGACTTCGCAAATTTTGATCAACAGTAATACGAAGATTAGGATTTTCACATCCACGATAGCTTAATCGATCATAAGAGACAAAGTAAACAGGTTTTAAATGGAAATATTGAAAGTAATAATCAATTTCTCGCATAATTTGATGATCTTCCTTGATCCCTTCTTCATAATAGCGATAAAAATCTTTTAACTTTATCTTCATTCTTCTCTTTCCAACTATACTGTGTACTTTATCCTTTATTTCTAAAAACACATCATCTTCCAAAGTGGGAATGCCATAACTGCGAAGACGTATTTTTTCTTTAAACGTTGGTTTTTCAAGCGAATGAACAATAACATCACGATTTTCATTGTCAAAATAGACATTTAATATCTTACTTTGATAATAGAAATCTGGTTCAATATATTCTTTTATCGCATCAAAGAAAAGATCTTTTTGTTCTTGGGTTAAAATATACTTTTCTTCGACTCTGCGAAATACATTTTCGTTCATGACATCCTCCCTTCTATAACAATTTTTTATGCTTTTTTTGTGAAAATCTTTTTTATCATGACGATCATAGTCAAACCTAATAAAATAAGAGATGATAGAAAGTAAATTTGCACATATTCATTTGTAGTTCCATAAATATCTAATATTCCCTTTATATACATACCTACTACAAAACAGGCAACACTCGAATTATAAAAACGCATCGACCATTTCGTATGTCCTTTTCTTATCAGTGAAGTGATTCCAATTCCGGCAAGAAGTGTTACAACTCCTGGATACATCATGTAAGGCGAATAGACCTCATGAGAAAACTGTTCATATACAAAAGAGAAAATTCCACAGAAAATAGAAATGACCAAATAGATAATATTGTTCTTTTTAATATCCAATGTATACAATGTCGCTCACCTTTCTTTCTTTTATATTTTTTCCATCATGCGTAGGCGTATTAATGACTTCACCATTAAAATACAAGGTACTTGAGCCTCCACCATCTAAGTTATAGGCATGTACTACATCATATTTTTGTAAAAACTTGGCAAGTTCATAAAGAGATAACCCTTTGCTTTTCTTAGTACGACCATCAGAAACAAGGAAAAGATAATGATTATTTTCAAGAATCGCGATAGCTGTACGAGGATTGCTTGCTCTTGCTTTTGCAACTTCTTCGTATTTCGTCACTTGAATTTTACCATCTTTTATTAAGGCAGGTCCAAAGGATAATACTTCTTTCGCATCTTCTATATCCTCAAGTTTCACTTTTCCCTCTTCGATGATTTCAAACGATCCATCAGATTTAATCACTAAATCGCTTTGATTCTTTTTAGAAGTTTTGCGATACATTTTATAATTTCTTAGAACATATCCCTTTTCTTGTACCCCATAAAAATCTCCATTGATGGCTAAAATCGCATCATGATCTTTGGCTATCTTAGATGTGACTTCTGAAACATTTTTACCATATGTATTTTTGGCAAATGCCGTTTTCAAATAATCAACTGAAGAGACTTTAACATCGATAAGATAGATATCTGTTTGCTTTTCTCTAATGGTTTCTAACGTGATTTCAATGTTTTCATCTTTGTAAGAATTTTCTGTAATTAAAACCTCTTTTTCTTTTGGTTTTTCCATATGCTCTTTCGTTTCTTCTACTACTTTATAAGAACGTGCTAATACAAAAGTATCGAGCAATACATAGACAGTAAATAAAGAAAGACCTAAACTAAATAATATAGGATATATGTATTTTTTCATTTTCATTCCTCCTTAAAATACAAAGCGTCTTTGAACGATATAGCTTACTATAGATAAGCCAATTTCAATGAGCAATTTCATTAAAAATTTATTAAAGCCTAGCACACTCACAAATAAATAGAGAAAACTCGTATTTACAAGAAGAATAAACACGGCTAAACCATAATACTTTAAAATGGACTTTCCTACTTTTCTATCATCCTTAAAGACAATCTTTTTATTCATCGTATAATTACAAATAGAACTGATAATACGAGCTACAATATTGGCAATGACAATACTTTTAAAGATAACAGTTCCTAAACAATAGAAAAGATAATCAATGATAAAGGATGCAAAAGAAGAAGAAATAAACTTAATAATTTGCTGATAAACTAAGTATGAATCTTTTATAGGATGAAAATGTGTTCCTGTATTATTTTCTTCATAGATTGTTTCGATGACGCTTTCTTCTAAAGCAATACCATTTCTAGGAGCATCTAGAAGCATATTCATCTCATATTCAAAACGATTTCCTTTTACTGTAAGTAAAAAAGGAATTAAATTCGTTTGAAATGCTCGAAGTCCTGTCTGCGTATCATAAATATCAATACCTGTTGATAAACGATACATTAAGCGTGTTGCTACATTTCCTATGCGACTTTTAAAAGGAATATTTCCAGTTCTTAATCTTTTTCCAAGAAAAATAGTATTCTCTCTTTTCTTAGCCATTTCAATAAGATTTTTGGCATCTTTTATCGTATGTTGTCCATCACTATCCATCGTTACAACAACATCATTTTTAAAATTCTCCTGAATATATTGAAGCCCTGTTTTTAAAGCATACCCTTTTCCTTTATTTTCAGAATAAGTTAAATAGGTACATTTTTCTTTACAAGTATCAAATATAGAATCAAATCTATTATCACTTCCATCATTTACAAGGACAATTTCAAAACCATTTTGATTAAGTTCATCAATAATCTTTATAAGTTTTTCATTTGGTTCATAAGATGGAATTAACGCTATTTTTTTCATATTACCTCCTTAATCTTCATAATGAATAGAAAATACTTCTTCATTATAGTTCCACTTTTTATAGGAAGAACTTGTCCGTTTTTTCCATTCGACTTTCTCTTTTTCGATTCCTTCTTTTAATTGGAATGTTTTCAAAGATGTCTTTTTATTATTCTTTATACCATAAATGGTAATCTTTTTCCCCGCTGCACTTTTGGGAATAATCAGCGTATTACCACTTACTTTCTTTTCATTTTTTCCCTCAATTTCATATGTATATTCATCATAAATCATATATTGAGTTAGATACCAATTCAACCTTGTATGATAGCTGTTTTTTAAAATTCGTTTAGAGTCTTGATAATTCTTATCATCACTTCGCCAAGGTCGAATAATTTGGCTTTTTATCATATTACTATAAGACCAACGGCGATAGTTCATCTCTGTACTGCGTTCAATTTCTTCATAGTAGTTTTCTATCCAATCACTTAATTTAGAGAATGTGTCTCTATTTTCTAAAAAAACACGATCTACAAGTTTTGAAAAGTATTCTTTTTTTAATAGGCTACGAAACCAGTTATAATGACTTTTATAATTTAGCCAACTATTTTCCGTTACATAATAGCTTCGAATGTTTCCAAAGGTATAACTGCGATTCATCGTATTATCTAAATCCCATATAGGCCCAGCATAAATTTTTCCATTTTTTACATAAAGGTAATTACTTCCTCTACAAGCATCAAAATTTAAAGACATTTCCTGTACCCAATAGTATTTGGCAAATGACTCTAAATCAATTACTTTTGCAAGCTCTTCTTCTTTAGTATTTGGATTTTTCATCAAGTCTTCCATATGATCTAATAACTTTTTTATTTCTTTTCTCGCTTTTGTTTTTTCTGATGATGATAAACTTGTCAAATCAGGATTGTGAACTGTATAAAGATTTCCACTTTTTAATTTTATTTCACTTCCTACAGGATGATTTTCTAATTCAAATAAATAATTGTTATTATTATCTACACGAGACTCACTTACTTCTACTTTGCTTGTTAGCAAGTAACTTCCTATATATTTATGATTGATATACAAATCAACTGGGCTAAATTCTGGCGTATAAGAAAGTCCAAGTTCTTTTGCTAAAGTAAAAAATACGGCATTCCTTGAAAGAGATCCATCAGGATAATTTGAAAGCAATATCCACTTCTTCGCTTCATTCATACCAAATACACTTGTTTTTTCTGATAATTTTATACTAAATGGTTTTTTTTCTCTTAACCAAGTGGCATTTCCACGTCCCTTTATTGAATCCATTTTTGTCTCCAAAATAGTTCCATCTTTTCCGATTAAGGTGGCATTTCCCGTTTTGGTTACATTGTGTTTAGGATCTTTTATAATCTGTTGATACGCTTTATCTCCTCCATCGATATCAATCATCATTGTATCAATGGTAGAAGAAGAAATATAGACATGATATGTACTCTTCTTTTTTACATTTGTTTCAATGACAAAGAAAAGTTCATCATAGGAAAATACATTAGTTAAACTCGTATTATTGAGTCTCGTAATAAACTGATTTTCTTTGTCATAAACTGAGATAATCGTCTCTTTTGATGTAGAAAAATTGACATGTAGCCTTTGGCGGTTAAATGAAGCTGGTAAATAAAGATAATAATCACTTTTATTCACATCTTTAAACCAAGATACATCTTGTTCTGTGTTCGTATCTTGGACAGTTACAGTATTCAAGTCAATTTTTTCATATATCGTTTCATCTTTTAAAGCTTCTAATTTATTTACATTCTCCACTACTGTATAATCTTTTATGTTTATATCACTTGCCAACAGATGATTCATAATTTTTGCTAAGAATAAAATATTACTTAATAACAATAAAATGACGAATATTCCCTTTTTCATAAAAATCACTTCGAGAATGTATTATATAGTAAATTAGACTATTTTTCAAGTTTTATATAAATTGAAGTATAAATTAAATTTTATATAGACAAAAACAGTGATTCTTTATTGAATCACTGTTCCTTTTATAACACTTGAATTACTTGATTTTGTTGCTATCATTTTATCAACTAACTCAGCTGCATCTTCTGTATAGTTTACTGTGATTTTTGCACCATCAGTCGTTGCCGTAGAATAAAAGAAAAAGTTTCCTATACTCTTGTTGCTATTGTATCATCTTTTAACAATTATATTTATTAAAACTTTTATTTTTATACAATCGATTGACATCAAAAAAAAGAATTATCCATTCTCTTATTCTTTAATTAACTCTGATAAATAATTGATTGTTAAATTACGATACTTAATCTGCGTAATAATTAACTTTAGCTCACTGATTGATAGATTACTCTCTAAATAAATAAAATTTCCTCCTTCTATCGTTTTCTTTTTCTCTGCTAAATTAGTATGATTCAGTTTTACACTAGGATTTACTAAGAAATATTTTAATTCCTCACAACTCTCACGATTAGAGCGATTTATCAAACATATTTTATTATTTAACTTATTCTTTTTTAAATAGCCGTTAAGTTTATGAAATGCTTCTTCATCAAAATTTCCATTGATGTATTCTCCTGTTTCTGACTTTATCTCATTCTTCTCTTTAATGACTTTCGTATATTTAATATTCTCTTTGGCCAAATAAGTAGCATGTTCCTCACTTTCGACAATTAATGCGACCTCATCTATACGATTTGATTTCACAATGACTTTATCTAAATGATCATAAAGAGAAATTTCTGGTTTAATATAGTCATACACTAAAAAAGTTTCATTAAATTTCCCAAATTCATTCATCTTTAAATAGGATTCTCGTTCATTTAATTTCGATCCATTTTTCCCTGGAATAATCGTATCATCTTCTATAATGGCATTAACAGGTTCAATCGTTTCTACTTGTAAAGCCTTTACCTGTTTCATAATTGGGCTTTTATTTTCAACAAAAAGAATCGCTTGATCGGAAAAATAAAAGGAGAACACTCCTAATAAAATAACAAATAGATATTTAATTTTTTTCATAAGCTCACCTTACTACAATGTATGTAAGGATATAAAAAAAATGACTTAAAAGCCATTTATTCTTTTTCAGTTACTTCTTGTTTTTCTGCTTCTCGTTTTTCTTTTTTCTTTTTTGGTTTGCGAAAAATCAATAGAAGAAAGAGTAAAACAATCAATACAGCAGATCCGCACAATACGTATTTATACTTATTTACAAGTTCTTGATAAAACTCATCTGTCTCTTTTGAGTATCTTTGAATTGAGGAATCTAGAGCATCATAAGTATAATAACCAATCTCTCCTGTTTCAATATTTTGTGCATATAAAATTATTCTTTTTGAATTCTTATCTATGGAATATCCTTCTACTTTTACACCATTAATTTCCATTTCTCTTTTTGTATAAAGGGACAAATTATTATTTTTCTTTAAATCTAATGGATATAAAACATAAGAGTTACTTTTAATTTCAGTATATTCACTCTTAATTTCCTCATCATAAATAAAATATTTTATCTCTCCCGCTTCGTCTTTTAAACCAATTAAAGTAATACCAGCTACCTCGCTTTTTAATGCAGGTATTGTTTCCCCATTATAATCAATTTCTGTTAGAATAAAACCACTTTTTTCTTCTAATGCATCCGCCTTACGTATAATGGTATAATTTTCATCTAAAACCGTAGCTTGAATAGGATTTAACTCTTTTCTCATAATGTTGATAACATAGGTTTGTGTATTCCCTTTTTGAGCTGTTACTACTACTTTAACACGATTATTTCCTTCATTTAATTTTATTTCACCAGTACCTGACACACTCGATTTGCTATCTTCTTTCGTTGCTTCGACATTGACAGATTCAATCTCATTTTCGACCTCAACATTGTATTCAAATGTAGTCTTATTAAAGACAGGATTTAAGGCATATTCTCCAACCCTTAATGCTGTTAGATTAGCATTTGTTGAATAACTTGCCTCCACTTGTTCCTTCGTCTGTATTTTAACTGATGCAGATTTTGAAGATACACTCATCTCGCTATCATCAGCCATCGAAATAACCATATAGCTTCCCACTTTAATTGTTGCAGTTCCACTTTTTAAAGCTTTAAATTTTAAAGTATAAGATTTACTTTTTACACCAGATGAAGTCTTTGTCGTATCGGCAACTGATGTTTCTCCACTTGTTAGTTTTAAAAGAGATGTATCATAGCTTACTAAAAATTGCCAAGAACCAATAGGTGTACTACTCGATACCGTAACAGTTGCTGTTACTGTGTTCCCAACAACAGCAGATCCATTTGCCTTAACAGAAATATTTGCACTTGCAGCATTTGCCAAGCTTGGTAATGCAAAAAGCACTAAAAATGCAAGAACACATAACCTCAATTTTTTCATAAAATCACTCCTTTTTATTGCTCAATTTTTGTTACATTTAAGATATCTTTTTGAACCTTTAATAAATCAACAGCATTGACTTTTCCATCTTTATTAATATCAGCAGCTAACTTTTGGGCGCCACTTAATTTAGATACATTTAAGATATCTTTTTGAACCTTTAATAAATCAACAGCATTGATTTTTCCATCTCCTGAGACATCTCCATACATAACGACTTCTAAAACTTCTGCAGTATCACCAACAATCGATACTTTATATCCTGTTCCTAAAGTTCCTGTTGCAGATTTTGAAGAAGTATCAACAATCGAAACGGTCACACCCTTACTCTCTAAGGCATGTTTTAATTCTTCTGCAGTCGTTCCTAAAGGGATTTTAGAAATATAACCTTTAGAATAATTATATCCAGAAGAGACAACCGCAGAACTTACGCCTACAGATTCTTGTGGGTCTCCCTCACTTGGAATTGTAACAACAGTATCTAAATTATCATAAACAGGAATAATAAAAGTGAAAGGTTGTGTAAGAAGTCCAGCTGCTTTATAGGCATTATATAAAATACTAGCCTCTCCCACTGGGGCTTGTACGTTTGTCATATATTGATGTACAAAACGACTACTTATATTATTTGGAAATATATTGAATTTTTGGAAATAAGCTGTATTTTGTCCGACAGCAATGTAACTATTTTTTAAGAAACTTACGCCACCTGTCATAGCAGTTTGACGATCCTTTGCTTTATTTCCAGTTCCACCCCACTTATGATTATAAGCATAAATAAGGGCTTTCTGCGTCACATTTGATCCATCTGTAGCCGCAATATTAAAGAAATTATAATAATGATCAATAGATACTTTATTTCCATTAACAGTATAATACCAGTTATAACGTGTCGTATAATCTCCACTAACAACCGAGAATAGCTTTCCTTTGTATTTCCCTGATGTTAACTTTGCATTTCCAAGTTCTTGTTTGATTCTTGAAGCAACAGCCATTTGAGAAACGCCTAGAGAATTGGCTGAAACTCGGATATATTCTGTAAAGTCTGGGATTTGCTGCACAAGGAAGTTATTATTAAAGAGTTTATTTGTTGCGTTCTTATAATCAGTATCTTTTATGCTTTTGTTGATATTTTGATCTTCAAACATAAAGATATTTTTTTCATCTAAAAAGTTTCTTGGATCCAAATAATAGCGTACTGCAGTTGTTGAAGCAGTAGTCATTCCTGAATCCCATTTTTTATTACAAGAATCTCCCTTAAAAGATGCTTGAGCACTCGTTGTTATTGAGGAACTTCCACAACTACTTTCAGAAATTACGGCAGTAACAAAATCAACTGTTTTTCCATCGGACCCTGTAATTTTAGGAACAAAGTTCCAATTGGGATGACTCGTTTTTAATGTACACAATTTATCCCAGTAACTAGAAGGAAATCCCAATTTTTTTAATTCGTTTTGACAAGCTGTTTTAGCTTCTGTATTGTCAACAACTGGAGGTTTTTCCTCTACAACAGTCAAATAAGCAGCACAAACATAACCTGTACCACCATTGTATTCTACTTTATACCATCCATCAGCGCATTTATTAGAACTCGTACTTTCATCTTTTAAAACAGTAGCACTGAGAACAACCAATTCGTCTTTTCCTTTATTAACAGTTCCAATTTTCTTTTCATTTGTACTTGGAGAAGGACGCACAGAAACATCAGTTCCCGTAACAATGCCTTTAAGAGTTGCCGCATGAACTTGAAAAGGGAAAAGACAAAATAGTGCAAACAAAATAATAGCAATCTGTCGTCTCATAAACTACTCCTCCTACATAATCATACTTATTATAACAAATTTCTTACTTCTTTTTTGTGAAATTAGTGTGAATTTACATTGACTAGACAAAAGATACAAAACAAAAGCCACCTTTATTAGGCAGCTTATCAATTTTTCAATATCCCAATTCTTTAGCAACCTTAATAATGCTTTCTCCACTGTTCTTTGGTGCTTTAATATAAATATAAGTATCATTTATCCAAGATACATAATACACATACGTACTATTACTTAGTTTTAAATAAGACCAATTCGTTCCGCTGTCAATTTCTTGTTTTCGATCATCAGTCTCTCCTACTTCATCTACAACATTTTTGCATTCATCAATAAAAAGTCCTTCGATATCAACTTTTCTTTTTCCTTTAATAAAGGTAAACACAAACTCCTCACTGTTTATGCGATAAAGTTTTGTTGCATAGTCTACCTCATTTGTCCTATCAATTAACTCATAATGATGTTCCTTCATCTTTTCTTCAAAAGCTTCAATTGTAGGAGCATCTTTTACATGTGTACATCCTGTTATGAAAACAGCCACTACAAAAACAATAATACATTTAATATTTCTCATTATATAGCCTCCTTAAAAATTCCGATTTACTACATCATAAGTGTCAGTAATGGCAATAAACGCCTTATTGTCAATTAATTTAATACCTTCCTTTAACTTATAATAATCACTAGTAGAGATAACAGATAATAATATCTTATTTTTCTTTTTTGTAAAGCCACCTTTAACATCTAAAACAGTTAATTCATATTTTAAATCATGCATAATGTAATGCTTCACTTCATTTTCTTTAGATGTAATAACCAAAAACATCTTTGAATCATTAATTCCAAATCTTGCTTTTGTAATCATGTACTTCGTAATAATAATAACAAGTAAAGAATACAACATCGTTTGATATCCTAAAAAGAATATAATAAAAATCAATAGAAAGATATCAATTATCCACGTATAAATCTTACTATGAAATTTTGCCCATTTGCCAATAAGTTCTTCTAACATAAAAACTGTTCCTGCAGAAAATCCTTCTTTATAGATAAGACTATAGCCATAACCACTCAAAGCACTACCAACGATAACCACTAGCATCATTTCTGGTAAATAAATACTATAATACTTTGTCAAATACTCTACTCCATACATTAAAATAGGAATAAGCAGTGATGGAGCTAAATAATGTTTTAGTGTCTCTTTTTTTAAGAAAAAGGAACAAAATAAGAGCATAATAACATTTATAATGAATAAGCTGATGGCGGGATTCATTCCTATATTAAAGTAAATCAAAGAAGATACTCCAGCAAATCCAAATGTGATGATTCCATTTGGTAATAGAATAAAAATTAGACTTACAGCTATTAGTAAACAACCTAAAAATAAATTCATATAGTGGATACTCTTTTTCATTTCTCTTCCCTCTTCATTCGTAAGTAACTTTCAATAAAAGGCATTAACTCTCCGTCTAATACTTTACTAGGATTTGTCGATTCTACATTTGTTCTTACGTCTTTTACAAGACTATAAGGTTCTAAAACATAATTTCGTATTTGACTTCCAAAATCAATAGAAGCATTGCCTTTCAAATTAGATATTTCTTGATTTCTCTTATTTAATTCCAATTGATAAAGCTTATTTTTTAAAATGGATAAAGCTATCTCTTTATTTTTAATCTGGCTTCTTTCATTTTGAACAGTAACAACAATTCCTGAAGCCAGATGAGTAATTCTTACAGCAGAATCTGTCGTATTTACTCCTTGTCCTCCACACCCACTACTGCGATAAACATCAACGCGAATATCATCATCTTTAATTTCAATTTCTGGAATATCTTTAAATTCAGGAATGACATTAACTGCAGCAAAAGAAGTATGGCGTCTCGCTCCTGAGTCAAATGGGGAGATGCGAACTAATCGATGTACGCCAATTTCGCTTTTTAAATAGCCATACGCATAACTACCAATGATATGAAGAGTTACACTTTTTATTCCTGCTTCTTCACCTGCTTGCTTATCAATGACTTCACAAGTAAATTCCATTTTATTGCAAAACATGGTATACATTCTCAGTAACATATCTGACCAATCACAAGACTCTGTCCCTCCTGCGCCAGGGTGAATTTCTAAATAACAGTTTTCCTTATCAAATGGATGATTTAATAACACTTTAATTTCAAATTCATCTAAAGAAATCTTTATTCTTTTTTCTTCGTCTACTAATGATGAATAAATCGATTCCTCATATTCTTCTTCCATAAGTTCAAACATTTCCAAATTATTTTCAATATCCTTTTTAAGATTTTGAAAAGAAGTGGTTTCTTTTTTTAAGTCAGCTAATTCTTTAGACACTTGATTCGCATAATCTGGATCATCCCAAATGGTTGATTCATTCAGCTTATCTTCTAATTTTTGAATACTTTGAAGTTTATTATCAATGTCAAAGTGACCTCCCAATTAGATTAATTTTTGTTTGCATTTCTTCATAGGATTTCTTAATTTCTTGATTCATAATAAGCCCTCCAATATGTTATTATTTTATCATACAGAAAAATATTTGTGAAGGGTGTTTCCCAAAAGAAAAAAGAACATTTTATTAAAAAGTTCTTTATTGATGTCGAAGTAATCGAGAACTGATGTAAGCGTTAGCATTACTCGAAGCACCCTCGACATTCCAAAACCACAAGCCAGCATTAGCACCATAACCATATCTACCGCCAACAAGGACAATTCGATTTCCTGTTGCTTGATAATAATAATCACTTATATATAAATTTTCATTTGCTCCGACAGAAGTTGGAAAAGAGATTAAAGAATGATTCGTATCATATCCTAAATGTGTGGAATATCCATCTAATAACGAATTTATATAACTCAAGGCCTTATAATCTCCAGCAAAAGTATCCACGGCATATGTAGCTGGATTATAATTGATATAAGCTACATGATCTTTGATATTAATTCCATCAACTACTTGCCATACATTTCCAAAGATATCTTCTATTCCTCGGTAAATCATCGAATGTTTTCCATCATTTATTATACT
>CATKZK010000015.1 GCA_949841325.1 uncultured Bacilli bacterium
ACACTTTTTATGTAAATAAAAAATGCCTTTTCAGACACTTCTTTTCTCTAATACTTTTTTTAATAACTCTAATAAACCAATAATTATAATTCCCAAAAGGAAGAAAATAAAATCAAAATTATGGAATGATAACATCTCTTTGGGAACATCTAACGTCGTTGGGCCACAAATAATAGAATAAAATGACCCAATCATCATACCTAGAATGGCATAGACAATAGCTCCACGATGATGTTCTAAGCATTTGCGTATCAACTTTACAAAGAATACAATGCCCGCAACGATTCCCAATCCAAAAACAAGAAGAATAGGAAGTACAGAAAAGTCAAAACGTAAAAAACTCTTTACAGCGCCCATGACTGGCACATATAAACCAAAGATAAGAAGCAAAGTTGAACCTGAAATTCCTGGTAAAACCATAGCTGTAATAGCTACTGATGCAGCTAAAAACAAATAGATTCCTGAAAAAAGATTTAAATGCGTAATATCAATATCAATCCCCCCTTTTGTTGTAAGTAGACTTATTCCTACAACAAGAGAAATACCTAAAATCATAAAGACCACATTTTTATAATCTTTCCTTAGCACTTCTTTTTCCTCTTTTACAACCATTGGAATGGCAGCCAAGATAAAACCAATGAATAAAGAACTCATTGCATAGATCTTTGTTTCAAATAAGTTAGATAAAATTGTCGCTGAAAGACAAAAACCAACGACCCAACCAATTCCCAATTTAATAAGAAAAACAAGAGACTCTTTTTTCTTTTCAAAGCTTCCCCTAAATAGGTCATCTAAAGAACGAATAAATTGATCATAAAAACCTAATAAAAAAGCAATCGTTCCTCCACTAACTCCTGGTACACTATCGGCTAAGGCCATACAAAAACCATTAATAAAATTTAAAATATATTCTTTTACTTTTTTCATTTTACACCTCTAGTATCCATTATAAAAGAAACAGAAAGTGAATGCAATAGAAAAGAGAGTTCCTCTCTTATTCATAATTTGGGACAATGGTTGCTTTAAAGCCATAAGAATCATTTGACCATTGACACTATTTTCGCACTTTAATGACATCTTCCTTTTCTAATTGTCCAATTAAAAGAGATGAATTTACATCATGTAACTTCCTATTCTTTTCTATAGTCGTTTCATCAAAATTTGCATAACAATACTTACAACGATGATGACAAGTATTATAATGCCCGATATCCACCATTTCAGCACACTGACATTTTCTAGCGTTCCACTTTTTAAACCTTTTTCCTGTAAGCTTAAAAGCAGCTTCTCTTGATAGACATTCTTCTTTAATAAAACCATATTCTGTCAAATCATTTTCCTCATAACAAGTAGAAACAGATAGGTTATTTTCTTTCGCTGTTTTTGCAAAAAAGAGGCCAATTTCTTTCATTTCTTCATTTGTAATATGACGATACTCTAAAATGTCTTTATTCTTGATAACATTTTTATATTCATCTAAAAAAGAGATGATGATTCTTGCTACTACCCCATTTAATTCTTTACATAGTTTTTTAAATGCCAACTTATGGTATTCTATAGAATATCTTTTGCTTATAAAAATAGGATCATATCTAACAACAACATGACTTTTTCCCAATTGTTTAGATAACTTTTTTATTCCCTTTAATATTTCTGTCTTTTTTGGAACATTCGGTTCGATTTCTTCTAAATAAGGAGTAAGAGTTACATGAAATAAAATAGGTTTAGAAAATTGTTCTAATTTATTTAAGATTGGTAAAGGATTTTTAGTACAAAAAAAGTACGCATCTACATCTTTTATATAGATACGACTGACTAAATGCTTATTAAAGGGATTTCTAACATCGATATATCCCTCTTTTAAGCGATTGATTAGCCAAGGTGTATAAAAGGCCACGATATCTGTTCTTCCACTTACAAACAATATCATATTCTACCTTCTCCCTCCCTTTAAATAACTCTTTCTAATACGTATTATTATGGAGTTTTGCTAAGTAAAAGTCAACAAAAAGCGACCTTTCTGGACATTTTTCATTTTTTATGTTATGATATAGCAATCTTTGAAGGGGGAAGAAATATGTTTTATTTATTAGATATAGAAGAAAACGAAAAAAATTTCAGACTTTATTTTGAATTTTACAAAAGTCATGAAGAATTAAATGAAAATGATATTATTCCTATTCTATTGAATCATGATGTTTTATCATCTTATGAGAATTTTAAACTATCTTATATGATAAGAAAACAAGCCGAAGAATTTCCTTCTACTCTTTACCTTTTTGGTGTTGGTACAAAAATAGTAGGAACAGTATATGTTATGCAAGTTGATCAACATACTGCCAATATATCTTGTATTATTCAGCAAAAATACAGAAAGAAAGGATATGGAACAAGAGCTATTAAAGAAATAGAAAAACTTTTATTTCAAAACCCTGAAATTTATTATGCCATGCTATCGGATATAAGCAACCTCACTCATCATACTATTACACCAAAGATAGCTGAATCACTTGGATATAAAAAATGGAAGTCTCATTACATCAAAGAAAATCCAAATATCACCATCGACCTAACGACGGAAAAGTTCTTACGTTATAAATAATGTTGCTGTTGCAACTTTTTTTTTATATAATAAAAAAAAGGATGTGAATAAAATGAGCCGCATTAAAGCTTTTGACAATATGAGCGAAGAAGATATCCAAAAACTCCTTACTTGTTTTGGCGCTCGAAAAATGCACTATAAAAAAGATACAACGATTCTTTCTAATTTATCCAATGTTACGGATATTGGCATTATTATGAAGGGAAGTGCTCATATTATTCGCTACAATTATAACGGATCAAGAAGTATTGTCGAAACACTAAAAGAGGGAGATGCTTTTGGCGAGTTTTCTGCCTCTACTACAGAAGAATTATATATCATTTCAACTGAGGAATCAGATGTTATTTTATTTGGCTATGAACATTTAATTAAAAGATGTAAAAAGAACTGTGATTATCACAATCACTTTGTTGACAATATGTTGCAAATCTTAAGTGACAAGCTAAGAACAAACAATGAAAGAATTGAAATTTTAACGAAGAAAACTATTCGCGAAAAACTCCTCGCCTATTTTAATCTTTTATCAAAAAAACAAATTACACGAGCCATTACCATTCCTTTTACTTTAACAGATTTAGCAGATTACTTATCGATTGATCGCTCCGCCATGATGCGAGAACTAAAGAATTTAAAAGACGAAGGGTTAGTAGAATCCAAAAACAAAAAAATGTACTTAAAATATTAGTACATTTTTAATTTAGCTTTTTTATTTTCATTCCATAATAAGGTTCTTTTTTAAATATTATATAAAGGTCCTCTAAATCAGGAAATTTTATTCCTACATTTTCTTCTAATTCTGCTCGCATCCTTATAGCCGATTCTTTTATGCTTGTTCTATGTAGCCCATAAAAATAAAAGAGACTTTTTTTACCAAAAATTTCAAAAGTTTTCCAGCTGTAAGAATATATCGTCATTAACGTCTTTAATAATGCCTCTATATCGATATTGTCAAGTGATATCTTATTTACAACTTTACAACCATGTGAATAAAGTTCCTCATACATTTCTTTACAGTTTTTCCTTTGAGCAAAGAAAGTATTTTCGACTTGATATTGAAAGTAATCAATGACAAATAAGACTTTTTTTTCATCCTCTTCTTTTATAAAAGCAAACTTTTTTTCCATTGATTCCATATATTTTTTAAGATAATGAAGTGCTCTTTCTTCGTTTGCATTTAAAATATCAACATCTTCTTTATGATCACTAAAGTCAAGAAACTCATAATCGAAACATATATGTAGATTCTCTTTGAAATAGAGATACCAGTCTTCTAATCTTTGAAATGAGTTGAAATACTCTGAATGATTTTCATCAATATATCTTCTTATTCTTCTTAAATAGATGGGATAATCAAAATTTTTTAACGGAAAAAAAGGCATTTTGCAAATGATACTATTACACCCGGAAAATTTTATTATTGGACATGAATCATTTTGTCCAAAATTTGCGTCCTCCGCCTCTTTAAAAATATATAAAGCAAGAAATAAGCTTTGAAAATCTATGCTATTTAGTGGGATATTTTTTAAATAGGAAATTTTAACTTCTTCTAGATCATCATAAATATCAGAAAACTTAAAGGGTGATTTCATATATTCCTCTAGTTCACTGTATATTTTTCTTTGTAGTCCTGAAAAACTATGAACTGATGTTGGAACATCCGCACTCATAAAACTCACTGTATTATCTATTTCTCCAGGGCAGAAAATACCTATCTTTTTCTTTTGGTTAAAATGAGTTGAAAAATACTCTATTAATTTTTGCTCTATTTTATTTAACTGCATCTAATCATTACTCCTATCGATTCTTTGGAAAAATTTTTAATTTTTCTCTTTCATATAATATTTTCTAATAGTCATGTTTGGTCGTGATTCACTTTTAAAGGAATGGTAATAATCTTCCAACTCAAACGGTTTAATTCCTTGATTTTCAAATAATTTACTTTTGCACTCTGAAGCTATATAGTCTTTCATCTCCCATAAAGTTGAACGCACATCTTGATTAGATATATAAAGAACATTATTCTTCATTGAAAAACGACAATACTTTATTATAGAATATTCTTCATATTCATAACAAGCACACATAGCTTTAAATAAAGCTTCTATATCTACACTTTCTAATGAAACCATTGACAACTCACGTATTCCATTTCGATAAAGGACGTTCATAATGTCTTCTTCATCATAAGTTTCTTCTTTCATTCTAGTATAAAGTTCTCTCATATCTAGCGTTTCAGCTTCTAAAGTTTTAAAAACTAAAAGCAACGGTTTATCAAAACTTGTGAGCAAAGCTGTGTAAGTCTCTTTATCATATTCCATAAACTTCTTAATAAATTGTAAAGTATCTCCTTCTAATTCATCAGAAATTGTAAGTGCTAACTCTCTTTTTACTCTTTCATAAATTTGTTCGAATTTAACAACTCCACGTCGTAAAAAAGCAGGCATTTCATTATAAAACTCAAAAAAATCAACGGAAAACTCTTTTAAAAATTGAGAGGAGATAATGAGATAGCGCTCATTAGTCCCTATCGCAAATTCCTCTACTTTTCCAGAAAGCCAATTGATATTTATTTTATTGAAGAATTCATCATCAGCATATAAAGCAAAAGAAATAAGTATTGAAAAAACTTCTTCTGGTCTCAATTCTTTTAAAAGCTCATTCAATTTTTTCGCTTTCTCATTTTCCTCTTTACTTGCCATTTTATGAGCTTCGATTTGCTCTAAAAAACAAGCTTCTTTATATCTTATGCAATTCTTGTTTTCTTCCACTTCTTCAAACTTTGGCGAAAGATCAAAACAGGTAAAAGAGAATCTAGAAAATAAACTCATTTGATAAAGGAATCCCAACTGAGGTTTCGTTCCGTTAAAATAATCCCAAAAATAACGAATCACTTTTTGTTCTGTATCTCCTATTTTACTATTTGTTAATTCCATATCTATCTTTTTTAATTCCGTATCCATAACTGTCATCTTCCTTGACTTCTTATTTTAAATGTTCTCCCATAAAAAAGCAAGAAAAAAGAGAAAAACTATCGTTTTCTCAACTCTTCTGTTAAAATTTCTTTTCCCTTTACAGGGTTTGCTTGCCCTCTCGTCTTTTTCATAACTTGCCCTACAAAATAATCAAACATATTCGTCTTACCATTTTTATAGGCTTCAATTTGACTGGCATTCTCATCTAATACTTCTGTAATGACACTTCTTAAAGCTGAATCATCAGAAATTTGTTCCATTCCCTCTTCTTTCATAATAGTATCAGGCTCTTCTTTTCTCTCTAAGACGAGAAAGAAGAGTTCTTTTGCCTGTTTAGAAGAGATATCTCCCTTTTTCATATGATTAAGAATCGTTTGTAAACGTTCTGGAGTCAAATAAAACTCTTTTATCTCTAATTCATATTTATTAAGGTATCCAAGAACATTTCCTGTAATCCAATTCGCGGCCATTTTTGGCTCAATATCTAATGCTATACACTTTTCAAAATAAGTGGCAATTCCAATTTCTTTGACTAATGTATGAGCCTCTTTTTCTGATAAACCATAGTTCTCTTTATATTTTTTCTTCCGTTCGTAAGGAAGTTCAGGTATACCTGCTCTTATTTCTTCTAACCATTCTTTTGTAATTTTATATTTTGGAATATTAGGTTCAACAAAATATTTATAATCTTCAGCATCTACTTTAGAACGCATTCTTATCGTAGTTCCAGATTCTTCATCCCAACGTCTTGTTTCTTGGTTAACTTCATCATAACGATCAGCATCTTTTAACTCTGATTGTCTTTTGATTTCGTACAAAAGAGTGTTATAAACACCACTAAAAGAATTTACATTCTTTACTTCTACTTTAGTTCCTAAAGTATCATCTTCAGAAATAGAGATATTGACATCACATCTAATTTGTCCTTTTTTAGAATCAGCTTCAGAAATACCACAATATTGATAAATTGCACGAATATATTCGAGAAAGGTAACCGCATCTTCTGCTGAATGTATACAAGGTTTTGTGACTAATTCTAAAAGAGGAACCCCAGCTCGATTGTAATCAATTATGGAAGTATCATATAGATGTGTCATTCTTGCTGAATCTTCTTCTAGATGAATATTATCTATTTCAACTCTAAAAGTAGAACCATCCTCTCTTTCAATATCAATATAGCCTCCCATACCTACACAATCTTCTGGTGGATTTTGTGTGATTTGATAATTTTTTGGCATATCTGGATAGTAGTAATTTTTTCGACAAAAATAAAGAAAGTCAGGCTGACGACAATTTAAGATTTCACTCATCATTAAACTCATTTTTACAGCTTCTTTATTGACGACTGGAAGTGTTCCTGGGAATCCCATATCTAGTGGACGGATATTCGTATTAGGCTCTTCTGTATAGCTATTTTTTGCACTAGAAAACACTTTTGAATTGGTCTCTGAAACTTCACAGTGCATTTCAAGGCCAATAGTAACGTTATACTTTCCCATTACTTTACCTCCCCTGCTATTTGCCCTTTATAATCCATTGAAGATTCTAAAGCATAGGCAATATTCAACACATTTTGATCCTCATAACAATTTCCCGTAATGTTAATACCAACAGGCAAGGATGAGACAAATCCATTTGGAATGGTAATAGATGGGAATCCACCAAAGTTCCCGATTTGCAATTGGTCTTCTAAAGCAAGTGTATCTTCTTTTAACATTTCTTTAGATCCATCAATTAATTTAGCAGGTCCAGATCCAACTGGAGAAATCATTCCATCATATTTTTTAAATTGTTCCTTGATTGCATCAACGATAAGTCTTCTTGCTCTTTGAGCATTTTTAAAATATCTTTCTTGATTTTCTGTTTGTAAAACATAAGATCCTATGACTAGTCGACGTTTAATCAATGGAGAAAATCCTTTTGTTCGATGATCTTTCATCATTTCTATATAATTTTCTCCACTACCACGTGGCCCAAAGATAAGACCTGTTAAATTGGATAAGTTACTGGTAGCCTCAGCACAAGAAATGACTTGATAGATAGCAGGTATTGCTCGAATTAATGTAGGATCAATACTCACTCCTTCTACGCTTATTCCTAAACTTTCACATTTTTTTAAAGTCTCATGAAAGTTATTTAAATGACTTATTAATTCTTCATCTGCATTTGGATAATACTCTAAATCACATAATTCCTTAATATAAAATAACTTCTTACCAGAAATATCAGCAGATAAATCATCATTTAAATGGATATGGGACGAATCCCAAGTGGTCATATCGTTAGGATCCATTCCTTTCATGGCATCAACAACAATAGCAGCATCTTTAACATAACGAGTTAAAACGCCGCAATGGTCTAAGCTAGAGGCAAATGGAAATAACCCATAACGGGAAATCATACCATAGGTTGGCTTATACCCTACTATACCACAAAAACCTGCTGGTTTACGTATTGAATCTCCTGTATCAGATCCTAGTGCAAAAGGATATACTCCTGCTGCAACTGCAGCTGCTGACCCTGAAGAAGACCCTGCACATAAACGAGTTTGATCCCAAGGATTTTTTTGTACCCCTGTATGCGCAGTTGTTCCTGTTCCTCCTAGTCCAAATTCATCCATAGCTGTTTTATTAACTGGAACAGCCCCTTTATCTCTTAAATTAGCATAAGCTGTCGCATCAAAGAATGGGACATAATCTTTTAATGTATTAGATGAAGCAGTAGTAAGAATGCCCTTAGTTGAATAGTTATCTTTAACACCAAAGGGAATTCCTGATAGTAAATTTTCTGTAACTTCTTCCCCTTTTGCATCATCTAAAATGGTTACAAAAGCATTGCATTTTTCTTGTACACAGTGTGACAACTCTAATGACTCTTTCACTAACGCATCACTTGTAACTTCTCCACTTTTTAGCTTCTCATGTAACTCCGTTATATTTAATCTCATATAGTTCATTATCCCACCACCTTTGGCACTGATACACATCCATCTTCAGTATCATCACAATTTGCTAGTAAATCTTCTATAGGAATAGAATCACTGGCAACATCGCTCCTTAAAACACATTCAAAATCATCTAACGTATGTGTCATCGGCTCAATCTCTTTTATTCCTTCTATTTCGTTAATTTTATTGATATTTGCATCGATAATTTCAAATTCTTCAAATAGCATTTTATTTTCTTCCTCTGTTAAACCAATTAACAATAAATCTGCTAATTTTTCCACTTTTTCAGGAGTAAATCCACTATTCATAACAACCCTCCTTTTTCCTAATAATCACAGCTTCCTGGTGTTCTTGGAAATGGGATGACATCACGAATATTTTCTATTCCTGTTAGATAGATAATAAGTCTTTCAAATCCCATACCAAATCCTGAGTGATAACATGTTCCAAATTTACGCAAACTCATAAACCATTCAACGGTATCACTATCTACACCCATTTCTTGAGCTCGCTTTATTAATTTATCGTAATCTTCTTCTCTTTGGCTTCCACCCATTAATTCTCCTGCTCCAGGTACCTCTAAGTCAACAGCGGCAACTGTACGACCATCTTCATTTTCTTTCATATACCATGCTTTAATATCTTTTGGCCAATTGGTGATAAAAACGGGTGCATTATAATACTCAGTAATATATTTTTCATGTTCTTTGGCTATATCAGAATTCTCATCAGGTGTAAATTCCCATTCAATGCCTGATTTATTGAGTAATTCTACAGCTTCTTGGTGAGTAATACGAACAAAATCTGAAGAAACTAAACGTTCAAGTTTATTTTTCAAAGTTTTATCGACAAATTCATTTAAAAAGTCAATTTCTTCCTTTGCATGTTCTAAAACATAAGAAACAACACTTTTTAGCATCTCCTCTTCAATATCCATTAAACCATTCAAATCACAGAATGCTATTTCAGGTTCAATCATCCAAAATTCATTCGCATGCGTTTTGGTATTGGAGTTTTCTGTTCTAAAAGTTGGGCCAAAAGTATAAATTTTTTTAAAAGCCATTGCAAATGCCTCACCATGCAATTGTCCTGTTCCTGTAATAAAAGTTTCACGCCCAAAGAGATCCTTTTTAAAGTCAACTTTTCCTTCCTCTTTTGGTACATTCGCTAAATCAAAAGTAGTCACTTTAAACATTTGATTTTCGCCTTCGCAATCTGAAGTCGTAAACAATGGCGTATGTACATAAGTATAATGATGACTTTGAAAATATTCATGAATCGCCTGAGAAGCTAAACTTCTTATCTTAAAGACAGCTTGAAACAAACGCGTACGTGGACGAAGATGAGCAACACTTCTTAAAAATTCACGAGTATGTCTTTTAGGTTGAATCGGATAAGTTTCATCACAAGAACCAATTAAAGTAATGTCTTTTGCCTTTAACTCATATTCTTGTTTTCCTTCAGAGGCAACTAAGGCTCCCTCGATTTCAATCGCACAACCAACAAGCATCTTTTGAATAGCCTCAAAGTTTTGTACTTCTTTATCGTATACGACTTGAAGGGTTTCAAAACTCGTTCCATCATAAAAATCAATAAAACCAAATTCTTTTTGCCGACGATGATTTCTTATCCATCCTTCAACATGAACAGTATCGCCGATTTTCTTTTGTTTAAATACATCTATTAAATCCATAGTTATTTTCCTTTCTTTTATGGTGTCAAGCGTGATGGCCCACGGAAGATAAACATCTCTTCTTTTAAACTTGGTAGACCTAGTAGTAGCATCGTCAAACGATCAACGCCTATAGCAAATCCACCATGTGGAGGACAGCCATATTTAAAGAATTCAAGATAGAATTGAACGTCTTGTCCAAGTCCTTTTTCTTCTGCTTGTTGTTTGATGATTTCATAACGGTGTTCTCTTTGAGCTCCTGTAGTAATTTCTGTTCCTTTCCAAATAAGATCATAGCCTTGAGGAACATCATTTTCACGCATATGGTAAAAAGCTCTTTTCGTCTTAGCAAAGTCCGTCACAAAGATAAATTCATGCCCAAACTCCTCCATGGCGTAACGGCTTGTCAATTTCTCCGCTTCTGCATTCATATCACCAATATCATGTTCAGGAATAACGTAACCATATCTCTTTGATAATTCTTGATATAAATCTTGGAGCTTAATTCTTGGGAATGGTATCGTTGGAATCACGACATCAATACCAAATACTTCTTTAATCGCCTCTCCATATTTTTCTTTTACTTTTGTAAGACCTGCCACAATAAGTCTCTCTTCCATATTCATTACATCTAAAAAAGAGTCAATATAAGCAAATTCAAGATCAAAAGACGTAAATTCTGTCGTATGACGATTGGTATTTGAATTTTCTGCACGGAAGGCAGGAGCAACTTCAAAAATACGTTCAAATCCTGCTGCCATTGCCATTTGTTTATAAAATTGTGGACTTTGTGCCAAATAAGCTTTACGATCAAAGTATTTCACTTCAAAAACATCACTTCCCGATTCAGACGCGGTTGCAATTAATTTAGGTGTATGAATTTCTGTGAAGTCTTCTTCTAATAAAAAGTTTCTCATTCCCTCGACAAAAGCCGTTTGAACATTTAACATAAGATTATTCTTTTCGCTTCTTAAATCTATCCAACGATAATCTAAACGCGTATCAATATTAGCGGTTTCGTCAAGAGGTATAGCATCTGCACTTGATAAAATATCAACAGTTTCTGGCAAAAATTCTTTTCCCCCCTGTTTCACATATTCGCTTTTTACCATTGTTCCTTCAAAAGAGAGAACAGAATGAGCAAGAACCCCAGTTAAACTTTCGACCAATTCTTTCTTCTCATTTTTATCAATAGAAACTTGAATTGATCCCGTTCTATCTTTTAAAATGATAAAAATCATATATTTTGTATCTCTTATTTTTTCAGCCCATCCACTTATTTTTGATGGAACATTTTCCTCTAATGCATTAATCAATGTTCTTTCCATACTTTTCACCTCACATATGCATATCTAAATAGTCAATTAAATCATTGAGTTTAATCGTCTCTTCTTCCTTTGTCTTATTATCTTTAATTACAATTTCATTGTTTACTAATTTTTCGTCATTTAATACGATTAAATACTTGGCATTATAGCGGTCAACACTCTTAAATTGTCCTTTTAAAGATTTTCCTAGAATATCAGTTTCTGTTATAAATCCATTAAGTCTTAATTCTTGTGTCAAATAAGAAGCTGTTTCTTTTTCTGATTCTGACACATATAAAAGATAGACATCAATAGAGTCATTAATCGGAATCGTTACACCATTTTCTTCTAGTGCTAAAAGGGTTCGATCATATCCCATCGCAAAACCAACTCCTGGAACACTTGGCCCTCCTAGAGTTTCTACCAATCCGTTATATCTTCCGCCACCTCCTAGGGCATAAGAGTCATTTAGAACAACTTCAAATACAATGTGATTATAATAATCTAATCCTCTTACTAACTTTGTATCTAATGCATATTTTATATCCATTAAATCTAATAATTCCTGTAGTCTTTCAAAACGCTTTTTCGATTGGTCATTTAAATAATCTATCGTTTTTGGCGCGTTTTTCATAATATCTAAATGACCATCTACTTTACAATCTAAAATTCGGAGAGGATTTTTATGGATTCTCTCCTTACAATCTTCACATAAAGAATCGATATGAGGCTTAAAATATTCAAGCAAAGCTTCGCGATAAGCTGTTCTTGATTCAGTATCCCCTAAAGAATTAATTTTTATTGTGACATCATCAAGACCTAATAAACGATAAGCATTATAAGCAAGCGAAATCACTTCAGCATCACTCATCACATCATCTGATCCAAAACATTCAAATCCCCATTGTGTAAATTCGCGATTCCTACCATTTTGCGGTCTTTCATAGCGGTACATCTTCATATTATAAAAAACTTTTACAGGGTCTGTTAAATTGCCATAAAGTTTATTCTCTAAAAACCATCTTACAACTCCTGCAGTTCCTTCAGGTCTTAAAGTTATATTCCTCTCGCCTCTATCTTTAAAATCATACGTTTCTTTTTGAACCATATCAGTTGCCTCTCCAACACTTCTATGGAATAACTCAGAAGCTTCAAAAACAGGTGTTTCGATATATCCATAGTTATATTTTTCACAAAGTGTTGCAAGTATTTCATCAACATAAGCTCTTTTTTTAGCTAAATCACCATAAATGTCATAAGTTCCTTTTTGTTTTGTTATCATCTTTTTTCCTCCTTAAATAAAAAACCTATAGAACGTAAGGACGAAATAAAATTCCGCGGTGCCACCTTACTTCACATAGGTACTCTCATCATTCGTTTTATCGCTTCGCATGCGTTTTGTAAATTCGGAAGTGTTATCAAAATAACTCCTATGAGGCATTTCCACCAACTAGCCTTCTCTTTCATATTCTGTTATTAAGTCAGATTTTCCTTACAAAATATACCTTAATTATAGTTTTATCTCTTAAAATTGTCAATAAAAAAATAAAAACAATTGTCTTTTTTACAATTGTTTTTGCTTATAAACTTTGCTCTTTGCTTTTATTTCTTTTGGATCGATTTGATGATCCATAATAGAGTTCTTACTGCATTCTTCCAAATATTCATCAAATTCAGATAGAAGTATATCTTTTACAAAATCTTTATATTCAGCACAATATCCCACTTGTGTTGTTTATACCAACGATTGTCTTTATATTGCTTATACAATAATTTGCTATATCCAATAAAAGAACCAAACACAGCAAGTCCAGAAATAATCTGAAAAGGCAAGACTGGAACAAGAGAAATCATATAAGCTCCAAAGCCTAACATCAACATGAAACAAATTTACTAAACCTTAGAAAAGGAGTATCCATTTCTTTGTATTCTATAGCAAGCTCAAGCTCTTTTTGTCGACATTTTTCATTTTGCAACTCTTTTTGTTTTTCTTCTTTATAAGCAACGCATTTATCTTGTTCTCTTTTTATTTCTTGTTTACTAAGCACATTTATCTCCCTCTATCTTGTATATACATCTTTTAATGATCGATAGTATTTTTGTTCCATAGGTGCTTCACTATGCATCACAATTTCCGCTCTTTTTGAACTTGTACAGTATTCTTCTTCATAAGGTGATGAATGAAACTCAAGAGAAGCAACTTTTTTTTCATATTGACTAACACTTTCTACATAGTCCTCAACTGTATTTAAATAAGTAATATAATCATCTCTTCTTCCTTTTTCACTGTAAAGTACTACACGATCAATTGCATTACTTGAAAAATCTCCTAAATTCATATACATTTTAAAATCTCCCCTTTAAATTGGCACATATTGTATCATAAAGTAAGAAAAAAAGCAAATGGGCTCATTTGCTTGATTTCCCTGTTAGCTGTTTTATTTTTCCTTTTATTTCTATTTGTTCATCCAAATTTGTATCTGATAACGCGAATGGTTTCTTTACTGCATGAGTCTCTTGCACCTCGCCAGTAGATTCCTCGATTAAACGAGTACAAGATTCCAAATAATCATTTCTTTCTAAAAGTTCTCTTTCAATTTCTTGAATATTTTTTTGATTCTCACTTAGTAACTCCTCAAGTTTTTCTAAAGGGACAATATCCCACTGCCTTCCAGTTAACCACTTTTTTCTCTTTGAACGAAGAAGAACAGGAAAAAGAGAAATAGGCGTAACAAGAGTCGCCATAATATAAAACATGATGGTAAGAAAAATTTCAGTCGTGGAAAATAAAGCTCCTGCCCAAAAAAGTAAGCATAAAATACTTATCAAAAAATCTTCTAGAATTTTTTTGCTTTGTCTCTTATATTGAATAGCCTTACTATATTCAATATTCCACTTTTTTAAAATTTCCTTTTTTTCAAACAAAGAGGCAATTATACGCTTTTGTTCTTTTACTATCTGTTTCATTCTGCTCTCCTACTATATTATTTGAATAATCCTTTATGCAAATTCTTCACTTTAGAAAGTTGTTCTTGCTTTTTAAAGTCTTGATAATGAAATTCCCATACTGGTAAATCTCGATAGATTTCTAAATACTCATCAAATTCTGATGCCAATCCTCTGTCTATTGAAACTGGTTCAACAACAGTCATTAAGGGATACCCATCTTGTAACAGTACTTCTTTATATAATGAAATCAACTCGCTTCTATATTCTATTACTTGTTCCATTTTCCCAAGGAATTCATATTTTTCGTTTATTAATTCTTTTATTTTTTCGGTAGGAACGATATCCCAATGATGTTTCTCTAACCATTTTTTACGTTGACTATCCTTTAAAGTCACTAATTTTGTGATAACTCCTAGACATAAAAACACAAAAAAACCAACGCTTCCTGCTAGAACATCTAATGTCCACAAAATTAATTCTAAAACCCTCGCATCATTTATTTCTTTAAAATTTTCATTTGCTGTTTTATATTCTTGTAACCATTTTAAAGCTTGAACCATTTCTTCCAAATTTTGATCCCTTAATATTCTTTGCAGTTCTAGATCAAAACGCACTTTTTCTGCGATTCTCTTTTCCATCTTTCTCCTCTCCTTCTAAAAGTGATTATAAAGGACAAGTCAAACTAATCCGATTGGCTTTTATTCCTTTGTATATTCACAAGATGAACATTTAACATTTTCTTTTTTTTCAACTAACAAATGCTCACATTCTGGACATTTTTCTCCTGTTGGTTTATCCCATAAAGCCACATCACATTTTGGATAATGATTACAGCCATAGAACACTTTTCCCCTTCTCGTCTTCTTTTCAACAATGTCGCCATCACATTTCGGACATTTACAAATTGTTATGACTGGCTTTTCTTCCTTTTTAATGTATTTGCACTCTGGGTAATTACTACATGCTGTAAATGCTCCATATCTACCCTTGCGAATCACGAGATCATTTCCACATTCTGGACAAGATTCTCCCGTTTTTTCTGGTTCTTTCTTTTCCATTTCTGTAAAGGCTACTTTAACAAGTGGTTCAAATTCATCATAGAAAGCTCTCAACACTTTTATATTATCCTCTTCCGCATCAGCAATTTTATCTAAATCATCTTCCATATTCGCCGTATACTCAACATTGATGATATTTGAGAAAAATTCTTGTAACTTATCTGTCGTTTCAATTCCCATCTCTGTTGGATGAAATTTGCGTTCTAAAACAGTCACATAGTCACGTTCTCTTAAAGTTTCCATAGTTTTGGCATAGGTACTTGGCCTTCCTATACCAAGACTTTCCATCTCTTCAATAAGTGTTGCTTCAGTATAACGTGGAGCTGGTTTTGTGAATTTTTGTTCACTTTCTACATTGTTTGTTTCTACAATCCCGTTATATTTATTGAATTCTGGAAGAATAATATCATTGCTTTGAGAGTATGCTCCATATACTTTTAAATAGCCATCAAATGTCATGATTTGTCCAGTTGTCTTAAATTCATATTGATGATTATCCAATAAAACCGTTGTTGCAAGCACCTTGGCATCGGCCATTAAACTAGCAAGTGCTCGAGCATAGATGATCGAATAAATCTTATATTCGTCTGCAGACAAATATTTTTTTACACTCTCTGGCGTACGATATATGCTTGTTGGTCGAATCGCTTCATGAGCATCTTGCACATTCTCAGTTTTCTTGCTCTTTTTTACTGCGCCTATATAGTCTTTACCAAAGTTCTTTTCGATATAGTCAAAAGCATCATTAATAAATAAACCTGAAAGTCTTGTCGAGTCAGTACGCATATATGTAATTAAACCAACTGTTTCACTCCCTATATTAATTCCCTCATATAACTTCTGAGCAATCCGCATAGTCTTTCCTGAATTAAAATTAAACTTATTAATACAAGCCTGTTGCAAAGTCGACGTTGTAAAGGGTTTTACGCCACTTCTTTTCTTCTCTTTTTGTTCAATAGAAGTAATCTTGTATTCACTTCCTAAGGCATCTAAGACAGCTTTTACTTCACTTTCTTGATGAAGTTCTAACTTCTTTCCCTGATATTTTTCAAGATGGGCTTCAAATTCATCGAAGATTGCCTTTATTTCCCAATACTCTTCAGGAATAAAGGCTTCAATTTCTCTTTCTCGATCTACAATTAGTTTTAAAGCCACACTTTGGACACGACCAGCACTTTTTCCTCCCGTTTTTGATTGCATCAATTTAGATAGACGAAAACCAATAATGCGGTCTAATATACGTCTTGTCTCTTGAGATTTTACTAAATTCATATCAATCTTTCTAGCGTGCTTAAAAGCCTCCTTTACAGCAGGCTCTGTTATTTCATTAAAGACCACTCGTTCATAGTCACTTTCTTTAATACCTAAGCAGTCAAACAAATGCCACGAAATGGCTTCTCCTTCACGGTCAGGGTCAGTCGCTAAATAGACAAAATCACTTTCCTTAATATCTTTCTTTAAAGCATTAATATCTCTTTTCTTTCCTGAAATAGGAATATAATTAGGTTCAAAGTTATTTTCAACATCGACACCTAATCCATATTTCCCACTTGTAGCAAGATCTCTTATATGACCTTTACTTGATACTACTTTATACGAATTTCCTAAATAGGCTCCTATCGTATGTGTTTTTGCTGGAGATTCGACTATAACTAGTTTCATCTTTATTCCTCCTGTTTCTTAATTATTTTGTTCTACTGCTTTAGTTGGTTCTATCACTTGATACTTCTTAAGTCCTTCTCCTAAATATTTAAAATAATTTGCTTTTATCGCCGATGCACTCATCTTTTGACGAGTCTTTATTTCCTGATTGATTTCTTTCAATTCAGCATTACTTAATTCTTTTGCACCTTCAACATAGTTCATTTTATTATTTGGAGCATGATAATACCCTAATTCGTTTTGCCAAGAACCATCGGCAAAGACGACACGTGAAACATGTTGTTTAGAAAAAATATCTGTTCCTAAATAATATCTTGGATCATAATCCATATTAAATAAGTTTAACAACGTTGGAAGCAAATCAATAATAGATGTGTATTGTTCCACTTGTATGGGTTCTGTCTCTGCATTATAAATGAACATTGGTATTCTGTCAACATCTTTTGTTGTCGTCGAATTTCTTCTAACAACATAATCTGCACCATTCTTACTTAAGTACTCATTAATCTGTGAATCTGTAAGTCCATATGGATAATGATCTCCAAAAAGGGCGATGACTGTATCTTCAAGTTTCCCCATCTCTTCAAGTTCTTTTAATAGCTCTTCTAAAGCTTCATCTAATGTTTTCATCTTTGATAGATAGCGACTTAAAGTAGTTGAATATCCCTTTTTCTGAAACTCTTCTTTATATTTATCTCCCATCTTGGATGGTACATTATAGGTTTGATGCGTTGTAACTGAAGCAAAGTATGACATAAATTTCTCTTGGTTCATATATTTATCTTTTGCATGTTTAAACATATCGACATCACTTGGCCACTCTTCGTAAGCTTCGTCATACGTCATTCCTAAAGCTGTCACTCCATAAAACTTTTGACTTCCTAGTCCTTTATGAATCTTATTTCTTCTGTAATATTGCTCTGTATAGTTATGATAAGACGAAGTGTAATATCCCTTATTGTTAAAAACGTTGAATGCTCCTTGAAAGTAAGTATTTGAAGCATATGTATTAGCAGTACAAGTATTATTAATCGTAAATAAACTTGAAAGTACAGTAAATTCATTATTTCCCGTCGAGCAATTATTTCTTGGAGAAAAGTTATTCGTGAAAGAAATTCCTTCATGATACATCTTATAAAGGGTCGGAAAATCCTCCTGATTCATAATAGAAATTTCATTTACAGATTCCATTAAAATAACAATTAAATTCTTTCCTTCAAACAACCCTGTCATTTCATTCTTTGGCGTTATTTCACGATTAATGAAATAATCATTTAAAGTTTTATACGTGCTATCACTAGTATTTTGAATAAGTTTATTCCATGCTGTATCATCGATAATACGTGAATAATCCGTCACAACCATATTGTGTTTCTTTTGTTCTTTTTTCACTTCTTCTTGTTCTATACGTGCAACATCTTCTTCATCAATTCCCAGAATATGACTCTTTACATCGGCAAAAACATACATCGAAACTCCAAAATTATTAACCGTCAAATTGGAATTTTCCGGATATAACCAAAGAGAATAATTGCTATCTGTTTGCAATTCATTTTGCATTTTAGGGTTTTTAATGGTTGCAAAATATCCAATACACAAAAGAAGGATAATAGTCAAAGTAATAATTTCAATATATATTTTCTGTGGTATATTCATCTCTTCATTGCGTTTTTTATTTTTCATAATCATTCTATCAAAAATAAGATAGTATAAAACAAATAAAATCGTAGGGAGTAAAATGAGATAATATTCAATTTTTAAAGAATTCATGAAATCAAGAATATATCCTAAAACTTTTGTTCCCTGTTCAGAATTTCCAATGCCCATGAAGAATCCCAAAAAGTTATAAAGACCAAATTCTACAAAACAAAGAATTCCTATTCCTAACACATAGACAATATTTAAAATACGCCCCACAATTTTAGGAAAGAAATGCGTAATGAAACTCCAAATTAGCCCCATAAGAATAGAACTAATCGCGATTCGTATTAAAGCAATATCCCATACAGGAGCATCAACAAAGAAGCGAATCACAAGTTCTAATACAAATGTAAATACAGATAAAACAATCGTATTTAAAACCACCCTGTTTGAAAAAAACTTTTTAACCATTCAACACACCTTCACTATCTTCTTTAATTAAATCACTAATTGGCGAAAAAGTAAATCTATAAAATTCTAAAATACCGTTTTCTTTTACAGCTTCAATGTGTTTTTTCGTCGGGTATCCTTTATGTGAGGCAAAACCATACTGAGGATACTTTTTGTCAAGCTCAACCATCATGCGATCTCTTGTGACTTTGGCAATGACACTTGCTGCTGCAATGGAAATACTTTTAGCATCTCCTTTGATAATCGATGTGGATGGCATCTCAAGCTCTAAAGGCATTGCATCAATCAAAACGTGATCAGGTTTTGGATTTAACTGAGCAATGGCTTCCTTCATAGCTTCTTTGGTTGCTTCATAGATATTGATTTCATCAATTCTTTTTGGAGAAATAATCCCAATTCCATAAGAAATGGCATCATGAATCAAAATATCATAAAACGCTTCTCGTTTTTTTTCGCTTAACTTTTTTGAATCAGTAAGTCCTTCTAATTTGTAATTTTTAGGCAAAATACAAGCACAAGCAACAACAGGTCCACATAAGGGGCCTCTTCCAACTTCATCAACACCTGCAATATATTTTTTTCCCTCTTTATAACAACTTTTTTCATAAGTTAATAGATTCATATGAATACCTCTTATTCTTCTATTCTATCAAATGTTACATTTTTTACAAGCTCATTTTTGATATCGTTGATAATTGCTAAACTAACACGGTCATAATCTACTTCGCCACCGCGCATCATAGCTCCTATTCGTCTACCAATGGTCTCATAAACACTCATAATATCTTCCATGCATCCTTGATCTAAACCATAACGATTTTTTAAAATGTCTGGATAATATTTTTCGAGCTTATTTAAAATATGTACAGCCACATCGTCTACTGGCAAAATTTCACTTTTAATTGCACTCATACTGGCAAGATTTAAAGCGACTTCATTGCTTTCAAATTTTGGCCATAAAATTCCTGGAGTATCAAGAAGCAAAAGATTTATTTTAGTCTTTAGCCAAACCAGATTTGTCGTTATTCCTGGACGATTTCCTACATTCGCGACTTTTTTACCTGCCATTTTATTGATAAAAGTAGACTTTCCTACATTTGGAATTCCAACTACCAAAGCTTTTAGTTCTTTTTCTTTTAACCCTTTCTCTTTTCGCTTTTGATTCATCTCTTCAGCAAGCTCTTTAGTATAGGTGTAAATCTGTTTATCTAAACTATTTTCTTGTAAATTGACTAAAAGTACTTTAAATCCCATTTGTTCATACTTTTCTACCCATTTTTTTGTTTCCAATTTATCACACAAATCACTTTTGGTCATCAAAATCACTCGCGGTTTATCTTTAATGATTTGATCAATATCGGCAATTCTAGAGGAACTTGGAATTCTTGCATCTATAAGTTCATAAACTATATCCACTAGTGGCAACAGTTCTCCTATTTGCCTTTTGGTTTTGGCCATGTGGCCTGGAAACCAGTTTATATTTGCCCCATTTTGTCGATTTTCATTTTTCATTTGTTTCACATCCTTTTTTGACTATATAGTTCATACATTTCTAATGCATTATCAATATACATTTCATGTTCTGGTCTTTCTTCTTGAGCATTAATAAATATCTCTTTTATCGCATCATAACTTGGTACATTAATATTTTGTTCTTCGGCAATAATTCTAAGTTCTTCTTCCAAATTAGGGTGTAAAAAAATCCAACGAGCAATTTCTCTATCCGTATATTGCTTATGCATTTTTCTTATATAAGTATTTCTAATTTTATCGATTAAATCACTATCATCATATGGAATATAATCAGGTCTATTAGGATAATAATATATATTAATTAAATTATTATCAACTAATTTATTTATAGCATCCATTAAACTTGTATATATTTCTTCTTTAATAACTGGTACTTCTGCTTCTGATACGACTTCATTAAATCCAGTATTTATATTTTTAAATAATGTACTATCTAATGTATATAAAGAAAATTTATTCGAAAACATTTTTTCAAAAGCATGAGGTAATCTTTCAACCAAATCAAGTTTACCATCTCCATTTGTTCCTAAACTATATGTTGCATCATCTCCACATCTTTTTGACATTATAATCGCTATTTCTTTGGATTTAGTGGCATATACATAAGTTCCGTGTGTTGACTTATGCGGTATTAACATTTTTAATCCTTGAGTTTTACTACCATGATATACCCATTCCATATTTTTCACCTACTTATCTATATAAATTCTTTAAAACATTAGTTAGACAATCTTCTGCAGTTTTATCAGTATCTGAAAATCTTATTCTAACTAATTTCCCCTTCACTTTAAATATATATGGATTTTTTGTCTTTATAATAAAATCCAATATTCTTTCATTACTAGGCTTTCTTCTATCTATTTTTATATCTGTTATTTCATCCACATCTTCTAATTTTACATCATCAAGATTTACATTTCTGCATCTTTCTAATTTTTCTGCTAATTCTTTAATATTATATTTGTTCATAAAATCACACTCCAAACTAATTATATATTTAAATACAATTAATGTTAAATGTGCGTTTTTTTATTATGAATGATAATTTTTACTAATCTTTATTATTTTCTGAAGTTTCTAATAATTTTGTACTTTCAATAAATTTATCGAAGTCAGAAATATATAATTGGTCTTGTTTTTTCTTAAACTTATCATACTCTTTATATGCAAGTTCTTGTGCTACTTTATGAGATATTTTCCCTGCATCATGAAGTATATCTTGTCCATTAAATTGTAAAAATGCATCTAATTTTTCTACCCAATCTTGCATTGTCATTGCATTATGATTTTCTGCTTGTAATTCAGCATAATCTAAATACATAGAGACTATTCTATTTAAATTTTTTAATTCTTTTTCTGTTAAATAATTTTTAGCAATATCAACATCATATTTATAAATAGGGCCATTTGGAGATCCAGTCCAATTCGTTAAACCCATATTATCTTTTTCTGAATCGACTCTATTATAAATAATCTCCGCAGCGGTATTACCAGTTACAGAGTAATGAAGTTTGTTCTGCACAGTTTTAAAAAAAGTTTTAGTGATTTCAGAATCTTTATCATAATCGATACTACAAGATGAATATATATCAGTTATCTTTTGATAGAATCTTCTTTCACTGGACCTGATATTTCTAATTCTTTCTAATGTTCTTTCAAAATAATCTTCCCCAAAAATATAATTTGGATTTTTTAATCTCTCATCATCCATAACAACACCAGTAATTAAGTATTCTTTTAAAACTTTTGTTGCCCATATCCTAAATTGTGTTGCTTTTTTAGAATTAACACGATACCCTACTGCAATAATCATATCTAAATTGTATATTTTGGATTTTCTCCCGCCTGTACTTTCGTCGGAAATTCCGACAGAAGTTCCTTCCTTAAGTTCACCACTATTTAATATATTATTAATATGTTCTGTTATTGTACTTCTTCCTACTCCAAATAGTTCAGCAATTAGGTTTTGTGTTAACCAAATATCATTATTAATTAATAATACATTTACTTTTATATCGTTATTATCATCACGATAAATTAAAAAATCATGAGTAGTTATTTGTAAATCATTTTTCATTTATATTCACCTCTTTCTTATGTTCTTAAATGTCGTAATCACCTTTCTAATTCTTATTATAAATAGTGCCAAAATTACTATATTTTTATAATTTTTTAGTGTTTTTAACCATTTTTAATGAAAATATGCAAGATCCAAATCGGATAATTTCCTTTATTTATAAGGGATTAAGAGTGTTCTTAATTAAATCGTAATCAACCAATTTATATTTGTCGAATTTTGTCCTTTATTGTCGTTCATCATTATCTATTCCTTCACTTAACAATTCTTTAATTGCATAATAAACACCATCTTCATTATTAGAATATTCAGTAACTATATCTGCATTTTCTTTTACTATTTCTGGTGAATTTGACATTGCTATTCCACAACCAACATATTTTATCATATCTATATCATTATCCCCATCACCAATTGCTACAGCATTTTCTTTGTCAATGTCTAATTTATTTAACAATAATTCAATTGACTTAACTTTTGTCATTCCTTTGTTAACAAATTCTATCCTATTTAATTCGCTACTAGTTATTTCTAAATTTTCTAATACTTCTTTAGGTAAATTACTTCTAATTTTGTTTATTACACTAGGTGTTGATACACCAACTATTTTATATATCTTATTTTCGTTTGCAAACTTCTCAATATTGCTTATTTCGTTTCTTAATAATCTATTATCATACAGATAATAAGTCCAATCTATTTTATTATCTAAAATGAAATTATCTATTTTAATAACTACACTTTTATCAATATATGATGAAAATATTTCGGATTCTTTGTTATTAACTATTGAAGAACCATTGAAGCAAATTGTATAATTATTTTCGTCTAACAAACCTAAATTTTCCAAGTAAGGTTTTATAGTACAAAATTGTCTAGCACTTGCTGGAATTATTTTTAAATTATTTTTAATTTGTCTCAAATAATGTATTGTTTTGTCGCCTATTTTTTTATTATCATCTAATAATGTTCCATCAAGATCTAAAATAATCGCTTTTATTTTATTCATACTTCCCTCCAAAAATTATCTATATAAATTTTCTAGAACTTTAGTTAAGCAATCATCTGCTGTTAAATCTGTATTCTTTGAAAAGCTAATTTTAACTAATTTTCCATTTACCTTAAATATATAAGGATTTTTTGTCTTCATAATAAAATCTAATATTCTTTCTTCACTAGGTTTTCTTCTGTCTATTTTTATATCTGTTATTTCATCAAATTCTTCTAGTTTTACATCGTCAAGATTTACATTTCTACAACGTTCTAATTTTTCTTTTAATTCTTAGATACTGTATTTATTCATAAAATCACACTCCAACTTGATTATATAGTTAAACATAATTATTGTTAAATGTGCAATTTTATTTACTCATTACTTGTACTTTCTATTTTTAGTTGCCCATCATCATATTGATAATTAAGTGCATTTTCTTTAGATATTGCAGATTTATTTGTTTCTTTTTCATATAAATCCCTAGCACCTTTAGCAACGCCTCCACCTCTTTTGGCAACTTTCAAATTTTCTTTTAAGCCTTGTGGATGTTCTTCTCTTGCGATATCTCGTGTTGCAATCTCTCCTATATTTGTAAGTGCAACTTCTATATCAGTCATATTATCTCTTAAAGATTCTTTTCTTAGCCCTTTTAATTCCTTGTATTCATTAGCTTTCATTCCAGACCAGCCTTTATAAATTTCGTTTGTAAGCATAGCATATTCTATTGGTTTGTTTATGCCTCCTTCTTTCCAAATGTCCGTAAGTTTAAATCTATCTACGATTCCTGTTAATCTTGCTTTTATCCATTCATCTGTATAACCTTTATTACGATAATAATTTACTGCGCGATTTATTGCGATTTCTGGGTCAAATACTTCATCAATCCTTTCACTTCCTAAAGATGCTAACCATAATTTAAAAGGTTCAGCTTTTGGACTAGGAACTGACTCAATTAATCTTAATATTCCTTTAGTGTCTAAAGTGTCAGTAGAATAACTTTTCCCATCTTTTTTAGATTTCATTTTCAGTTGTACACATTTTGTGGACAACTCACTTTGCTCTTCCTCAGTCATTCTTTTCTTTAACATATTCCAATAATTTCTTGGATTATTACTATCAGTTAAAGCGGATATTACATCTACAACTGAAAAATAGTAATCTTCTTTTTCGCTATCCCAAATACTTCTTATTTCCTTATCTTCAAATAGATTTGAAATTGTTTCTAATTTATTGTTCAATCGTAACACCTTCTTTCTTATTTTAATTAGGGGTTTAAATGTCGTAATCACCTTAATAATTCCTCTAATAAATAATACCAAAATTATTGTATTTTTACTATTTTTTAATCATTTTTACTCTTTTTAGTAGAAATACGCAAGATCCAAAAATTGAAAAATACTTTTATTTATAAGGGTTTGCTAGGGAGTTTAAATAAATCGTAATCAACCAGTTGATTGTCGTATTTTGTCGATTATTGTCCATTTATATCACTTCCTTTATTTATTACATAACTTTTTTTATTTCATCATTTTTACATAAGAACCATCTAGATATTTTTTTATCAAATAATTTATATTTTTCAACATTAAATTCCTGTTTATTTGATAAAATGTGTCCTATAGAGCACCCATTCACACTTAAATAATTAGTATTATAAAAATTATTCTTTATATAAAAATCCAATCTTTTTTTTCTAATTATATAGTCAT
>CATKZK010000016.1 GCA_949841325.1 uncultured Bacilli bacterium
ATATCTGTATAAAAACGAATATATTTTTTTTAAGTTTTCCTAAAAAAGAAGTAATTTCACTTTTTTATGTGTATATAAGAAGTAGGAACATATGTTTTTGTAGTTGCCATTTCGTCAGGGGGTTTTGGATTTAATTCATTACAAGTTGACAAAATGGAGGTGATTTGATGAAAAAGGATTTTTTAATTCTTTCTTTATTAAGCATTATCTTTATGCTTTTTATCTTATTGTTTCAAGCATAAAGAAAACTACCTTGTTGGGTAGTCTATCAATTTAGGCACTCACAAAATGTGTGTTCCTACTTATATTCTATGTTATTTCACTTGTTTTTACAAGAATTTTTTTACTTAATCGCAAATATAAGACGAGAACCACTAAGATAGATTGCTATCCCTCTTTCTTTAGCAATTGCAAATTGCCCTGCAAGAATTCCATTATCGAGAAATCCTCCTCACATAAACCACGGGTTTGCTGTCTCAACAAAATCAGCAACATCTGCATACCAATTATTATGATAATAAGCTCTATTATTACTTTCTTTATAATAATAGAAAGGCCCAATTTCTCCTGTTGCATCTCCTAAAATGCGATTAATTCAGCAGCAGTTAATCCACTTGATCCTACTCCACTATAAGCTGCCATATACTCCCAAAGCCCACCTGACATATCATAGATTCCTGTGATATTTCCAGTGGTGGAGGCTTTAACTCCTGTTTCTGTATTGTAAGGTAATTTTACAGTTGATGCTGTTCCACTTTCCTGGATAGCTAATATCGTACTTACTGCAGCAAATCCGATTGACATATGTACTACTGCAAGTATTAATATCTTCTTCTTTCCATAGATAAACCTCCAATAGGACTTACTTTCCTACTGGAATTGTACCTTTTTGTACATTTCGGTCGTTTCTATATAAAATAAACCAATTTATACACTTTCTTTACATCACTTCAAAGAGATTCCTATAATATATGATTTCTGATAAAAAAAGAAACTGAATTATTCAGTTTCTTCTGTATCTTCAGTAACTTCGTCTATTACAACTAGTTCTTTTTCTACTTCTTCTTCCGTTTCATCAATAAATTGATTTTCTAAAACTTCAGCAGCATCATCATCTAAGTATTCTTTTTCTAAAGAAATATCAATATCTGAATATTCTTTTGCTCCTGTTCCAGCAGGGATAAGTTTTCCTAAGATAACATTTTCCTTAAGACCTTTCAAATAATCAACTTTACCCTTAATAGAAGCATCTGTTAAGATTTTTGTTGTCTCTTGGAATGATGCAGCTGATAAGAATGAATCAGTTTCAAGAGCGGCTTTTGTTATACCTAGGATAACTGGACGTCCAGTAGCTGGAACTCCTCCACTTAAGATAACTGGTTTATTTCGCTCTGCAAATTCATGTAATGATACAGTTAATCCTGCCACTAAATCAGAATCTCCTTCATCAACTACTCTCATCTTATTAATCATACGACTTGCAATAACTTCAACGTGTTTATCAGAGATATCAACACCTTGTGATTTATATACTTTTTGTACTTCTTTTAAGATGTAGCTTTGTGTTGTAATCGGATCTGTTACAGCTAGTAATTCTTTTGGACTGATTGAACCTTGTGTCAATCTTTCTCCTGCTTTTACTTCGCTTCCTACTTCAACGATTAATTTTGCTTCATAAGAAGTTGTATGTTCACGTGTTTCAACATCATTTGCAATGGTAACTTTCCATTTACCATTTGCCTCTTCAATTTTTGAAACTTTACCATTAATTTCAGCAATTGTTGCTTTCGCTTTTGGATTACGTGCTTCAAATAATTCTTCAACTCTCGGAAGACCTTGAGTGATATCGGCATCTCCACCATGAGCAACACCACCAGAGTGGAATGTACGCATGGTAAGCTGAGTACCAGGTTCACCAATAGATTGAGCAGACATGATACCAACAGCTTCTCCTGTCTCTACAACATTGCCTGTTGCTAAGTTAATACCATAGCACTTTTGACAAACACCATTTGATGATTTACATGTTAAAGCACTTCTAATCTCAACTTCTTTAATTCCAGCTTTTTCAATTTTAGCTACAATATTTTCAGTAATCAACTCATCTTTATCTACAATAACAGCTTTTGTCTCAGGATGAACGACTTTTTTTGCAGCAAAACGTCCAAAGATTCTTTCTCCTAATGGCTCAATAACCGTTCCATCCATTTCATTGATAAAGTCTGTAACAACTAATCCTGTTAAACATCCACAATCGCTTTCTTTAACAATAATATCTTGTGATACATCGACTAAACGTCTTGTTAAGTATCCTGAGTCTGCTGTACGTAATGCTGTATCGGCTGATCCTTTACGAGCACCATGTGTATTCAAGAAGAACTCATTAACTTTTAATCCTTCTACTAAGTTAGAAGTGATTGGAATTTCTACAACGGATCCATCAGGCTTTCTCATAAGTCCACGCATACCTGCCATTTGTCCAAATTGGTTAACAGATCCACGAGCACCTGAGTTCATCATCATGAAGATTGGATTTTCAATTTGTTTTTTTGAAACCCCAGCAAGTTCTCCATGCACTAAGTCAGTAACATCATTCCACACTTGACAAACAGAATTATGTCTTTCTTCTTCTGTAATAAGACCACGTTTATATTGCTTATTAATTTTCTCAACTTTATCATGACCCTCTTGTAAGTAGTCTGCTTTATGTTCAGATACAACGATATCGTCCATTGAGAATGTAATACCAGCAACTGTTGAGAATTTAAATCCTAAATCTTTTAATTTATCGAGCATTGCTGAAGTTTCTGTTGTTTTATAACGTTTAAATACTTGAGCAATCACTTTTTGAATATCCTTTTTACCAAATGCTGATGTAAGTTCCATAGCAGCAATTTCTTCTGGAATATTCTTTCCTTGTTCGATAAAGAACTTTGTAGGAGTTAAACCTTCAATATTTTCTTTAGAAGGTTCATTTAAATATTGGAATGTATCTGGTAAAATCTCATTGAATTTAAGTTTTCCAATCGTTGTAACCAAATACTTATCTTGTAAATCTTCTGGGAAAAGTTTATATTTAAAACTTCTAACTGGAATTGCGATACGCGTGTGAAGTGTTACTTCTCTTCTTTCATAAGCCATTAAAGCTTCGTTCGAGTTCTTATACACTTTTCCTTCATTTTCTTCGCCAGCTTTTTCCATTGTTAAGTAATAATTTCCCAATACCATATCTTGTGATGGGGTAACAATCGGTTTTCCATCTTTAGGAGATAGGATATTATTTGCCCCTAACATTAGAATACGAGCTTCTGCTTTTGCTTCTTCTGAAAGAGGTACATGCACGGCCATTTGGTCTCCATCGAAGTCGGCATTGAAGGCTGCACACACTAATGGATGCAAGCGAATGGCTTTTCCACCTACAAGTTTAGGTTCAAATGCTTGAATACCTAATCTATGGAGTGTTGGAGCACGGTTTAACATTACTGGATGTTCTGTAATCACTTCTTCTACAATATCCCAAACACAGTCATCACGATTATCAATTAGCTTTTTAGCACCCTTAATGTTATGTGCAAGGCCTTTTGAAACAAGTCCATTGATAACATGAGGTTTGAATAATTCAAGTGCCATTTCTTTTGGAATACCACATTGATACATTTTTAATGATGGACCAACAACGATAACGGAACGTCCTGAATAGTCAACACGTTTACCAAGTAGGTTTTGACGGAAACGACCTTGTTTTCCCTTTAACATACTTGAAAGTGATTTTAGTGGTCTTGAAGAAGCCGCGGTAACGCTTCTTCCCCTTCTACCATTATCAAACAAAGTGTCAACAGCTTCTTGAAGCATACGTTTTTCATTTTGTACGATAATAGATGGTGCTCCAAGTTCAAGCAGCTTTTTCAAACGATTATTACGATTAATAATACGACGATATAAGTCATTCAAATCAGAGGTTGCAAAACGTCCACCATCCAATTGAATCATTGGGCGTAAATCTGGTGGAATAACTGGAATAGCGTCTAAAATCATCCACTCTGGTTTGTTTCCACTTTCTTGGAAAGCAACTAAACAATCTAGACGTTTTACTAAACGTGCACGTTTTTGACCAGTCGTTCCCTCTAATTCTCCTCTTAATTTTTCTACTTCTTTGTCAACATCGACTTCTATTAATAACTTTTTAATAGCTTCAGCACCCATACCAACTTCAAAAGCATCTCCATATTTTTCATAATAAGCACGATACTCTTTGTCAGATAAGGTTTGTTTTTTCTCTAAAGGTGCAGTTCCTTGATTAATCACGACATAACTTACGAAATATAATACTTCTTCTAAATCACGAGGTGACATATCGAGGACAAGTCCCATTTTAGAAGGAACTCCTTTAAAGAACCAAATATGTGAACATGGAGAAGCAAGTTCGATATGTCCCATACGTTCACGACGTACTTTCGATTTCGTTACTTCTACTCCACAACGATCACAAATAACATTTTTATATCTTAATCTTTTGTATTTCCCACAAGAACACTCATAGTCTTTAGAAGGTCCAAAGATTTTTTCACAAAAGAGTCCATCTCTTTCTGGTTTTAAAGTTCTATAGTTAATTGTCTCTGGTTTTTTTATTTCACCATAAGACCATTCACGTATTTTTTCAGGGCTTGCAATACTAATTTTAATACCTTTAATGTTGTTTACTTCTAACATTATTCTTCCCCTCCTTCAAAACCTTGTTCCATTGCCATTAGTTCATCATCACTTGGCATTTCCTCTTCATCTTCTTCATCAAATTCATCTTCTAAAGTCTCATCTAATTCTGGAAGCGGTTCTTCTATTTCTGGAACAAGTGGTTCTTTTCGCTTGACTTCTCCTGTATTGACATCTATTTCATCAATTGTCAAGGCATCTCCACTATCTTCTTCTTCGGCTTCGATTTCTCTTAGATCGTGAATATCATCATTATAGTCAATCATTTCTATGTTAAGTCCTAATGCTTGGAATTCTTTAATTAATACTCTAAACGATTCAGGAACTCCCGCAGTTGTTATCGTTTTACCTTTTACTAAGGCTTCATATACTTTAACACGGCCATTTACATCATCTGATTTAACCGTCATAATTTCTTGTAAGACATGGCTTGCTCCATATGCATAAAGAGCCCAAACTTCCATCTCACCAAATCTTTGACCGCCAAATTGTGCTTTACCACCAAGTGGTTGTTGTGTAACTAAACTGTATGGTCCAGTTGAACGAGCATGTAATTTATCATCGACCATGTGGTGTAATTTAATCATATACATGACACCTACAGATACACGATTTTCAAAAGGTTCCCCAGTACGTCCATCATATAGTACTGTTTTTCCATCATGATCCATACCAGCTTCATCCATCATCTCATAGATTTCTTCAATAGAAGCTCCATCAAATACTGGGGTTGCAACATGTACTCCTAACTTCCTTGCCGCCATACCTAAATGCAACTCTAAAATTTGTCCCAAATTCATACGGCTTGGAACACCTTGTGGATTTAACACTACATCAACTCTACGTCCATCTGGCAAATATGGCATATCCTCTTCTGGTAAGATTAAAGAGATAACACCCTTATTCCCATGACGTCCTGACATTTTATCTCCAACTTGGATTTTACGTTTTTGAACAATATATACACGAATAACTTTAGATACTCCAGCAGGGAGTTCATCGCTATTTTCTTTCGTATAAACTTTAACATCGTGAACAATACCATCAGCACCATGCGCTACTCGTAAAGAAGTGTCTCTAACTTCACGAGTCTTTTCTCCAAATATGGCATGTAATAATTTTTCCTCTGAAGTTAACTCTTGCACACCTTTTGGTGTTACTTTACCAACTAAGATATCTCCTTCATGTACCTCAGTACCAATACGAATAATACCTTCAGCATCTAAGTTCTTACGAGCTTCTTCTGATACATTTGGAATATCGCGAGTAATTTCTTCAGGTCCAAGTTTTGTATCACGACAATCAATGTCATAATGTTCAATATGTAATGAAGTATAGACGTCATCTTTTACCAATCGTTCATTTAATACAACGGCATCTTCATAGTTATATCCATTACATGTCATAAAGGCTACAACCATATTTTTACCTAATGCAAGTTCTCCACGATCAGTAGATGGGCCATCTGCTATGACTTCTCCACGATGTACTTTATCTCCCACTTTTACAATTGGGGAATGATTTATACAACTTTCAGCATTACTTCTTTCAAAGTTTGCAAGATAATAAACATCTTTATCCTTGGCATTTTTAACAATAATTTTCTTAGAATCAGCGTATTCAACAACGCCATCAGCTTTACATACAACTGTAGATCCTGAATCTCTTGCAGCAATGTACTCTACTCCTGTTCCAACAAGTGGAGCTTCTGTACGCAATAGAGGAACAGCTTGACGTTGCATGTTTGATCCCATCAAAGCACGAGTGGCATCATCGTGATCCAAGAATGGAATGATACTCGTTGTGATGGAAACGATTTGACTTGGGGCAACATCGATAAAATTGATGTTTTCTTTTGAGCAAGCAACGTTATCTCCATTTAAACGACAAATTGGATCTTCTTCTATAATATTATTCTTATCATCCATTTTAATGGTCGCTTGACCAATGTAGTAATCCGTTTCTTCATCTGCTGTTAAATACACAATTTCATCTGTTACATGACAATTTTCAACCTTGCGATAAGGTGTCATAATAAAACCATATTCGTTAATTTTGGCATAACTTGCAAGAGATGTGATAAGTCCAATGTTTGGTCCTTCAGGTGATTCTATCGGACAGATACGACCATAGTGTGATACATTAACGTCACGAACATCCATACCTGCGCGGTCACGAGAAAGTCCTCCAGGTCCTAAACTAGAAAGACGTCTTTTATCGGTTAACTCAGCAATTGGATTAATTTGATCCATGAATTTAGAAAGTTGTGATGAACCAAAGAACTCTTTCATTGCTGCCGTTACTGGACGAATGTTAATCAATGTTTTTGGTGTAATCGTGTCTAATTCTTGCGTTGTCATTCTTTCACGAATTACTCTTTCCATGCGAGCAATACCCGTTTTAAATTGAGTTTGAATAAGTTCTCCAACTTGTCTTACACGACGATTCCCTAAATGATCGATTTCATCAACGCTTCCTATACCTGATAAGAGATTTAGATAATAACTAATTGCTGCATAGACATCCGAAATAGTAAGTCTTCTCGAATCAATTGATTGATCATTTCCAATAAGAGTAATTATTTTCTTTTCGTCTTTTTTATCATATACAGAAACTGTTTGAATCTTATTATACTGATCTAGCTCTTCGTTGATCATAACTTCTTTTATATTGTAGCCATCTTTAAAAATAGGTCTTAATGTTTCAAGCATTGCCTTATCAACAATAGTTCCCTTTTCACAGATAACTTCTTTGTCTACTTTAATTGTCTCCGCGATTTTTTGTCCAAGCAAACGATCTAAAACGTTTAACTTTTTATTAAACTTATAACGTCCTACTTTTGCTAAATCATATTTAAATTTATCAAAGAAACGTGTAATCATTTGGTTCTTAGCAGAATCAAGTGTCGCAGGCTCTCCTGGACGTAATTTTTCATAAATTTCAATCAAAGCTTCATCACGGTTTTTAGTAGAATCTTTTTCTAATGTATTTTGAATGTATTGATTGTCTTTACCAAATACCTCTAAGATTTCTTCATCACTAGAAAGTCCTAAGGCACGCAAAAGTGTAGTGATTGTCACTTTTCTTGTACGATCAATTCGAACATAAACAACATCACGAGCATCAAGTTCAAATTCTAACCATGTACCACGATTTGGAATAACTTCCCCACTTACAACTGGTCGTCCATTTTTATCGATTTCACGCTTAAAATAAATTGACGGACTTCTAACCAATTGTGAAACAATAACACGTTCAACACCATTGATGATAAAAGTTCCCGCTTCTGTCATCATTGGCATATCTCCTAAGAAAATGGTTTGTTGTCTCACTTCTCCAGTCTCATTAATAAATACTTGTGCATCTACTTTAAGCGGAGCTGAGTACGTTACCATTCTCTCTTTTGATTCTTTTGTTGAATATCTTGGTTCATCAAAACTATAAGAGGTAATGTCTAAAGATGCTTTTCCCGTAAAGCTGTCTACCGGAAAAATATCTCTAAAAGCCTCTTCTATTCCCTTTGTCAAGAACTTCTGAAAAGAATCCTTTTGAATTGCTAACAATTCATTTAACGCTAATGCGTTTGTCGTTTTTGAGAAATTTCTTCTTTCTCTGTGGTCACCAAATTTTTGAACTTTGTATGCCATCTCTTCACCCCAATACTATAGTAATTTTTTTGAATCTCCACGCGCAAAAAGGAGTATTCGCCACCAATTTAAAATTTTATCAGCAAAATACAACTATGTCAACAACTTTTTCGCAACTATTATATAAAAGCCCTTACTTTTTTCTTTAATTTCAATGTTGTACTGTTCCTTTAATTTAGCAATGGCACTTTTAGCCCCTTGGTCTTTGCGCATCACAAACCAAAGTTCTCCAGAGTCATTTAAGAATTCCTTTGCATTCTCCAAAATTCTCATAACAGTTGCTTTTCCTGCTCTAATCGGAGGGTTTGTCATAATACAATCAAATTTTCCGGAAACACTATCATAACCATCTGACATAATGATGGAAACATCTACTTTATGTTCTTTGGCATTCATCTTTGCCAAATGAAGTGCTCTTTTATTGACATCAACTAATGTCGATTGAGTATGTAATAATTTAGCTAAAGTAATCCCAATAACGCCATACCCACAACCAACATCTAATAGAGAAACTTCACTTCTACCTTCTTTCAAATACACATCTATCAACAGTTTCGATCCGTAGTCAATCTTATCCTTGGCAAATACTCCTAAATCACTTACAAAAGTTAGAGATGTATCGGCAATATGTAAAGTCAAATTGCGAAGTTCACTTTTTAAATTTTCATTATTTGTAAAGTAGTGTTCCATTCATTCGCCCCTTCGAGTGTTTCTATTATATCAAATAATAATTTTATCATCAATCAATAATGACATTTTTTGACATAATTAGACAAATACTTAAGTTCTCATAAAAAAACCATTCTTTCTAAGATGGTTAAACTTTTTCATAGATAAAGGTTTACTCTTTTTCGTCAGTTGAGCCAAATCCATTAGTTCTTATTCCCGTAGCATTGTCATCATCAACGATTAAATACTTTTGGAAAACGACTTGCCCAATGACTTCCCCTTTTTTCACTTCATATGGTTCCGTGCCAATATTATAATATGCATACATAAATTCTCCATCATTATTTGGATTTTCATAATAATCAGCATCAATAATACCAAGTCCATTTGCCAACACCAATTTTTTCTTTCCTGGATGGCTTGATCGATTCGCAAGCATATACCATTCATCATCTTGACAATATGCCTTTAAGCCTGTATGAATAAGAGTAGGTTTCATTCCCTTTTCAAATACAGGAATTATAGCATCTTCTGCAGCTTCCACATCATATCCTGCGCTTTTAGCAGTCTTTCTAATAGGTAAATTGATTTCCTTATCTTCCCATCCTTTTGCAACTTCAAATCCTCTCACTTTTTCTTTCATGTTAATACCTCCTACTTTCTATTACAAATGAGTAACTCGCGCTTTTATCTCACGTGTTTTTCCCTCATTCCAAAAATTCTCCCCTAAATATCCGCAAGTTCTTCTTGTGACATTCATCTTTTTTTGATCTTTATTCCCACATTGAGGACATTCCCATTCTAGATGATCATTCAACAAAATTTCTCCTGTAAAATCACAAACATGGCAATAGTCAGATTTTGTATTAATTTCTCCATATAACACATGATCATACATGAATTTCACGACTTCTTGTAAAGCTTCTAAATTATGTTCCATATTTGGAACCTCTATATAAGAGATCGCACCACCCGTTGATATCTCTTGCCATTTGCTTTCTATTTTCAATTTTTTAAATGCATCAATATTTTCACGGACATCAATATGATAAGAATTCGTATAATATCCTTTATCTGTAACATCTTTTATCTTGCCAAAACGCTCTAAGTCTATCTTAGCAAATCGATAACACAAGCTCTCTGCTGGAGTGCCATAAAGAGCAAAACCAATGCCGCTTTCACTCTTCCATTCTTCACATTTTGTCTTCATATAATTCATGACACGTGTTGCAAATTCATTTCCTTTTTCTTCTGTATGAGAAACTCCCATCATCAATTTAGTTACTTCATATAAACCTATATAACCTAAAGAAAGTGTGGAATACCCATTTTTTAAATATTTGTCTATTTTTTCACCACTTTTAAGTCTAGTAATTCCACCATATTGCCAATGAATGGGCGAAATATCCGAAGTAACACCACAAAGAGCATGATGTCTACACATTAAAGCTTCTCGACACAAATCTAAACGCTTATCAAAAAGGTTCCAAAATGCTTCCTCATCACCATCCGCTAAAATGCCAATTTGTGGAAGATTAATGGAAACGACACCTTGATTAAAACGTCCCTCAAACTGATACTTTCCCTCTTTATTTTTCCAAGGGCTTAAGAAGGAACGACAGCCCATTGGAGAAAAAACATTTCCTTCATAAAGCTCTCGCATCTTTTTAGCCGATATATAATCAGGATACAACCTCTTGGCACTGCATTTTACGGCTAACTTTGTAAGGTCGTCATATTTCCCTCCCTTTAAGGCATTACATTCATCAAGCACATAGATAAGTTTGGGATAAGCTGGTGTCACGTAGATGCCTTTTTCATTTTGAATTCCCTCAAGTCTTTGTTTTAAAATACTTTCTATAATCATGGCATTTTCTTTTACGTAAGGATCGTTTTCCTCTAATTGAAGAAAAAGAGTCACAAAAGGAACTTGTCCATTCGTCGTCATAAGGGTATTAATCTGATATTGAATGGTTTGTACTCCACTTTCAATCTCCTTTTTCACTTCTTCTTCAACTAAAGTATTTAAGGTCTCTTTAGAAACTTCCTCTTTTAAAATCGCTTTGAATCGCTTTCTATATTTCTCTTTACTTCTTTTTACATATTTTCCTAAGTGTTTCATTTCAATCGATTGTCCACCATATTGATTAGAGGAAATATTGGCAATAATTTGACTCAAAATAATACAAGCCACTCGAAAACTCTTAGGAGATTCTATCCTTTTTCCATTCATCACGGTTCCATTTTCTAACATATCTCCGATATTTACGAGACAACAATTGAAAATAGGTTGGACAAAATAATCCATATCATGAAAGTGTAATACTCCTTCATCATGAGCTTCTCTGATGGCATCTGGCAAAAGAATTCTTCTCGTCAAATCCTTTGACACTTCACCAGCAATATAATCTCTTTGAATGCTTGCAAGGGAGGAATTTTTATTGGAATTTTCAGCATTTAATTCTTTATTTTCATTGCGAATTAAACTTAAAATGGATTCATCTGTGGTATTGCTTTTACGCACCAAAGCTCGATTATAACGATAGACAATGTAATGTTTAGCCAATTTAAACCTTTTGGCTTCCATGAGTTTCATTTCGATGATATCTTGAATATCTTCTACTAAAATACGTTTTTTGTTTAAACTCTCTATATATTTGACAATCTTTTTAATCTCAGATTCACTGGCACCATCCTCTTCATTAACTTCATCATTGGCTTTCCCAATAGCCGTAATGATTTTTTCTTTATCATAATCTACAATGTGTCCATCTCTTTTAATGACTTGCATTCCATCACTTCCATTATCCTCTTTTATCCATTATAGCATTTAAGCATTACTTAAATTAGTTGCACATGCAACAATTAAGAATTCAAAAAAGGGTTCGTTTTAGCTTCCCTTTTCTTGACAAATGTTGTATACTTGTAATAGAGGTAGTCTATGAAAAATAACAACACGAACATACAACATGATTGGATAAAAGTAAATCAGACAAAATTCTTTTTTATAGGATTTATTGTAAGCATTATTCCCTACTGCATTCTCATGAGTAGTATCCTTCAAATTGAAAGATATCAAAATCTAACGACTCTGCATTATATTCTATTGTTTTTAGGCATCATTACTGCAATAGGAAATGGCTTTTCTTTAAAAAAACAATTCATCAATAAAATGACCCAATTAAAAAAAGAAGGTAAGATTTTATAACGTCTTTCCTTCTTTTTTTATACGTTTTTTTATAACTTCAATTTCATAGACAAAATGATTAGGAATAAATGTTAAAAGTTTTTCCATCTCTCTTTTCAGACAGTTTTCATTTTCTTCTCTATTAAAATCACAATCGATCATTTCTAGATAAGCATCAAGAGGTAACACATATCCAATGCCTAAACGTTTTATAAACTCATCTCTTAATAGACGATATTTCTCTGCGATATTTTCTTCAAAGGCAACCACCGATTTACACATACTTAGGAAACGGAGCATTTGGGCTTCCTCTTCTCCAATAATATAAAGATCTGCTAAACAATCCATCATCTCATCATACGTAAGATCTTGTTTCATTAAGGCTCCTGTTCGCAAATCATAAATGAGGGATATCCGCTTTCTTATCAATTTATATTCTTTATTTGTCAAATATTTTTTCTCTGCCTTTATATAATCTTCTTTTTTAATTTCACTTGGTACTTGCTTGCTTCCTTTAGAAATTCTTTTTTCTAAAACGATTTTTACTTTTGCAAGAACAGATTCACTAACGTCTAAAGTTTTAAAAGCTGCTAATATGGTATCCTTGTCTTCTTCTGTAATTGAATCACTCATAGGCAAATACGTATATAACGTTCTTAAACTCTCTAGTTCTTTTTCACAATGACAATCAAGTAAATCAATTTTATCAAGTATTTCCTCTCTTTGTGCTTGCTCTAATTCAGTACGGTCTTTTTCTTCATCATATAAGAATTCTGTAATTTCTCCACTGCCAATCAATTGGATTAATTCTTCATTGGTCAATGTATCTAAGGCAACATTTTCAACTAGGGTAATATCTAAAAAGATTGAATTTTCATTTAAATGTCCACGATTTGCATTATACTCTACAAACCACATTAGTATATTCAAATAATCTTGTAACCTTATATTCGCCCTTTCTAACATTTCTGAAAGAGCCCAAAAGGCCTTAATAGAATAAGCGAAATCTACGTCTTCATCTCTTAAAATGCTTTTAAAGTTCTCCACATACTCAATTGCTCTTCTCTTGCGTTCTCTTTCAGAACGATTAATTGGCATTTTCTTATACGTATAGGCGACATACTTTTTATTTAAAACTGGCACTCCTCCAAAAATTTTCGTATGTTCTTTTTGTTCTCCAAAATTCTCCTCCATAATTCTATCTAATTCATTTATAAAATTTTCTTTTATACGCTCCAAAACAAATCCCTTCTTTCTAATTTTCTATAAACTTTATGGAACAAGATAGTATTCTTTTATCAAGTCCTCACGTTTTACTGTTTTACTTTCCTTTTGATATTCTTCACATCCTATCAACAAATTCTCTATATAGAGCTTTTCTTCTTCTGTAAAAGCATCTGATAAGATTTTCTCATCCCAACTTGTCTCAAGAAAATGATATGTATACGGTTCTTTTGAAAAAGTATTAATATATTCTTCAAATATTTGAACAATCCTTTTTCTTCCCTCTAAATAAGAAGCTCTACCTAAAGGGCCCAAACCAAATTCTTCACTTAAAGCTTCACGATTTAAATTGATTCTTGTCTCCATAAGATGAAGAAGATAATCATAATCCTCTACTTTCAATCTTCCTCTTTCTGTGTTTTCACAATTAATCAAAGACCAAATAAAATTTCTCATCATTTGTAAATCCGCATGATTTTGCAAAAGAACGATTCTCTCATTGAGCTGAATCGAATCTTCACTATCTTCTAATTCAAATATATCATAATTAAAGTACAACATTTTTATTTCATTATGACAAATTGCATAACATTCTAGCATTTCAAGCTGCATATAAAACCATTCTCTTTCGCTCATATTCATAATAGGAAACTGTTCTAAAAGAGCAATAGGATTATGCGCTATACTTGCTTTTCGTATATTGTCTATTTCATAATTGTTCTGCAAAAATAATGAATACTCTACAGAATCAAAAAGAAAACGCTCTGCTTTATAAGAATCTGGCTCTGAGCCTAAAAGAGAAGAAGCATAGTTTTCCGCATTTGCCTCTTCTATAAACGGATAATAGAATGGAAGATAACAATCTAGATGACTTCCATTTAATAAATTCGCATAGTAATCATCGTATTTTAACCACGAATCTAGGGATATTCCCCCACAGAATAAATAGCCTAGGTCATTTTTTTCATCATCACAAGCAACATTAATTAAATGATAAAACTCATGATAATTCGTATTAAGAAAGTTTTCAAAGTTCGGATAGCAACCATCCCATAAAGGATAAATCATTAACATATAAGTCGTTGAAGCATAGGTATGTTTATTTACTTCCGTTTCTTTTTCATACCCTATTGCATAGTCTTCTAGAACACAAGCAAGTCTTCGCATATCCAAATTTGGAAATTGTTCTCGAGTTTTTATAATAAAATCGTGAAATTGTTCTATCCAGATTTCTAAATCTTCATCATGAATCGTTTCAATAGTTCTTTGTTCATATAATTCTTTCAATATTTCATCTGACTCATGATCTGCATTTATCAGCCAATTCATTCGATATTCAATCGAATTTTCTTTTAATGTCGTAAAAAGATTATCCCAATCCAAATCATCATCTTCTTCAATATATAAAGAAGAAAACGTGTGCTTTTCAATATAATCGGTCATAATCGAAGATAAATAACACGTTTCTGCCAAATTTCTTACATTGAGTTTTTCAAGTGTACTTTGTTCAAACGTAGATAATGAATTTTGATAGTATTCTAACTCCTCTGTCAAGGCAGCCTCATAATAAGCGTCTGTCTCGATTCCCCGCTCTTCATTTGTCAAAATAATATCTTCAAATGTAACTTCCTCTTCGAGAGATATTTTTTCAAAGAAAAGGCCATCATCATTGATAGCATCATTATATTTAAAAGACTCTTCTACTTCCTCTTCTGCTAAAATAGGAGGTTCTTTTTCTTTATTGACATCAGGAATATCTTCAGCTTCAATTGTATAATAAATTACTTCTTCATTAGAACAAGCTGTTGTGAATAGTGACAACATAAGCAATAAAATAACAAATCTTTTTTTACGTAATTTCACAAGAATCCCCCCTTTTTTTTCGCATAGTATACCATAAGAAAGGGAGAATTGCAAAATTAAAATAATCCTAAATGAGTCATTAAAATTTTAATGGCTAAACTAATAAGAACAAGTCCTCCTAATACTTTAGCTTTTCTCTTTAATGTTTGATTTGCTAGATAGCCAATTTTCAATCCTACAATCGTAGTTGTAAAAGTGATGATAAAATTAACTGCAATTGATAAAGGAAGCGAAACTTGTAAAAGAGAATATGTTATTCCAACAGTAAAGGCATCAATTGTGACAGCTATAGATAAAAGAACAATGGAAAACAAGGAAAAAGAAGAAAGACAATTCTCTTTTTCTTCCTCTTTTATCATGGAAAATCCAAGATAGAATAAAACAGCAAAAGAAATAAAATGATCAATTGACATTAAAATACTGCCTAAGAGATGTGTTAAAAGATACCCAAGTACAGGCATTATACTTTGAAACATGGCAAAAAGAGTCGCGATTTTTACTTCTTCTTTTTTTGTCAAAGAACAGACATCAATGCCAATTGTTAATGCCGCAACAAAAGAATCAGCAGCTAAAGCAAATCCTACCGCTATAAGTTCAAAAGCATTCATTTTATCTCTCCAAATCTATTAAACTATATGGAATTATAGGAACTTTATGCCAAGAAAAAAAGTCTAATTATGACTTTTTAAGAACTTTTCAAACGGATTAGAAAATTGAAACTCGGTGTCTTTTTTATACCCTGTGATTTTCTTAAGAGATTGAATTTCTTTTAATGAAATATAATAAGAGAATCCTATCATGGTTGTTGTTAAAACTCCTAAAGAAAATAATACAATACTAAACATAAACAACAAATAACTTCCCATAAAGAATGTCAATGGAATTAACCCACCCATTCCACATAAAAGCAAACAATTTAAAACTAAAACCAATATTCTTTCACGACTATTCATTTCATAAAGATCAATTTTTTTGGCAATTTCAATCTTATTTTTAATGATTGCATTGTTTATTTTAGTAATGTTGTTTTTGGTATTTTTGACAATTCGACACTTTCCCGTATTCGAAATGACTTGAATACGATCTCCCTCTACTTTAAAATCGATAATATACTTATGAAAACGTTTATTCATTATCGCATTTTTTTTACTTACAACCGTTTTTCCTATTTTTTTTAATAGCATTTTTTCACTCCCCCAATCAAATTGTTTACTATAATATCATATTTTATTTTTTAAAACAACTACTATATACTATGTATTTATAATTATTTTTATGATAGAATATCAGTTACATTTTGAAGGGAGATAAATCTATGCATTATATTATAAAAGATACTGATATTTATTCAGGAGAAGTTTTAGAGTTTGAATCTGCTCAAGAAGGCATCGTAAACATTATTGAAAAAGGAAGAAAGAAAATCATCTATTATGATGGCATATTCTTAGACTTTTTTGGCAATATTTTAACTAAAGTAGATTTTCATCAAATCGATAATCATTTTGTTGGACTAGACATGGAAGTGAAAGAAAATACACTTTACATAGATGAAATTCGTCCGTATAATAACGTCAATGATAAAGATCTATTTTATGCAGCAAAAGCAGTAGAATATTATGAACTAAAAAAAGCCTTAATAGAAGAAGGAAAAATCATTCCTTTTCCTAATAAGGTTATCTATTAATTTAAGATTATCTTATTTGACAGCAATTAATCTTTTTTCTTTTTTATCCTTGATTGGGTCACTTAGTGCTTTTAGTTTTGAGAATACTTCATCAGCAAACAAAATAGTACTTTCATCATTTGCTCTTATAGGTAATCTAACCGTCTTTCCTGCTTGAAAAAATATTCTTTTCAATATAGTTTGCTCTTCTTTTCCTTCATCCATTATTCTCAAAGAGAACAATTGAGATGCTTGTCTTCGTCCTACATTCATGGGTTGCATAGTAGCCGAAAAAGTCGGTGTAGCTCCATACTTAGAAAAGCTAAATAACTCTTTTTCTAAATCTATATAATACTCATAGTGAAGTGAATCTTTTACTGTCACATGATTGGTCGCCTCTGTTTTATCTATTTTTATCTCAAAAACAGGGACATATCCAAAAACGCCTTCCTTTGTACAAACCATTTCAATGAAAGAACTCCCCAAAGAATTCAAAGTAATCAAATACAACTCATCGTTAAAGTAAACTTTCATACTATCAAATGTACGGTCCATATCAGTTTCACTGATGGCAAAAGTAGTGTTACCAAATAAAGTCTCTATATTTTCCTTTAAGAAAAAACTCAAAAGATAATATTCTTTGCTCCATTCTTCCTTTTTACTTTCTAATCCAGTTCTCTTTATAATAGCCTCTACTAAATTCATTTTCTAACTCCTCCCTTATTTTATGAGATATAAAAAACGCCAACACAAACTATATGATATAAGTCTACACTCGCGCCTATATTTTCTTTTCGTAATTATTCTATTCCATAAAAAATATTTTTATTCTTCATTCACAAGTTTATCAAGCACTGCATTAATCATTTTTCTTACTGCATCATCACTGTATTTTTTTGCAAGTTCAATCGCCTCATTAATCGCAACTAAGTCTGGTGTCTCTGTATATTTAATTTCATAAATAGCCATTCGCAAGATTTCTTTTCCTAATCCATCTAATCTATCGATACTCCAATTTTTAAGATGTTTATTCGCAAGCATATCCAAATCATTTTGATGCGTAATTACTCCATAGATGATTTCTTTCACAAATTCATTTTCAATTTCTAAATTTTCTTTAACGACTTCCTCTACATCATAATCAATCTTATTTTTTTGATAAAGACTTACTTGATATAAGATGGTCATACATTTTTCTCTTAATTCACTTCTTGTAGACAACAGAATCATCTCCTTGCCTAACCATTATATCACACTTTTCATACAGAAAATAGCTAAAATTCTTCTACATGAGATTTTGAAAATCGATCGATAAGACAACTACCGCTTTCACTGGTATAAAAAGTGATGAGATTTCCTATTTCAATTCCAAAGGATAGAAAAGAGATAAGAGAATATACCATATAAAAAAGCAAATGATTCTTCATCACAAGAAGTAACAAAATTTCAAAGAGAACGCATAGATTTACACCATAAAACAGTCTTGAACCATTTAATAAAAATCGCATACTTAAACTCTTAAGAGAAACTTTATTTCCATCGTCTGCTACAACTCTTAAATGCATGATTCTCTTTCCTAATGTACTACCTTTATTAAAATAAACAAAGAATACAAAATACCCAATATAAAACAAAAGATACCAAGCATATTGAATTATTTGCGTTTTCTCATAATGATATAAAGATTTACTGGCTTCATTTAAATGTTCTTTGGCATCTTGTATTTCACTTATTTCTAAAAAATCAATAGAAGTATTTTTTAATTTTTCATAGGCTTCAGAAGATGCTTCATAATAAGGATTAAAGGTTGGAACACTTGATATACACATGGCCAAAAAAGTTATAAAAAACAAATCAATACATAACGCAATTACTCTTCTTCTTTTCATTTTATCACCTTTTTTCTATATCATAGAAAAAGTATCCCTATAGATACTTCTTTTACTTTGTTAATTTAGTCATTTTTACAGGATAATCAATCACAAAATCAGCTTCAGTTGTATCCTTCTTTGTCGTTGCTTTAATCACAAAACGTAGACTATCTAGATTTTCCATAACCTCTTTTGTAAAGAAATGTTCACCTTTATCAGGTTCGGCAAAATTCCAAGCACTCATCTCTTCCGTAATACTTGCTAAACTGTCCTTTTTTTCAAGTTCTCTCGCTCTTGTTGCTAATTCTATATAGTTTCCATTTTTATCAACAACATAATATCCCATTTGAAAAGAATAAATCTTTTTATCTTCCCCTATATATAAAGCAGGAGATGCATAAAAATAATTCATATCTCCATTCGTAAAATAATGAACATTGACGATTTGCAGATTTTCTTCAATCACTTCTCCTATAAAAATACGATTTTTAGCATTATAGTTGTAAATGTATAAGGTTAGAAAAGCACATAAGCAAATAAGAACAATAATCAAAGGGGTTGGTCGATTAAAAAAGTTTTTTATGGCCTGTCCTACTTTATTTTGTTTTTCCTTTTTTTTCACATTCTTTTCCATTATAAACCTCCCTCAACTAAAGACTCTGGTTCAATTCGTTTTAAATTGACACTTACAATGGTATTTGCATCAATGACCGTTCCTGTTGCAATATCGGTCGATTCAACATAACCATATCCGTCTCCTTCTAAGTTATATTTTACACCAACTAGTTTACAAAAATCAACAACTTCATGACTGCTCCATCCACTCATATTTGGCATCGTGACTTTATTTCCATTGGTGACTAGGAATACTTTTGTCTTTTGACTTATGTTCATCCCCTTTTTAGGATATTGCTCGACTACGACATTTCCATCGCCAATGACAACACTTGTAACTCCCTTAGCTTGTAGAGAAGAAACACTTGTATCAACAGACTTATTTAATACATTTGGTACTTCTACAATTTTAGATGGATCCAAATCACTTACTCTTTCATCTAAGTTTTTATACTTCGCTACACTTTCCACTAACCCTTGAATAACAGATCCAATGTCTTTACTTGATCCTTTAAAATCTTTAATAGCAATATAGATAATATATTCGGGTTCATCTCGTGGAAATACGCCAGCAAAAGAACGAATATTATTATAACTTCCTGTAACATATTTTCCATTCTCACTATAATTAGCAGTTCCTGTTTTACCAATTAAACGAACGGCATCTGTATGATACACTTTTCCTGTCGCTTTTGCATCATCACCATTTACAGTTAAATCCATTAATTCAGTAATTTTTTTAACTGTTGAAGTTGAATACACCTTTTTAACTTCTGTTCTTTTTCCTTGATAAACAACTTCATTTTTATTTGGGTCAACAATTTTTTCAATGACATAAGGTTTCAAAACAGTTCCATCATTTGTTAAAACAGATAATGCCTGAATCATTTGAATTGGTGTTGTAGTAATCCCTTGACCGTAAGAAGCTGAAGCCACCTCAGAGATATGATCAATATTAATATCTCCCTTTAATTCGCCAGATAATTCAATTCCCGTTTGTGCACCAAAACCTAAATCACTATAAAACTGTATCATATTCTTCTTCGTAATTTGTTCAGATAACAAAATCGCAGCAACATTAGATGAATACGTAAATCCAACATCATAGGAAATATCTCCCCATCCTACTTTGTTCCAATCATGAATTGTATAATTTCCTACTTTTATTGTTCCCGATTTATAAAGCTTTTCTCCATTATACTTATTGAGTTCCATTGCTGTCATAAAGGAAAAAATTTTCATAGTACTACCAGGTTCAAAAGCGTAAGATGTTAACGGATTATTATAATCAACTAAATTTAACTTATTACTGTCAAAAGAAGGAGAAGAAGAACTACCTATTATTGCTCCTGTTTTGGCATCAGCAACGGTTAATGTCACCCAACTTGGATCAAAATCGACCAGTTTTTTTACTGCATTATTTAAAAACATTTGAACATGTTGATCAATCGTCAAATAAACATCAAAACCATCTTCAGCAGGGGTCGTATATGTATATTTAGAATTAGCCATTTGATATCCATAGGCATCTCTTTGATAGGTAATCGTTCCATCTTTTCCTTTTAAATAACGATCACAAAAAGCTTCTATTCCTAGTTCCCCTTTTGTATTTCCTTCTTCGTCTGTTTTAGCATATCCAATAATATAAGAGGCAAAGTCTCCACTTGGATAATATCGTTTTAAAGACTTTTCAAACTCTATTCCTGGTAAAGCTAATTCTTCAATTGTTTTTTTTGTCTGTTCTGTAATTCCATTTCCACCTGGTCCTAATTTTGTTTGATAAAGCTTCTCTTTATTTAACAATTTTAAAATATACTCTTTTGTCATTGTCTTGTTTAAAGGAAGTAATACCTCAGATAATTTTTCCGCAGTTTTTTCCTTATCTACAACATGCTTTGGATATCGTTCATCAGTCGTTCGCGATTCAGATAATATCGCAATAACATTATAGGAGTTCATATTCTGTGCTAAGTAATGTCCATCACTATCTAAAATATTTCCTCTTTTTGCAGTTAAAGTTCTTGTCGCAACACTCCTACTCTCAGCAAGTTTTGCGATATTGGTACCTTCCACTTCATCTTCTAAAGCAACATATCCTAATTTCACAAAAAAAAGACCAAATAAAAGAACAACACCTACGATAAAGATGACATTAATTCTGATTGTATTGTTCGTATATTTCATCTACGTCACTTCCTATGTTTCTTTTATAACGATGATATTATCATTATTATAACTTAATCCATAATCTTTTGCAATATTTTGAATATTTGATAAACTTGCAAGTTCATCTACTTGCATAGAAAGCCCTGCATTGATATTTTCCTGTTCTTCTATTTGTTTTTTTAATTTTTCTACTTCAATATTTGAACTTGAAAGAATAGCACTTGTATACACAATTACAATTGGTGTTAGTACCGCCAAAAATGCGATGATGGTTAATATCATCTTTTCCCCTTTTCTAAAATGGATAACAGTTCCTGTTGTCTTTCTCATTATTTACACCCTCTCTATTACTCTTAATTTCGCGCTCTTACTGCGACTATTTTCGTTTTTTTCATCTTCACTTGGAAGAATTGGTTTTTTATTAATCAGTTTTATCTTTGGCTTATATGCATCAGGGATTACAGGTAAGCCTTTTACTAAATCATCAATTTCGCTCATCTTTTTAAAATATTGTTTCACAATGCGATCTTCTAAGGAATGAAAAGTTATCACACAAATTCTTCCCTTTTGATTTAGAAAATCAATAGCTATTGGCAAAACATCTTTTAAGACATCTAATTCCTCGTTCACTTCAATTCGTATTGCTTGAAAAATAACTCTTTCAGGATGTTTTGTGATGGCATATTTTTTAGGGACACTGTTTTGAATAATGGACACTAATTCCATTGTCTTATTGATCGGTCTATTTTTAACAATTGCCTTTGCAATCGATTTTGAAAATTTCTCTTCTCCGTATTGGAAGAAGATGCGAACTAATTCACTTTCACTATAGGTATTGACCACTTCATAAGCCGACTTTTTTTGTCTTCTGTCCATTCGCATATCAAGTTCTCCATCTCGCATAAAGGAAAATCCTCTTGTTTCATCATCTATTTGTGGAGAGGAAAAACCCAAATCAAAGAGTATTCCATCCACTTTTTCTACGTCTAAATGATCAAGCTCTTCTTTTATTTTTTTAAAATTACTATGAATCAAAGTGAAATTACTTCCTACCTCAGACAATCTCTTTTCGGCATATTGCAATGCTTCACTGTCTTGATCGAAGGCATAGAGATGTCCTTTTGGAATTCTTTTTAAAATTTCACTGCTATGTCCCCCATAACCTAACGTGCAATCAACGATGATACTGTCTTCTTTTAAATTCAAGTACTCAATGCACTCATTTAATAATACACTTTTATGCATTGAAATCTCCTGATGCAAATAGATTTTCAGCAATATCAGAAAGTTGATCTTCATTATTATTTAGGAATTCATCCCATGCCTCTTTGGCCCAAATTTCTAAGCGATCAGAGACACCAATAATGACACAATCTTTTGTTATTTTTGCATATTCAGTTAAGGGATTAGGAATGCAAACACGACCACTACGGTCAAATTCGCAATTTGCAGCACCAGATAGGAAGAAACGGTTAAAATTACGTGCATTTTGTTGGGTAAATGGTAAGGTTTTTAATTTATCTACTATTTTTGTCCACTCTGCAAGAGAATAGACAAAAAGGCATTTATCTAGTCCACGAGTTACGATGAAATTCTCGCCAAGCAATGTACGAAACTTGCTTGGTATAACTAGACGGTTTTTGTCATCAATAGTATGATGATACTCACCCATTAGCATGAATTATCCCCCACTTTCTTCCACAATCTACCACTGTCTACACATACTATACTATTTTATGGTGTTTTTTTCAAGAGTTGACTGCACAAAAAAAGGACATTGACATTTACTTGTCAAGTCCATTCGATCTAATTATAATGTAGTAATCGAGCTCCAAGATACCCGTTCGTTATTGTTGGAGCAGAACTCAAGTTCCACCGCCAAAATCCCGCATTTTTTCCATCCGTATATATTCCTCCAAAAATGGGAATACGATTTGCTCCACCTTCGCTAAAATAATAGTAACCATCACATATGTATGTATTCTCATTTGCACCAGAAATAACAGTAGGAAAGGAAATTAAACTCTGATTTGCATCATAACCTAAAGATGCAATATATCGAGCAGTCCCTGCTGAATGAATAGGATTTTTGTAGCCTAAAGGAATATATTCATTTGTAAAAACTTCATTTTCATAAGTTTTATAATCATAATTAACATAAGAAACACCACTTTTAATATTAATTCCATCAACAAATTGATGAATATTTCCAAAAATATCTTCAATTCCTCGGTAAATCATCGAATGTTTCCCATCATTGTTTAAAGTTCCTGACTTCATGCCTAAAATGTCGCATTCCCCACTTGTTACAGCAGATGTATTCGCGGTATTTCCTTGCCCTAGTATTTCTTGACTATTATAATCTGCATATTCTATTAAATATAACATTTGAAGTAAAAATACATGGTAATCCAATTGTCCAAAGTCGTCTCCTAACTTTTTAGCATACGTTCTGAAATCTGTTATAGTTGTCGAAGTTAAAGGTTTTACTCTACTTCGACTATATACTTTTGAGGAATTCCCTGACATCGTGTATCTTCCAATACTGAAGGCTTCACTTTTTTCATATCCTTCTTGTGGATATTTGGATATGTATTGGTATTCTACTCCATCTACTTGTTCTCTTTTATAATAAAATTCAGGTATTCTTGTTAGTACTTGTCCGTTTGACCCATCAAATGCAAAGTTTTCATCTCCATAGACTGCTGTCTCTTCTTTTGTTACATCGTCATAGTTATAGGTAATGATATCACTCCATGGGTAAATATTGTCAAAGTCATTTTGTACTTCACTTCCATCTTTAGTTGCATTGGCAATTAAACCAACTGAGTCTTCAATTCTCTCCCATTTTGTACTAGATGATTCTATGTCTCTTTTTACTCCATAGATGGTTCCATTCTTGATGGTTTCACTTCCTAGTGTTGTTCTCTCAACAGCATTTACTGTAATCGTTATCTCAATGGGAAACTGTATCTCTTCTGTTACTCCTTTAATCACTTTTAACGTAAGTATTCCTTCTCTTGTTGTTCTTGCAAGTAAATTACTTGTATCAAAGTCATTCGTTACTTGGAGGTATTCATTTCCATTTGGTATATTGATACTTACACTTACATCATAGTTTTTGCTTGCATTTGTCACTTCATATTTTAGTTCATATACTTTATCTATTTCTTTTAAATTTGCTTCAAATGTAATATGTGTTTTATCTTGTATTAAAGTACTGTTTTCTACTCCATTTTCAAAGACTCTCGAAAAGTACACATCAAAGTCTTGTGTATTACTTGC
>CATKZK010000017.1 GCA_949841325.1 uncultured Bacilli bacterium
GTTAAATCAAAAGAACTTAAGTCTGCTTCTTTTAGTATATTACATTCCACAAACATCGCTTTCATTGTCTCTACATTTGATGTATTCCAATTCCCCACATCTAACTTTTCCACTTTTCTCAAGTAGGCAAATGTACTTGACATATCCGTTACTTTATCAGTATTCCACGTACTGACATTTAAACTTTCTAACTTTTCACAATAGGCAAATATTCCACTCATATTCGTGACATTAGAAGTATTCCAATTTGAGACATCTAATACTTCTAAATTTGAACATAACCAAAACATATTTTTTAAAGAAGTAACATTAGATATATCCCATTTTGATATATCTAATGTGATTATCTTAGAACAACCAAAAAACATATAAGACATATCTACTACACTCTCTGTATTAAATGTATCTATATTTATACTTGTGAGATTTTCACAACTAGAAAACATATAGGACATATTCTTTACCTTACTTGTGCTAAAATGATTGATATTTAAATCTGTTAAGGCAATACAACCTCTAAACATAGAACTCATATCCGTCACCTTGCTCGTATCAAAATGACCTAAATCTAAATTTTTGATCCTGCTACAACCATAAAACATATAAGACATACTTTTTACATTACGAGTATCAAATGAACTTAAGTCCAAATTTGTTAATTTCCCGCATTCTGAAAACATGTTCCACATGGTTGTTACATTACTCGTATTAAAATGACTCAGATTTAAATCGACTAAACTTCCACAATTATAAAATAAAGTTGACATTATAGTTACATTCCTTGTGTCAAAAGAACTTACATCTAATTCGACTAATTTAGAGCAGTAACCAAACATTGTTCCCATCGATGTTACATTGCTTGTATCGAAAGAACTTACATCTAAGCTTAAGAGATTGCCACAACCATAAAACATATTGTTCATATTCGTTACCTTGCTCGTATCAAAATGACTTAAATCTAAATTTCTGATATTACCACACTCATAAAACATTCCAACCATATTCGTTACTTGACTTGTATCTAAATATTCTAAGCAATCTATTCTTGTTGCAGTCGTAAAGTCATGGAATAAATATGTTGAATTTGGATTGGCGTTCACTCCTCCATTTTGTCCGATATATAGTTCTAATAGTTCATTGTTGTCTTCATCTAGAGTATATGCCATGATACTTCCATTCCCTGCAACAGATACATCCCATGATTCTATCGCATTATTTGGCACTTCTTTCGTATTTTTTAAGGTAATGCTTTCTACTTTACTTTTATTTAGTTCATGTCCTAAATAAATCGTTGAAGAAAAGCCTGTTGTCCTTAAATAATCCACAGGTTCTTTGTCTATCGTTTCTCCTCCTGCTTCTGTTCTCTCTTTAGCATTCCCTCTTATTTCACAGTTTATCGATACTTCAGTTTCTTCAAAAACACTTTTGATAACTGTTAATGTCAGTTTCCCACTTCTTGTACTTCTTGCTTTTAAATCTTCTACGACATTGAATTTATTTTCTACTCGTAAGTATTCATTACTTCCTGTACAATTGATAACAATACTCGCATCATATTGCTTACTTGCATTCGTGACATCATATTCTAAGACATACTTTTCATTTATTTTGGATAATTCTGTTCTAAAAGCAAGGTGTGTCTTATCCTGAATTAAACTATTATTCTCAACGCCATTTTCTACCGCTTTAGAAAAATACACATCAAAATCATCATTGTTTGTCCCAATTCCAATTGTTCCATTTAAATAAAGTGTTGCACTAACGGCTGCAAAACCTATGACCATTAAAAAAACAGATAAGAACAATACCTTCTTTTGAACGTGCATAAAAACACCTGCTCCCTACTGTAATTCTACCATTTTTTTTTTTTTTTTTTACACTACTAAACTTTTTTGTCAAGTCAAAACAGTTAAAATTATACACTTTTTATGTAAATAAAAAATGCCTTTTCAGACACTTCTTTTCTCTAATACTCTTTTTAATAACTAATTAGTTATATTCAAATCACACTGTTCTTCATGATCATTTATTATACCAATCGCTTGAAGATAAGAATAGATTATCGTTGAACCCACAAATTTCATTCCATATCGTTTTAAATCAAGAGATATTTTATCTGACAAAGAAGAAGTTGTATCTCTCCCATTTCCCTTCATCATCTTTCCTTCTGTAAATGACCAAATATAATGATCAAAAGTTCCATAGGTATCTCGAATAGATATAAATATTTTAGCATTATTGATAGCCGCCTTTATCTTTAAGCGATTTCTTATAATACTCTCATTACGCATAAGTTCAGAAACTTTTTGTTCATCATAATGAGCAATAATTTCATAGTTAAAGTTATCGAAAGAAGTACGAAAAGCTTCTCTTTTATTTAAGATACATTCCCAAGAAAGACCTGCTTGAAAAGATTCAAGTAACAACATTTCAAATAGATAATAATCGTCATGAGAGGGAACGCCCCATTCATGATCATGATACTCTACATAAATTGGATTATTTATATTGACCCAGTGACATCTCTTCATACGCTCTTTTTCCTTTCACATACTCGATTTCAATCCATCTCATAATGATCTCTACAACATAATCAATCTCCTGTGAAGTTAATGCTTTATTCTTTTCAATTTTATGCCATTTATATAGACATTCACGACAACAAGTAGCAGTAGCATGCTCAGAGATAAAGACTGGATGTCCATGGTATGGCGTCTGTTTTCCATCATTATCAATAATTTTAGGAGCTAGTCTTTTTGAAATAAAATCATATGCATGTGATTTTATTTTATCTAAACCTACAGATTCAATATACTCAATATCTTTTTTCTTCAAGTGAAAACGACTACGAAACTTAGATGTACTTAAACGTCCAAGCAAAAAATCAATACTTTGCATAGGATCTCTTCTAATCTTCACTCTTATATGTCATTTTTTTAAACTTTTCATCTTTAACAAAGTCAGGAAGAATAGATTTAGGAATTTTAATTCCTCCAACTCGACTTCCCATAGCTTTTAAAGATTCGATATTATTGGTGGGATTAGATGCTCCAGTTATTATAGCGTTCTTATCAAAAAATAGATAATTGATATGACTAGGATAATCTTCTTTTTCATCAAACTTAAAGAATCCAATCGTAGCTTCTTGTTTTTCAAAATTAACTTGAACAGATACACTAGAACTTATATAGTTTACCGAATAAGTCACATAATTGACTTCAGTTAAAATATTTTGATGTTCATTGATATAGTCAATTAATTTTTCAACAGTATCCTTTTTCCCTGCATCTTCAAAATAAAACATATCGGCAAAACGATTTTTTGTTTCTTCTTCATTAAAATGCTTCAAGAAAAATTCTTCATCAAAAAGAGTTTTACATTCTTCATTCGTTAAGCTTCTTTTTTCTACAGGATCAATTACAATGTAATTCCATAATCCCGTTTTAATAATGATAAAACCATCAATTAGTCTTATCTCATCTGTCGATTTAAAAATATCAAAATCATTTGTATTATCTTCTAATAAAAGGTAATCAAGTCCTGCCCAAATTTTATGAATTGGTCGAATACTTTCAAGTAAATCTTTTAAAGTTATATAATCCTCTTCTGCTTTAAATAATTGTTCAAATAGTTCTTCTTGTAATTCTTCCCAAGACATTTTATCACTTCCTAATTAAAATATTTTATCGTAAAAATCGTATATTGGTCAAGTACAGACGAAACATTTATACTTCCATTTTGAGCCTCTATAATACTTTTAGCTAGTGAAAGCCCAATGCCATACCCTTGCGTATCACTAGTTGTATCTCGATAAAAGCGTTTAAAAATATTAGGTAACACTTTAGCATCAATGCCTATCCCATAATCTGTAATCGTAACTGTCGTGTATACTTTATTTTGTTCATATTTGATATCAACAGTAGAATTCTCATGAGAATGTTCAATCGCATTTTTTATAATATTCGTAATGGCTTCTACTTGCCATTTGAAATCACAATTTACTTTGATATTTTTATTGCCCTCTATATGAATATTAATATTTTTTAAATCACAAATAACAGAAACATTTTTGATAGATTCATCAATAATCTTAGAAAGCTTGACATATTCTTTAGTAAATTTAATAGCGTTAGCATCAATAGATGAAAGTTTTAAAATCGATTGTATAAGAAAATTTATATTTAATATTTCTCTTTTAATATCAATAATAAATTCATTCCGCACACTAGCTTCCATTAAAGCATCGTCGATAATATTATCTAACATGATATTAATAGAAGTTAAAGGCGTTTTTAATTGATGTGAAATATCGGATAAAGAATTCTTTAAACTGACTTTATCTTGAAGAGATTGATCTGCTGTCTCTCTTAGCATTACCATAGTTTTATAAATTTCATTTTGCAAAATAGAGATTTCATCTTCTTCATTCGATAAAAGATCTAATTTATAATTCTTACGATTGATCTCTTCGACGTAATTCGTTAATTTTTTTATTTGTTTATTTTTTTTATGAGCTGATGCATTAAAAATAAATAATAAAGCAAGAACGAATATAAGGAGAAAAAATCCATTCATAAACATCGTTTGAAATAATATTTGTTTATTACTTTGACTAACAGAATCTGTTTCCAAATGAATGCCATAAGATGTTAACATGCTATTTTTTTCCACCGTATTTTTATTTAGTATCTCAATTATTTTATCTTCATCTAGAGTTGGATACTCTTCCTTAAGATTGCTTATGATATTACTTATTAAATAATTATAATTAACTTGATAAGTTTTCAATCCAAAATATGTATTGATAAATACGACCAATAGAAAAATGAAAGCAACAATGATAATTAAAATATTCTCTGTTTTATTTTTCATGATCAATCCTATATCCTATTCCTTTTAATGTAATGATAATATCTGTTCCTAATTTTTCTCTTATGCGTTTCATATAAACAGTTATTGTATTATCATAAACATCATTTCCCGTCCATTCCCAAATATGCTCTATAATATTTTGTCTTGTCACTACTTTATTCAAATTATTAAAAAGAAGATTTAGTATTTTTAGTTCTAAACTAGATAAATTAATGACTTCCTCATTTTTTAAGACTTCCATTTTATTCATATCAAAAGTAATATCTTTAACTGTAATTTTATTTTTTTTATGACTCACTAAAATACGGTTGATACGTGCAAGTAATTCACGTGTAGAAAAAGGCTTCGTAATATAATCCTGTGCTCCCATTTCTAACCCTTTTACAATATCATCTTCTGAATCTCTAGCGGTCAAAAAGAGAACAGGAATGTCTAAAATATGATCCTTATATAAATCAAAACCATTACCATCAGGTAAAGAGACATCTAAAACAATAAGATCAGGTGTCTTTTGATTTAAATACTTTATTGTGTCTTGTACATTCATACAAACCTCTACTTGATAATGATTTTGTTCTAACGCATAAACGAGTCCTTTTACAATACTATGATTATCTTCGACAAGTAAAATTTTCATCTCATCACCACTTTCATTATAGCATACAAAGGAAGGGAGTTCATCCTCCCTTCTATTAAATATTATCATTTCTTATTGTTTCAATAGTATTTTGTTTATTAATCTTCGTAATTGAAAATTTCATAATACAAGTAATCAAAATAAACACCGCAAGTATACTAATTACAATAGCTTGATATGGAATCATATAACTAAACTCTAAATTCCCATTCATAAGGGCTTTAAATATGAGGTAAGAAAGAAGGCAACCTAAAGGAATACCTATCAACAATGACTTCATTCCATAAAATAAACTCTCTAAGCGAATCATATGATTAAATTCACGTTTTGTCATTCCTATACTTTTTAACATTGCAAATTCACGACTGCGTAATTCCATATTTGTTGTAATCGTATTAAAGATATTGGTAATACCAATAAGCGCAATAACCGTAATAAATCCATATAAGAAAATACCTACTAAGATATAAAGTGATTTGCTTTCCTTTGCTTCTTTTTCATAATTTGTTACATGAGCATTATCATATACTTCAAGTATTTTTTCAATTTCATCCTGCGCTTTATCGGGATTTTCCATATCTGCATAAATATCAAAATAATCTGGAGTATGCAAAGTTTCCATATAAGCATCGCTTATTACAATAAATTGAGTTCCAATTGCACTTTCAATTCCTAAAGGTCTTTCAAATGTTTTCGTTGCAAGCTCAATTTCATAAATCGTGGTTTTTTCATCATCTGAATCTCTTAAGTATTCTATTCTCATTATATCGCCCTTTTTATAGTCAAATACAGCGACTTCTTTTTGCTTTAATGTTCCATTTTCTTCTTTATAAATAATAGAATCATTAACCAAAATTCCCTTTTGATAAACATCATCATACTGTAAGCCTAAGGTCTTTAAGTAACGACGATACTCTTCTTCTCCTAAAGAGATAACACTTACATAATAATCCTCTTCATCTGATAAATGTTGCTCAAACTCTTTTGTAAAGCGAGGATTTATTACACTAGATTCAAAACTATTTAAATAAGAATAACGCTTATATCCATCAAGAGAGAGAAGTTCCTCTTTTACTTTCTCAAGATTTTCTTTGGCATGAACAGACATATATAGATTATAATTCATCTCACCATATTCTAATCCAACAACCTTGAAAGCAAGACTCATAAATGAACTCAATGAAATAAAAATAGCAACACATACGACAATAGAGATAATAGTCGTCCGATATTTTTTATTATTTCTTTTAATATTCTTATAGGAAACATCTCCTCCTACTCCAAATATTCTTTTAATTATTTTAGGTGCTTTTATCTTTTTAGCATTTATCTTTATATCATCATTGTTACGTATTGCCATGATTGGTGATATTTTTGCTGCTTTTTTTGCACTTTTGATTGCAGAAAAATAAATGGTGATAAAACCTAAACCAATAGATAGCAAAATGGCAAGAAGAGATGTTGCAAATTGTAAAGCAAACATACCCTCAAAAGCAGAACTTAACAAATAAGAAGTTAAATGAATCAGTATAAAAGCGGCAAATATTCCCGATAAAATACCTAAAGGAACACCTATTAAGCCAAGAATAAAGGCCTCATATAAAACATTTTTCTTGATCTGTTTTTTAGTAGCTCCTACACTTGCCAACATACCATATTGTTTTGTTTTTTCAGTTATAGATATATTGAAACTATTTCTTATACAATAAACAGAGGTCACAATAATAATGAGCACAATGATACAAGCAACAGAATACAAAGCTTTAAACGTTCCATCTTCTGAATTTCCCTCTTCAAAAGCCATAAGAGCATCATGTTGTGATAAAATATCATATTTGGCTTTCTCAAGTTCTCTCCATAATTCTTGATGAATTTTTTCGATTTCTTTTTCTGATAATAATCCATAATCAAGATGATGCCCTTTATAATAAATATCTCTATCTACTCCAAGAATATCGGCAATGACATAATCAATATTTTTAAGTCCCTTTTTTGTATAGCGAACATAAACATTATAATTTCCACTTTCCTCTTTATCTAGACAGGTAATAAAAGTATATCCTGGAGAAGAAAAATCTTCTAAACGATAACCAGGTCTTTCCATTATCCCTACTATCGTGTATTCCATTTCATGCGTTCCTATAAAGAGTTCTTCTTGTTGATATGGATTAAATTGATCTAGACTTTCTCCCTCAATTTGTCTTGTTCCTATCGTAAGTGTTATTGTATCACCCACTTTATAACGAACGCGACCATTCGTCTGTAAATGTTTTGGAATAACTATTTCTTTACTTGTTTTAGGCTTTCTTCCCTCTAACAGGTTCATTCCCAAATTATCTATTGCATCAAAATCATAAGCAAGCACATAAGCATATGGCTTATCTTTATTTTGAATTTCATCAATTTTAGCATAACCAATTTCTTTTGTTAAATAAACACTTTCTATATTGCGATTATTTTCAAACTTTCCAAGATCTTCTTTGGGAACTTTAGAAAAAGCATAATGAAAATTTCCATTACGATTCTTTTCATAATCAATTAAAGATTTTTGAAAACTCACAACAAGTGTTGCTAGAGCCGTAATTAAAGCAACAGATAAAAGAATACCTATAATGGTGACAATAGTCCTCTTTTTATTAAGTTTTAAATTCTTTATTGTGAGTTTATTTAGTAAGTCCATCACTTACCTCCTCAACAATGCGTCCATCTTCAATTTTAATAATGCGATCTGCTACGGCAGCAATATCTAAATTATGAGTAATCATAATAATCGTCTGATTAAACTTTTTATTAGACATTTTCAAAAGTTCAACAATCTCATCACTCGCTTTAGAATCCAAATTTCCTGTAGGCTCATCTGCCAAAATAATGGCTGGTTTTGTCACCATTGCTCGACCAATCGAAGTTCTTTGCTGTTGTCCTCCTGATAATTCATTGGGCAAATGCTTCTTTCTTTCTGTGAGTCCTAAAGTAGAAAGCATAGAAGCAATTTCATCTTCTTTTACTTTTCTTCCATCTAACTCCATTGGCAAAGTTATGTTCTCTTCAACATTTAGAATTGGAATCAAATTATAAAATTGATAAATTAAGCCAACTTGTCTTCTTCTAAAAATCGCTAATTTATCGTCATTCATCTCATAAATGTCATTTCCATCGATAAAAACTTTACCACTTGTTGGTCTATCTACGCCTCCTATTAAATGAAGAAGTGTCGATTTCCCTGAACCACTTGCACCAACAATTGCAACAAACTCTCCTTTTTCAACAGAGAAGGAAACGTTATCTAGTGCCTTCACTAGATTTTCTCCTTTTCCATATACTTTAGTTAAGTTTTGAACATTTAATATTTCCATATAAACTTTCCTTTCTTTGATGTCTTCATCATATCAAAACAAAGTGACGTTTAAGTGACAATGTAAATATTTTTTTAAAAATTATTTTCATAGGATAGTAAATCTTTGATATCTTTTTCTGAAAGAGAACTTATAATATCTTGATCTTTAGCGCTTTCATCAAGAAGACGATTTGCTAATTCGCGCTTTTTCATTTGAAGTTCGAGGATTTTTTCTTCAATTGTTCCTTTGCAAACCAAATGAATAACTTCAACTATTTCCTTTTGACCAATACGGTGAGCACGATCTGTTGCTTGATTTTCTGCTTGAGGATTCCACCATAAATCTAAATGTATGACAGTAGTCGCCGATGCTAAATTAAGACCTACTCCTCCTGCTTTTAAAGTAATTAAGAAAACAGCTCCCGAATCTCGTTCATTAAATTCTCGCACTCTCTTATCTCGCTCTAAGGCACTAACACTTCCATCGATAATATAGTAAGGAATTTCTTCCCTCTCTAATTCTTCAGAAATGCGATGAAGTGCCTTTTTAAAGGATGTAAACATCAAGACTTTATTTCCATTTAATACATTTTCTTTTAAAGTCATCAAAAGACTTTCTATTTTATTTGATCCTCCCTTATAATCTTCATAAATAATCCCTGGATCAATACAAATTTGTCTTAATGTAGTTAATAACGAAAGAATCATAAAGTTCGCTTTTTTAATTCCATCGAACTTTAAAATGTTTTCCATTTCTTTTTTTACCCTCTCTAATTCAGCTGCATAGATTTTTTTTTGCATGTCTGTCATTTCAACATAAATTGTATTTTCCATTTTAGGAGGCAATTCTTTAATAACATCTTGTTTTTTTCTTCGCATAATAAAGGGGGTAATTTGACGACTTAGTCCCTCAAGCAATTGATTCGTTTCTTCATCGAAATCTTTAATATTATACTTTCTTTTAAAACGCATAATACTTGATAGATAACCTGGCATAATAAAGTCAAAAATACTCCATAATTCCATAGGCGAATTTTCAACTGGGGTTCCTGTTAATGCTATCTTTGTGGTCGCTTTTAAACTTTTGACAGTTTTGGTAATTCCCGCAGTATAATTCTTAATATTCTGTGCTTCATCAATAATAATTGTATCATATGTCATTTTTTTATAGTATTCGATATCTTCTCGAAGCATTCCATAACTTGTAATATAAACATTTTGGTGAGTAGACATTTCCAAGAGCTCTCTACGCTTTTCGCGCATACCCGAAAGAATTACCACCTTAATATCAGGAGCAAATTTTTCAAATTCATGCGACCAATTATAGACAAGTGCTGTCGGAACAATAATCAAGATTTTACTATCTTCATTATCAAGAAGTAATTGTTTACTATAGAAAATGGCCTGTAACGTTTTTCCAAGACCCATTTCATCTGCAAGAATTCCACCAAATCCCGTCTTATGAATGTTATAAAGCCATTTTATTCCCGTTAACTGATACTCTCTTAAAAGGGAAAGATCTTTTTTACTTAATTGTAAGGCTGAATCCTTATATTCATAAAAGTGTTGAATAAACTCATTAAATAAATTATCTGTTTTAACATGTTGATAACGCCCACTTTTTAAACTGTCTAAGTAGATGGCACGATATTTTTCTATTTCACCTTTTCCGTTAATAATCTCTTCATCAGATATTTCCATTTCACTGGATAAGTCTTCTAATTCTCTTAAATTTTCATCTTCTAAATTTAAAATATCACCATTTTTTAAACGATAGTACTTCTTTTTCATACGCATATCTTTAAAGATATTTACAAGTTCTTCTGAAGCTATGCCATCTAAATCAAATTGATAAGATAAAATATGATCACTTCCAATAGAAAAAGTACTAGTAATTCCTGTATGATGTTTTATCGATACTTCTTTTAACCTTTCTGAAGTAAATACTTTATACTTTTCTGCAATGACATCAATCCCATGCTCTAAAAATTCAACTTGTTCTGAAAGGGAAGAAATTTTTAGTTTTTTATCTTCCAACACAAATTGATGGTCAAGTAAAAAGGAAAGTACTTGATTTTCATATTCATGATCACGAGCCAAACCAGGTACAATATCAAAAAAATCGATTTTTTTACTATCGTAAAGAAAGACAATATTGGCAAGAATTTCATTGCTTCCTATGTCAAAGTAGATTTCTGTATCAGGTTTAGAAGAAATAACAATGTCCCCATCGACACTTTCATCCAAAATAGCATTCGTCTTAATAATATTTAAAAGCCCTCCAGTAAAGCGAGTTAAATCTTCTTTTTTTATACTAAGTGTATCAATATCATTATCAACAATATCTTCCAACAAGTGACTTTCCTTATTATTTAATTTATAGATATTTCCTCTGCTATAGATAAAACGATATTCTGAATCTAAATTGCAAATATCTTCTTTCAAATGAAAGGAAAGAAGATAATTTTCTCCCTCTTTTTTTATTTTCGTTTCAAGCGGAAACTCCTCTTTATAAGAGTGAATCATATGAGAATTAATCGTAAAAGGAATCCCCTCCAATGCTGTAAAGAGTTTTAATAACTGGCTCTCTTTTTCAGAATAATAATTGTAATTATAATAAGAAGATAAACATTCAATTAATCTCTTATTCTTATCATTAAAATAATATTCTTCTGGCAAATACGTCAATTCTTTTCCAAAAACAACACTTCCCGTTTCTTTCTTATAACATTGATAAAATTTCTTAAATTTAGTTCCAAGATTGTACATCTTTTTATCACCAATCGTCGGACGAAGTTCAATTGTATATCGACTTCCCTTATGTCTTAACTCAATATCTAAGTCGACTTTTAATTCTTTTTTTATTTTATGCTCATTCGATGCATATTTTTCTAAGAGAATATTTGAAAAGAATTCTTCTTCGTTTTTTATATCAAAAATATATTCTGAGAAACGGTAAAAGCAAGCTGCTAAATGCTTACAACTTTGGTGTTTAGCAAAATCATCACATTTACAAGAAATGGATCTTATCTCTCCATTAGACGTAACTTCTATTTTACAAACATAGAAAGCATAGGTTCTCTGTGATTCAACATTAAAGGTATGTATTTTATTTTCATTACTTACTACCTCTTCTTTTACCCGTACAACATAAAAATAGGGATAGCGTTCTCCCTTTTCCAAATCTGTTGCCAAAATAAATTTCTTAATTTTTTCAATATTTAATTTATACATGTTGACCATATTTCTTATTAACATATTGACCTCCTATGAAGAGTTTCTTAAGTACATCTAGAATACCACAGTAATAAAGGTGTGTCAAACATTTGTTTTCTATTATTTCAAAAAAGAATTAATCTTTTGTTAATTCTTCAATAGCCTGTTCCACTTCTCCATCGTCTTCTAAAGACTCGATTTCTTCCTCTTCTACTGTTTCTTTTTCCTCTAAAGAAGCAGGCTCTTCTTCACTCATTGGTGTTTCCTCTTTTGGCATACTCTTTGCAAAATCAAAGATTTTTAATTCCTCCTGATATTTTACTATGGCCTCTTTTATCTCTTCCTTTTTAGAAACATCAATAAAATAAAGGACATTCGTTTTTGTAACAAAGCAAATCAATTGATTCGTCATGACAGCAAATTCAATTAAATGCCATGGAAGTCCAATTTTTACACCATCATCAGTAACATCTATAATTCCCGTTTTACTAAACTGCAACTCTCCACGATGACATCTTTTTCTGTCTTCTAAATAACTTAAATAAAAAATAGCATAATAGGAAACCATTACACCTATAAAAAGACAAAAAAGAAGATTAACTATTGTTTTAAAAAAGGAAGGAATAGGAAGAAAAGTAACGAATACAAACAAAAGAAATAAAATGCCCAATTTCTTCAAATAGTCATTTCCTATTTTGGTATAACTCTTAATTTCCTTTAGTCCTTTTAAAATGGCTTTTTTATTCATCACAATTCCTTGTGCTTCATTATAAAAAGAAAAATAGTTATATTCTAAATTATACTTTATCTTCACAAAAGTTCACTCCCTTACTTAATCATTTATTTTATGCTATTTGAATCCTCTAGTCAATCTTTTTCTGTTTCATATTTGGCCATCTTCTCATCATAAACTCATCATCTGCATAAGAATCACACAACTCTTCAATCACATTTTCTGCTGGCTTTCCCTCTGTTCGCAAGCGATACCGCATCATTACACATCCTGTTACAAAACAATCAATAAGTAGAAGGAAAAAGAATACATTCGTTAGAATAATTCCCATTTCCCTAGGAATACGTTCAATCATCTTTGATAAAAATGGATAAACTACTTTTATAAAGAGCACAGTTGCAAAGCCCCAAAAGAAACAAAATAACAAATTTACTCTCCCATGAATATTAAAGGCAAATTTAGAGTAATCCCAAAAGACTGTTCCAAAAAAGAATTCTGTAAAAACACTACAGCAATATTCAAAGGCCCCACCCATAATCGTTCCAAAGAAAAATAAAAATGTATTACTTTTCTTTTGATAACGATGTAAAAGAAGTGTGGCTAGAAAAAAGGCAATGCCCCATACAATCGAAATTTGAGAAAAGACAAAAGAACTTCTACTCATCCATCGATGCATGCTATACCTACAAAACAAAATTTCACACAAATCCCCTATAAATCCCCCAATTAAGAAAATCCAAAAGAGTTTGTAAAAACTAGTTCCCTGAGCAAACACTTTGCTCTTCTCTTTTTGCTTCTTTTTTTCTTTCTTTATATTAGGGTAGGCATTTTCAAGACGCTTCAAAATAGAACGAAGTAGCCAATTCCCAAAACGGTTCGTTACATTCTCTAGTTTATTTTCTTTCAAACTTTTTAAAGTAATAAAAGACGTTAATAAATCTATCTCAATAATTCCAAGTAAGATAAATAAGAGAATCTCTTTAATAACAGGATAAAGAGAATGAAACAATGTAACAAAGATAGGATTTCCAATTTTAATTAGAAGAACACCAAGGAATCCCCAAAGAAGAGAATATTGAAGACAAATATACCCATCCAAATTCCAAGGTTTATCTGAGTAATCCCACCATTTTAACCGATTCGTACGCTCAAGTAGTTTTCCAGCAATCAATTCTAATCCTGTACCATAAATCATAGAGGTAAAAAAGATAGCCAAAAGGTTTGAACTATCCCTTGCAATAACCGTCACTAACAAGGCAGCCACTCCATACAAAGTACAAAGAGGACCATTTGTAATTCCTCGATTGACAAATCTCCTTTCTTTAATAATAATGGTGATAACTTCTAAAAGCCAACCAATAAAAGAATAAAAGATAAAAATAAAAATCAAATCTAAAACAACTTCATAATTCATACACTTTCACATCTTCATCATACCACATGTCATACAATAATGCTATTTATTATGTGATAAAACAAATAACGAGTATGTAGAAAAAAGAAAACCTTTGTCGATCTATGACGATTCGCTTGTGGAAAAAGAAAAAAGCCATATAATAGCTTTTCAGGAGCACGAATTCATTTAATATTTTGTTTATGTTACTGCCCTTTTCACTTTAAAACCTTTTATCGTGCTCCAATCTTTTTTATTTCATCTAAAGTAAGTTGATAATCATCACTTAATGATATAGCAGAACCAATAACACAGATATCCACATCGGATATTTTTTTTATGGTATTTTGATTAATTCCTCCATCAATTGCAATAAGATAAGAATGTTTACTTTCGCTTCTATACATATCCAACTCTTTTATTTTATGAACAGAAACTTCTTGTAACTCTTGCCCACCTTTACCTGGATTAACACCCATAATAAGCACAAGATCTACTTCATCTAACAGGAATTTAATCGTATCTATTTTTGTTTCAGGATTTATCGCGATTCCTGATAAAATATTTCTATTTTTAATTTTTTTTATATAGTCTAATGCATTTTGCAATTCGGCATGAATCGTAATACAAAATGGATTAAACCGAACAAGTGTTTCGATATAAGCATCGGGATTTTCCACCATCAAATGCACATCCAATTTCTTTTTTGAAAGGGGAAGAATTTCTTGAAGTTCCTCTATCGTCAAAAAAGAATTTTCAACAAATTTTCCATCCATCACATCTACATGAAGAAAATCAGCATCGGTTCTATCAATCTCTTCTATTGTTCGTTTAATACTCTCTTTATATTTCAAAAAGGAAACTGCAATTTTCACTTTACCACCATCTTCTTGTAATTTTCATATCGACTACTCAAAATTTCTCCCTCTTCAAGTTGTCTTTTCACCGCACACCCTGTCTCACTCAAATGTTTGCAATTGTTAAATTTGCAAGATTCATTTTTAAATTCGAGAAAACAAAAACGAATATTTTCAGGTTCCTCTATAATATCAAGGGCTGAAAAACCTGGAGTATCTGCAAGATAATAATCTTTAATTTTAAACAATTCTACATGTCTAGTCGTATGTTTTCCTCTCCCTAGAGCAAGGGATATATCATCCGTAGCTAGATGTAAATTTTTATCTAGTTTATTTACAAGTGTACTCTTTCCTGCTCCCGTTTGCCCTGTTAATACCACTGTATGATTTTTCATAAGTTTTTCTAATGTATCTATTTCTGTATTGATAACAGAGGGAATCCCTATTTTACTATAATAGTCAATAAGGTCATAAAAGAAACTTTTCTCCTCTTCTTTTAACAAATCAAACTTCGTAAAACAGATAATAGGTTCAATATCATTTGCAAGTACATTAACCAACATTTTATCTAATAAAAAAGAAGAGAATTGAGGTCGTGTACAAGTTGTAATCACAACAGCTTTATCCACATTAGCAATCACAGGTCTTTTTAATTCATTGCGACGTTTTTCAATACTTAAAATCACCTGATTTTTTTCATCAATTTCTACGATATCTCCTACAACAGGGCTCATTCCCATATTCCGGAATTTTCCCCTTGCTCTACATTCATATCGGTTGCTTTCACATTCTACTGTATATAGGTTGCTAATGATTCTGATAATTCTCCCCTTCATCTATTCATTATTTCCTTGACTATCTATCTCTTCTGCCGCTTGACCATCTCCAGAAACTTCTTGAGCAATATAAATACGAAGTACTTGATTTGCCATTACTGTAGTTCCTGCTTTTTGACTTTGATCATAAATCGTTCCTGGTTTATATTCGTCTGTTTCAATATTAACTTCCTCTATAACAACTTTGTATTTTTCTCCCCATTCATTAATCTGTTTTAAAGAATATTCACCCTTTGTAAAATCAGGATAAGTCGTTGTCATATCAGGAATAAATAAAGTAATTGAATCTCCAGTTGTCAACTTTGTTCCGGCTTTTGGTTCCGTTTTCGTAATCACATTTGCAACACTTGTCTCTGTTGCATCTTCGTGGTCAATAAATACAGTTAGACCATACATTTGCTCTAGAACACCTTTTACCTCTAAGTAATTTTTCCCAGCCAAATTCTCAACTACATAAGCATTTTCTCCTGTTGAAACATATAAAACAACTTCTGCACCTTTTTTTCTTGTACTTCCAGCTTGAGGACTCGTCCTAACAATATTTCCTGTTGCAACTTCTCCTGATGACAATTCTTTATTTTCATCAGCAATGACAAATCCTGCCTCTTTCAAAGTATTTTCAGCATCAACAATGCTCATATTGGTTACATCTGGTACTTCAATTTCTTTTACTTTTGTAAGCTGTGGTATTAAGAAGACTAATGTCGTAATGACCACAATAAGACCTGTAAAGATAACGGCTAAAATCAATAAAAATTTATTTTCCTTTTTCTTCATATTCTTTTCCATAATTTGCGTTGCTTTCACCTCTTTTTCTTCCTTTTTGGCTTTCTCCTCTTTCTTAGTTGAAACGGACGCCTTCTTTGGCTCTTCTGCTTTTGTTTGTCGTTTCTTTCCTTCTATTTCATCTTCAGGATATTTAAACATATATTTAGGCTCTCCAGCTCTAGCATCTGTTAAGGCTGTTTTTAAATCATCATGCATTTCTTTCGCATCTGTATAACGATTCTTTACATTCTTAGCTGTTGCCCTCATAATTATATTTTCAATCGATTGTGGAATATTATTCACTTTTTCTTTCACACTTGGAAAAGGTTCTTTAATATGCTTAAGAGCAATCTCAACCGCATTATCTCCTCTAAATGGTAAAGTTCCTGTCAATAACTCATACATTAAAATCCCCATCGAATAAACATCACTTTGAATCGTTGCACCTTTTCCACTCGCCTGCTCAGGAGGTAAATAATGGACTGAACCCATAACAGAATTTGTCTGTGTTAGTTGTGTCGAATTAAGAGCCATCGCAATTCCAAAATCCGTAATTTTAATTAAACCATTTTCAAGAATCATAATATTTTGAGGTTTAATATCGCGATGAATAATGTAAGAATCATGGGCCGCACTCATTCCATCTGTCACTTGAAGCATAATATCAACAACTTCTGTTAAAGTCAAACTTCCCCTTTTCTTTAACAGTTGTTTTAAATGCTTTCCTTCAATATATTCCATGACAATATAATAAGATCCGTTATCTTCTCCAACATCATATACTTCTACAATATTTGCATGAGAAAGTGAAGACGCTGATAACGCCTCTCTTTGAAAACGACGCACAAATTTTTCATCCGTTGCCAAATCTCCACGAAGTACCTTAACTGCTACATTTCGGTCTAAAATGGTATCATAAGCAAGATAAACATTCGCCATTCCCCCTTCACCAATCGTCTTGATAATTTGGTAACGATCATTTATCTTTTGGCCTTTCATTATCATAATGTACCCTCACTATCCTTTACTAGGTAAGCAATCGATATATTATCTTGTCCTCCACGCACGTTGCACTTCTTTATCAATTTAATTAGCTTATCTTCAATTGAAATTTCCGTTTCATTTAACACACGCTCTATTTGTTCTTTCGTTAACATATTAGTAAGTCCATCACTACATAACATGACAGCATCAACATCTGTTTCCACTTCAAAAATATCAAGTTCACATTGATCTGCAGCCCCTAAGGCTTTCATAAGGACATTTTTCTTTGGATGATTTACAGCTTCAGCTTCCGATAAATCTCCAGTCTCCACAAGAAAGTTTACTAAAGTATGATCTTTTGTAATCTTCTGAAGTTTTTTATTTTTAAAAACAAAACCACTAGAATCTCCAATATTTACAAATAACATAAATTCTTTTGTCAAAAGAGACATTACGCAAGTTGTTCCAAGTCCCATCGCTTCAGGATGATCTTCAGAATATTTAATAATATCATGATTTATTTCATTGATATTTTCACGTAGCCAACTAATGGCATCACTTTTTGTTCCAATGGTCGATAACGCTTGAAATCGAGAACCAATCTGTGTCACAACCATAGAGGATGCAACTTCTCCCGCGCGATGTCCTCCCATTCCATCAGCAACAATCATCAAATGTTCTGACGCAGCATTTTTAACAATTGTAACAGAATCTTCGTTATGACTTCTTACTCTTCCTGAATCCGTTATATAAAATGATTTCATCTTTCCACCTCATTTGCTCTTAATTGACCACATGCAGCATCAATGTTCCCACCAAACTCCTTACGTATGGTTACATTTATTCCACGTTTTTTTAATGTATCAAAAAAGTCATCAATGCTTTTTTTACTGCTTTTTTTATACTCTAAGTGACTTGTCTCATTATAGGGAATTAAATTAACATAGACATTCATTCCTCTAAGTAATTGAGCAAGTTCTATAGCACATTCTTTTGTATCATTTACTCCATCTAACAAGAGATACTCGATTGTAACACGTCGATTTGTCTTTTCGATATACTCTTTTATACTCGTGATAAGCTCTTCTATAGGATAAGCTTTATTTACTTTCATTATTTTATTGCGAATTTCATTATTAGGTGCATGGAGACTTATTGCCAAATTCGTCTGCATGGGTTCATCTGCATAAGCACGTATTTTAGGAATAATTCCACTTGTTGATACCGTAATATGTCGAGCGCCTATGGCAAGTCCTAAAGGTTCATTGATAATCTTCATAAACTTCATGACTTCATCATAATTATCAAAAGGCTCTCCAATTCCCATTATGACAACAGATGAAATACGCCTCTTTATATCCTCTTCAATCATTAAGATTTCTCGTACCATCTCACTTGCTTTTAAATCGCGAATCTTTTTTAACCTTCCGCTTTCGCAAAAGCTACAGCCCATATTGCATCCAACTTGACTAGACACACAGACCGATATTCCATAGTCATGTCGCATCAAGACAGCTTCAATAAGGGATCCATCAGCAAGTTCAAATAAGTATTTATTCGTCAAAGGGCTTTCTTGTTTTCTTTTCATATGTAAGAGTGTTGTATCAAAATGTTCATTTAATAAAGGAACGATCTCTTTTTTTATATTCGTCATCGACTCAAAAGCAAAGATACGCTTTTTATAGAGCCAATCATAGATTTGCTTTGCAACAAATGGACGTAGTCCAAGAAGAGATAATTGCTCTGTTAAATCATTTAAACTTAAACCGAAGATACTCTCCATAATTCCACCCTATTGTCATTATAGCAAACAAAATCAAAAAAAAATAGTATCTTTACGTCAAAAATAGTGCTTTTAAGTAAAATAAAGACTCCTTTAAATCAAAGGAAGACCATTTACACGTTTTATTTTCTCTTTTGACATTTGGGACAAAAATAAGTACCTCTTCCACCTACTGTTATTTTTCTTATATTTGTTCTACAATTTGGACAAGGACTATTTTCCTTCGTATGTACTTTTAATTCATTTTGATAACTTCCAATGACTCCCAAAGAAGAGGTATAACTTCTTATCGTTGATCCTCCAAGTTCAGTTGCTCTTTTGATAATGTGTCCCGCCGATTCAACAAGAATATCTGCCTGTCTCTTCGTTATATTTACACCCAACACCTCAGGATGAATACAAGAGGCAAATAAGACTTCATCGACATAAATATTACCAAGGCCATTAACAATCGTTTGATCAAGAAGTAATGACTTAATGGGCTTTTTCTTATCCTTTATCTTTTCATAGAGAATACTTCCTGTAAGCTTCTTATCATCTGGTTCTAAACCTAATTTAGAAATTTCTGGAAGCTTATATACTTCCTCTTTAGATACAATTTTCATTCGACCAAATTTTCTTGTATCATGATATCTCAAATCACTTCCATTATCTAAAGCAAAAACAACATGTTCATGTTTTTCCAAAGCATCACTTCTAGACTTAATAAAGTACTTCCCTTCCATTCGCAAATGAGAAAGCAGTATTTTTTCTTCCAATTCAAAAAAAAGCCACTTTCCATAATTTGTGACACTTTTGATTTCCGTATCTAAAATACTTTCTTGAAATGTCTTTAAATCTCCCTCTATCATTTTAGAATAATAGATAGTAACATCTACAATCCTTCTTCCAACAAGTTGACGATTTAAAGTTTTAGCAACAGTTCTTACTTCCGCTATTTCGGGCATGTTTTAACCCCTTCCTAATTTATTTAAACATAATTGATATGCTTGGTCTATAGATTTAATCTCATCTACTTCTACTATAAATTCATTATACTCTTTAGGAGGTAATACAAATCCATGTTCTACTAATACAGGCGTTGGAATTCCTTCGTTTAAGAAATCATATTTTCTTCCCATCATATGGCACGTTTTCAAAGCAGGTGCCATTACCGATTTACCATAATTATAATCTTCAATATAGACGACTAGAAAAGCTTGTTTATATAAATCCAAAAATTCATCATTTCCAATATGGACGAGTTCTCGATAAGCATTTAAATTAGCGTTTCTCTCAAACGCAAAACGATTGCCACGAAAATGATAATTGAATCGATACAAGAAATTTAAAGGATGTTGTCCTTCTTCATACTTTCGATATAAACGATTGACTTCTGGGTATGGAGAATAATCCTCATAAATACAAGCCCTTTGCTCTGCATGAGCCGTCTCATGTAACATTGTTAAAAAAATGAATTCTTTTGTTAGAGCTTCTATTCTTTCTCTAGGCACAACAGATAACCAACTATAAGCAAGCTTTTTACAAAAAACATACACTTCTTCTATATTCAATAAAAAGGCGTTCTCTTCTCCACTATATTGTAGTTCTAAATACTCATCTGTAAGCTTTAAATCCGTATGTGCTAAAAAATCTAAATCACTTTTTAAAATAGTAAATATGTCATGATAAAGTGTTTCATTTCTCATAAGATATGTCGTTTCTTTTTTTAACTCTTCTAGCTCTTTTCGCGTTTTACTTCGTAACTCCATAAAAAATCCCCTGTCTTGAGGATTTATTTTATTATAAAAATAGGATAGAGTCAATTTTATTTCGTTTCATAAAGATCTATTCCAAAATCTGTACTTACTTTTAGCGGTACTGATAACTGCACTGTAGATTCCATAATAGTTTTTACAATATCGACTACTTTGTCTTTCTCATTTTCTTTTACATCAAATACAAGTTCATCATGAATTTGAAGAAGCATCTTAGATTCGATATGATTTGCTTCAAAAGCTTTATCGATTTCTACCATCGCTTTTTTTATGATATCAGCACTAGTTCCTTGAATAGGTGTATTAAGCGCAATCCTCTCCCCGCCCTGACGTACCATAAAATTACTTGAGAAAAGTTCATCGATATTACGTTTACGGTTGAATAATGTTCTTACATATCCAACATCATAAGCATCTTTAACAATTAAATTCATATACTCTTTTACTCCTGGATAAATTTCATAGTATTTATTGATGAATTGTTTCGCTTCTTTTGGTGAAATTCCAATATTTTCCCCTAATCCAAACCCACTAATACCATAAACGATACCAAAAATAACAGCTTTTGCAGTTCTTCTTTCATTCTTTGTTACTTCACTCATTGGTTTTGCAAAAATATCAGAAGCTACTTTTGTATGAATATCATCGCCATTGACAAAGGCATGAATTAACCCATCTGATCCAGAAATATGAGCAAGAATACGAAGTTCAATCTGTGAATAGTCAGCAGATAAAAATGATTCATTTTCTGGCACAAACGCTTTACGCACCAATTTACCTAATTCATCACGTGCAGGAATATTTTGTAAATTGGGATCAATAGAAGAAAGACGTCCTGTACGTGTCAATGCCTGCTTATAAATCGTATGGATTCTGCCATCTTCCATGATGTACTTATTTAATCCTTCTAAATAAGTACTATTTAGTTTGGTATAATTTCGATAAAGCAAAATTCGTTCAATAACAGGATGGACACCTATGAGTTTTTCTAAAACTTCTGCCCCTGTTTTATATCCAGTAGCGCCCTTTTTACCATGAGGAAGCCCTAACGTTTCAAACAAAACTTCGCCAAGTTGTTTTGGAGAGGAAATATTGAATTCCACTCCACAAAGATCATAAATCTCTTTTTCTAAAGTATTTATTTTCTCTTTCATTTCCACTTGCATCTCTTTTAAAATATCACGGTTGCAAAGAATTCCACTCAATTCCATTTTAGCCAGTACCTCTGATAAAGGATGCTCAATTTCTGTATAAAGAGTATACATTTCTTCACTCTTTAAATCATCAATATACTTATCATGCAAGTCATAAATATATTTTGCCTTCATCGTAACATAAGCTTTAATATCCATTTCTTTTTTTATCATCTCATGATAAAGAGGAATCGAAATGCCATCATTATTCATAAGAAGAGCAATATCATCTTTTGTCATTTTGTTTAATAGATAGGCAACTAAGTTCATATCATAAATCGTATTGGTATCAAAACGCTTCAAAAGACAAATATTCTTTTTATAATCAAAGGTATATTTTATAACCTCTTTTGTGTAGTCAAAGACCTCTTCAATTTTATCTTTTTCAACATAAAACAACTGCTCTCCATCATAAAGTCCCATTCCCAAGACATTTGCCATATGATAATTTTCCTGATCACATTCTATATAATAGGAAATTTCAGCGTTTAAGTTGATTTCTTTTACATCATTTAAAATTTTAGAATCAGTCGGTACTTCCATTTTTTTTACAGGTGTTTGGTTTTTTATTAAGGAATAAAATTCTAATTCACGATAAAAATCATCTAAAGAGTCTTTAGCTCCTTCGTATTTCATTTCATCAAAGCTGTGAGGAACAGGCGCATCACAACAGATTGTTGCAAGCTTATAAGAAAAATAAGCGCTTTCTTTGTTTTCTATTAATTTTTCTTGTAGTTTTCCCTTTACTTTATCAATGTTTGCATATAAATTATCCAAAGTTCCATATTCAACTAAAAGTTTTAAAGCTGTTTTCTCGCCTACTCCAGGAACTCCAGGAATGTTATCAGAAGAATCCCCCATTAAAGCTTTTAAATCAATAATACGAATAGGTTCGATTCCATAGTCTTCTTTAAAATTTTGAGGATCGTATTTAATAAAATCTTTAGGACGCAAGAGTTTAACATGTACAACATCCGTAATAAGTTGTAAATAGTCATGATCACTTGTAACAAGTAAGGCATCCCATTCAGGATCTTCATTAACACGTTTTGAAAGGGTCCCAATAATATCATCTGCTTCATAATCTAATATATTGATATTAAATATTCCCATATGATTAAGCATTTCTCTTGCGATTGGCATTTGGCTAATTAACTCATCAGGTGTTTTACTACGTCCTGCTTTATAATCGGCATACTCACGATGTCTAAAACTTTTTCCTACATCAAAAGCAACACATAAATATTCTGGTTTTTCTTCTGTTATGATTTTATTCATCATATTGGCAAATCCATATAATGCGTTCGTTGGTTGTCCTTTTGAATTCTTCATCAAATTGCCTGTATATGCAGTTGCATAATAACTTCTAAACATCAAATTATTTCCATCAATTAATACTATCTTTTTTGCCATACCATCATCACCTTTTCTCCATTATATCATGGTTTAACCATTCCTTCATAAAAAAAGACAACTGAATTGTCATCTTTAAGCATAACGAAGTAGTCGAGCTCCTACTCCACCTCCATAATCAGCAGACATGTAACTGTAATACCAATACCATAAGCCACAGTAAGTTACATGATTCCAAGTACCGCCGACAAAA
>CATKZK010000018.1 GCA_949841325.1 uncultured Bacilli bacterium
TTTATTAACTATTATTTTTATGTTAATTGTAGTTATCCTACATTTAATGTAGAAAAAAACTACCTTGTTGGGTAGTCCTAAACATTAGGCACTCACAAAACGTGTGTTCCTACTTATATTTTATGTTATTTCATTTGTTTTTACAAGTCCTAATGGGTATGTCAGGGGCTTTTCATGTATTTGTACACTTTTATGTAAAGAAAAAATCATATCAAATAACTGCTTAAAAAATAAGAATACATTCTAATACTTGCCTATTTTAATTCATAAGGTTTATCAAGTGATCCATCGTAATCTCCACTTTTAAAATCAATATCTGGTTTTAAGTAGACAACAGGGCGAACAAAACCCATATTTTGTATAGATCCACTTGTTATTGGTCCTACTCGAGCAAGGGCAATAGTAGAGTAATCATATGTGCTAGAAGTAATTGTATATTGCATACCACCATGTCCATTTGGAATAAGACCTTTTTGCATCCATCCGAGTTCTTCTTCACCATCTCGGCAGTATATACTACTCGTATAACAAAATTCACTTACTCCTTTTCCATAACTATACGCGAAATCTGACGGGTACATTAAAGCCACTTTATCTTTTATATTTGTTTTTCGCGGATAAATTGAACTGTTATAGGTCTTTGTTCCTCTTTCTATGCTGTACCATTCATCTGCGCTAAAGTTAGAGACCTCTCCAGAAAACCTGTTATACCCTCCTAAATAATATATTGCTTCCTCTACATACTCTTCCTGTATTTCTCTATTCACTTTTGTCGCCATTAAAGCTCTTGTATCTGAATGCTCCCAACTATTTGTTCCTCCCAACCATTCTTGACGATGAGTTGTATCGAAAGCTGAACTAACATAAGGTTCATTTCGTATTAATTTGATACGATATATTCCTTCTTCATCGGGAAATACACCAATAATTCTCCACATTTCATTATTAAACTTCATGTAATTATATGGGTCATCTCCTATATATCGATAGTCGGTATTTGCTTCTAATTGTTCTGTCTTTGTATGCTCAAAAGTATACATTTCATGAACATTTCCATTTGTATATGTTGTAATGCTTTTATCATTAATCTTCTCTAAAAGACTTTCTACTCCTGTTAATGACTTTTCATTTGTAAATTCTTCACTTCCTGCTATTTCTCTTTCTACTGCATTTCCTTTGATTTCACAAGAAATACTTACTTCTTTTTCTTCTGTTACAACTTTGATAACCGTTACTGTTAGTTTCCCAGGTCTTATCGTTCTTGCTGGTAAGACTTCATTTGTTACAAATTAATTTGTAACTCTTATATATTCATTTCCTCCAATACAGTTCATTTTGTACTTCCGTATCATATTGTTTACTTGCATTCGTGACTTCATAGCCCAATACATATTCTTCTCCTATTTTAGAAAGCTCAGTCTCAAATGCAATATGTGTCTTATCTTGTATTAAAGTATCGTTTTCTACTCCATTTTCATAAGTCTTACTAAAATACACATCAAAGTCTTGTGTATTACTTGCTACATTTGTATTTCCACTTAGAAACAAGGTTGTTGATACTGCGGCAAATCCTATCAACATCAAGATAACAACTAATACCAAAATACTTGTTCTTTTATTCATGGTTATTCCTCCTAAAAGAGCAAAGAAATTCCTCTACTCTCTAGTCTGATTGTACCATTTTTTTAGCAAGTCCTAATAAGTATGTCAAGAGGTATTTTCATGTATTTGTACAGTTTTATGTAAATAAAAAGTGCTTATTCAGCACTTTCTACTTTTTCAAAACGATATTCCTGCTTCACATCAGGATATTTTTCATGATCTACTTTAGACAAGAACATTTCCATTGGTCGTACCCAGATCTCTCCATCATGCATATAGACAACCATCTCTTCTAAAGTTTCTGTGTGTTTAGCAATTTCTAGAATTGTAATAACATTCCCTTTAAAGTGGCGATAAATTTCACCTTTTTTTGGATTATTCATCTTTTTTCTCCTCTTTTACTTCCGTTTTTACAGGTTTAGGTAACGCTTCTTTGCGTGATAAGTTTAATCTTCCACGATTATCATACCCTTGAGACATTACAATAACTTCGTCTCCTACATGAACAACGTCTGCCACTTTTTCGACTCTTTCATGAGCAAGTTGAGATACATGAACAAGTCCTTCACATCCTGGCCATAATTCAACAAAACATCCAAACTCTTCTACTTTTACAACTTTTGCTGTATACTTAACACCCATTTCTACTTCTCTTACAATATTTTTAATCATTTCAGCTGTCTTATTAATTACTTCACGACTTGTATGATAAATAATAACTTGTCCATCGTCATTTAAGTCAACTTTGACTGCATCCTTATCTTGTACAGCTTTAACATGAGAAGCATCCAAGATAATCTTCGTAATGGTTTCTCCTCCACGTCCAATAACTTCTTTGATTTTGTCTGGATTGATCATAAAAGTTTCTGTCTTAGGCGCATATTCAGAGACATCTTCACGTGGTTTTGAAATTACACTTTCCATTGTATCTAATATTTCCATTCGAGCTTTTTTTGCTTGCTCTAAAGCTTCTTTTAAAATTTCTTTCGTTATTCCTTTAATCTTAATATCCATTTGAAGAGAACAAATACCATCCCTTGTACCACCTACTTTGAAATCCATATCACCTAAATGGTCTTCCATTCCTTGGATATCTGTTAAAATGGTATAATCTTTTCCATCTTCACTTGTGATAAGTCCCATTGCAATACCTGCAACTGGAGCTTTAATAGGTACACCTGCGGCCATTAATGACATACAGCCTGCGCAAATTGTTGCTTGACTTGAAGATCCATTTGACTCTAAAATTTCTGATACGACACGAACTGTATATGGGAATTCTTCTTCAGAAGGCATCACTTGTCTTAAGCATCTTTCGCCTAATGCTCCATGGCCAATTTCTCTTCTTCCAGGAGAACCATATCTTCCCGTTTCTCCTACTGAGAAAGCAGGGAAATTATAATGTAACATAAAATGTTTTTCAGCTTCTAAACTAATACCATCTAAAACTTGATATTCATTTAAAGCACCTAGAGTAGTTACTGCTAATGCTTGTGTTTCTCCACGTGTAAATAATGCTGAACCATGTGTTCTTGGAAGCATATCAATGCTTGCACTAAGTGGTCTTATTTCATCCATTGCTCTTCCATCAGCACGTGTTTTTTCATTTACTGTAATTGATCGGAAGATATCATATTCGATTGATTCTAAGACTAACTTAACTTTCGTCGTTAAAATCACTAATTCCTCTTTATCTAACTCTGCATTTTCAGTTTCATATTTTGAGACAATCTCCTCTTTTATCGCATCAATTGCTGCATACTTCTCAAGCTTTTCTTTGATTCGGAGGGCTTTATCCATTTTATCATGTGCAAGACTTTCCACTTCCTTGCGAAGGTCTAGAGATATTTCCAACTTTTCATATTCCATTTTGGCAACACCAATTTCTTCTGCAATTTTCTCTTGGAATACACATAATTCTTTTACTGCCTCATGTCCAATCATTAAGGCTTCTAACATGTCACTTTCAGAAACTTCTTTACTTCCAGCTTCTACCATGTTAATTGCTTCTTTTGTTCCTGCAACAGTTAAATCAATATCTGATTCTTCTAATTCTTGAACTGTTGGGTTAATAATAAATTTCCCTTTAACTCGTCCAACCTTTACTCCTGCAATAGGTCCATAAAATGGTATCTTAGAAATACATGTTGATAAAGAAGATCCAAACATTGCCGTTAACTCTGGTAAATTATCAGGATCTACAGATAACACAGTATTTACAATTTGAACCTCATTTCTAAAATCCTCTGGAAACATTGGGCGCATTGGCCGATCAATCATACGTGCAGCAAGAGTTGCAGCTTCTGTTGGTCTTCCCTCTCTTTTAATAAATCCTCCAGGTATTTTTCCTACAGAATATAACTTTTCTTGATATAGAACCATCAATGGAAAGAAATCACTTAAGATATTGGCATTATTCCCAACAACAACCGTTGATAACACAACTGTATCTCCATATCTTACTAAAACAGATCCATGTGCTTGTTTGGCAACCTCTCCATGTTCTACTACGATTTTTTTACCATAAAAATCGAGTTCAAATGTTTTTTTCGTCATACTACTTTTCCTCACTCTTCTATTCTTTTCTCTTAAAAAAAGAAAAGGCACTAAAAAACCAAGTGCCTACTTTCTAATATTCAATTTTTCAATTAGATTACGATAAGATTCAACGTCATTTTCTTTTAAGTAATCAAGTAAACTACGTCTTTTACCAACCTTCATCATTAATCCACGTTTTGAATGATAGTCATGAATATGAACTTTTAAGTGTTCTGTTAAGTCTCTAATCTCTTCTGTTAGAATCGCGATTTGAACTTCAGTTGCACCTGTATCCTTTTCAGACTTACCATATGTTTTCACTAACTCTGCTTTTTTCTCTTTTGTTACAGCCATCTTGAAAACACCTCCTTTAATCTAATTCCGTTTAAACTTAGTATGAATTCGGAGAATTTCCAAACCAAGTAAAAACTTACTACTAAATTATATCTCATAATGATAGATAAATGCAAGTGTATTTATTAAAAAATGTAAATTTATCAGATTAACTTTGAAGAAAAAAAAGACTTGATTAGTCAACTAATTCAAGTCTAACAGTTAAGGCATCATCGCCTTTTCTCTCTTGTAATTTAATAATTCTTGTATATCCACCGTTTCTCTCTTTATAACGTGGTGCAAGTTCGTTAAATACTTTACTAACAACTGCTTTATCATTATGTAAGAAAGCTAAAGCTTTTCTTCTAGCAACTAAAGAACCATCTTTTCCATAAGTAATCATCTTATCAACGAATTTTCTTACTTCTTTAGCTCTTGCTTCTGTCGTAACGACTCCTTCATTCATGATAACCGCTTTAGTAAGACCAGCTAATATACTTCTTCTAATTCTTGATTCTCTTCCTAATTTTCTATACATTCGTGATTTACCTCCTTTTACTCATGGAACTTTAGTCCCATTTCGCTTACTTTATCAAGTACTTCTTTTAGTGACTTTTTACCTAAGTTTCTAATTTTTGTCACTTCTACTTCTTTTTTATCAATTAAATCTTGCATTGTATGGATACCTGCACGTTTTAAACAGTTATAAGCACGAACTGAGAATTCAATTTCTTCAATTGGTGTCTCTAATGTCTTCGTAATTGTATCTACTTTCTTTTCTGCGATGATACCAGTAATATCAGCAATTTGATTTAAATCTGCAATAATATTTAAATGTTCAATTAAGATACGTGAGGCAAGTGCCATACATTCTTCTGGAGTTATAGACCCATTTGTGTAAACATACATGATTAACTTATCATAGTTTTCATTATGTCCAACACGAGCATTTTCTACTTCAAATGCGACATTTTCAACAGGAGAGTAAATAGAATCAATTGGTATTAATCCAACCGTTTCTCCCATTGCCTTTTTGTTTTCTTTCGCGTCAACATATCCACGACCATTATCAACAGTCATTTCAATATCAATTTTTCCACCCTTAACTAAGTTACAAATAACTAAATCAGGATTGACAATCTCAATATCTGCATCATGATCAATCATACTAGCAAGAACTTCGCCTTCTTTATTTGCTGATAGACGCATGATTTTCTTTTCACTTGAATGATTTTTAACAACCAATGATTTTAAGTTTAAGATGATATTCATTACATCTTCTCTTACACCATCAATTTTTTGGAACTCATGTAAAACACCATCGATTCTTACACTTGTTACTGCACTTCCTGGCATGCTTGAGAGCATTACTCTTCTCAATGCATTACCAATCGTAGTTCCAAATCCTCTTTCTAAAGGTTCTAGTTCAAATTTACCATAATGCTTGCTTTCAACATATTCAGTAATCTTGTATTCTGGTTTTTCAAAATTCATATAAGGTCCTCACTCTCTTCTTAATTTCTTGGTCGTTTTGGTGGACGACATCCATTGTGTGGAATTGGTGTCTCATCTATAATTGCTGTAATTTCTAAACCAACAGTTTGAAGGGAACGAATAGCAGTTTCTCTTCCACTTCCTAATCCTCTAACGTGTACTTCAACTTTTACTACTCCAGCATCTTTAGCTGCACGTCCAGCACTTTCTGCTGCAAGTCCAGCGGCATATGGAGTTTTCTTTTTACTTCCCTTATAACCAATTGTTCCACTTGATGCCCAACTGATGGTATTTCCCTCTTTATCAGTAATAGTCACTAAAGTATTGTTATAAGATGATGAAATATACGCAAGTGCCTCAGGTATATTCTTTTTTACTTTTCTTTTTCTTCTATTATAAGCCATTTCTATTACCTCCTAACCTTATTTACCAGCTTTTTTCTTGTTTGCAACTACTTTACCTTTACCCTTACGAGTTTTAGCATTTGTACTTGTTCTTTGTCCATGAACTGGAAGACCTTTTTTATGTCTATCTCCTTGGTATGAACCGATTTCCATTTTCATTTTAATGTTCATTTGAACTTCACGACGAAGTTCTCCTTCAACGACATATTTATCAACTTCTGTTCTGATTAAGTTTTCTTGTTCATTTGTTAGATCGCGAACTTTCATTTCCGCATCAATACCAGCAGCTTTACAGATTTTCTTTGCTGTACTTTGACCAATTCCATAGATTGCTGTTAAACCAATATATAAAGCCTTATCTTTTGGTAATTCAATATTTTTAATACGTGCCATTTTAACTCCTCCTAACCTTGTCTTTGTTTGTGTTTTGGATTTTCACAAATAATTCTTAACTTACCTTTTCTTCTTATTATTCTGCACTTTGGGCATATTTGTTTTACCGATGATCTTACTTTCATAACTTCCTCCATTATTTCTATATTTTATTATCCCATGTGTTAAATCAGTTGGTGACAATTCCAAAGTAACACTATCACCTGCTAAAATACGAATTGTATTCATACGTATTTTACCAGAAACACGGGCTGTTACTTGAAAACCATTTTGTAATTCGACCTTATAAAGATCGTGATTGATGTCGATTACTTTTCCTTCGACTTCAATTTTTTGCTCTTTTGCCATTTTTCACTCTCCTGTAAGTATTTCACAACCATCTTCGCGTATCGCGACGGTATGTTCAAAGTGGGCACTTGGAGACCCATCTTTTGTTACAATTGTCCAATCATCATCAAGAAGTACTACATTTCTTTTTCCTGCTGTAAGCATAGGTTCAACTGCAATAACCATTCCCTCTTTTAAACGAATACCTGTATTGTATTTTCCAAAATTGGGAACATCAGGTTCTTCATGTAATTCACAGCCAACTCCATGACCAACTAATTCTCTTACAACACCTAATCCATGTCGTTTTGCATATTGTTCAATTCTTGCCGATGCATTTCCAAGAGGAGCACCTGCTTTTAACTCTTTTAACCCTGCATACAACGCTTTTTCTGTATGATGAAGTAAATGTTCTTTTTCTTGATTGATCTTACCAACAGGATAAGACCATGCGGAATCTGAATGAAAACCTTTATAAAATGTACAGATATCTAATGTAACAATATCTCCTTCTTTTAAGGTTCTTTCACTTCCAATTCCATGAACGACTTCATCATTTACAGATATGCAGATATTCGCCGGGAACCCTTCATAATGTAGACAACTTGGAGTTCCTCCTTGGCTTTGTATAAATCTTCCTGCTTCTTCATCAAGAAATTTTGTGGTAACACCAGGGACTAACAATGATTTCAAATGCTGATGACAAAGGTATGTAATATGTCCTGATTCTTTAATCAAAGCAATCTCTTCATCACTATATATATGAATCACTGTATCACACTTTCAATTTGAGAAAATGTCTCTTCTGGTGTTCCACTATTGTCGATCCTTTTAAGGATACCTAAATTTTCATAGTAAGAAAGAATTGGTTTGCTTTCCTGTATGAATTCTTGGTATCTCGTCTTAAAGGTCTCTTCAGTATCGTCACTGCGTGTCTCTAAAAGACTATGACAATCATCACAAATACCTTCTACTTTTGGCATTCTAGAGGGAGAAAAGCGATTAAAGCTGCGATGGCATTTTGGACAAGTCATACGACCTAGTATGCGATTTTTTGCTTCTTCCTCTGTCATTTCTAGATAGAAAACGACATCTATACTTTTCTCTATTCTCTTTAAAACGCTATCTAAAATAGTACATTGTTCTAATTTGCGAGGATATCCATCTAATATAAATGGATGTTCATTATTCATCTCTTTTAGACACTTTTCTAATAACTCTGTTACAATTTCTGTACTAACAAAATGACCACTTTTCATAATTTGCTCTACACTTTTGCCAAGTTCTGTTCCTTTGGCCATTTCTTCGCGAATTAAATCACCCGTAGAAATATGCATATAGCCATACTTACTCATCAGTAATTCACTTTGTGTTCCTTTTCCTGCTCCAGGTGGAGCAATCATAACAATGTTCTTCATCGACGATATCTTCTCTTTCTTGTTCCTTGATAATTTCTCGAAACAACACTACTTTCAAGTTGCTTAAATGTCTCTAAAGCAACACCAACTACAATTAATAATCCAGTTCCTCCAAGAGTCATTGCCGATGTACCTGGAGTTAGTTTTCCAAATACAATTGGAATTGAAGCTAATACTGCAAGACTTGCAAGTCCTATAACAGATAACCTCGTAATCGTTCCTCTTAAGTAACTTTCTGTTTTCTCCCCTGGTGTAATACCTGGAATATAACTTCTATTCTTATCTAAGTTTTCACTCATTTCTTTTGGATTTAATTCCATTAATGTATAGATAAAACCAAAAGCAAAGATTAAGATAATATAAAGGACAAATCCTGTCGCCGAAGTATAAATTATATATTTCTCTACAAAGTTTGTAAATGATGGCTTATTAATAAATTGTCCAATAATCGAAGGTATACTTGTAATCGCACTTGCGAAGATAACAGGCATAACACTTGCTGAGTTTAATTTTAAAGGAATATAAGATTGTTCCTTTGCATAAGAACTATCTGTTCTTGTTGTATGTTGTATTGGAATTCTTCTTTCGCTAATTTGCATATAGACAACTCCTAAAAGGATGAGAATATATGCAAGAACAAACGCTACAAATAAAGCAATTCCAATTCCTCTAGAAAAGGAAGTTCCCATAACAAATTCATTAAATGCTGTAATGAATGTTGATGGTAATGTATTAACAATACCAGCCATAATGAATAGAGATACTCCATTTCCTAAACCCTTATTTGTAATTTGATCAGCTAACCACAAGAGTAAAGAGGTTCCTGCAGTTAAGATAATCGTGGTCTTTAATATCTGAGAAGTTGTTCCTCCCATAAAGACTACAGAATAAACATATCCTTGAATAAAAGCAAAGAGAATACCTAAGTATCGATTGATACGATTGATCTTTTGTCTACCTGTCGCTCCTTGATCTTTTAATTCTTTAAAATAAGGAAGAATATCCATTTGTAACAATTGGGTAAGGATAGATGCCGTAATATAAGGCATTACTCCTAATGAAAATATCGAAAAAGTCTTTAAACTTCCACCACTCATTAAATTTAACAAATCTAGAAATCCTAAATTTTGTGTAATCGTCTTCGCATTAGGAACCATAATGTTTGTTCCTAATGAGAAAAGTGCTAATACAACAAGGGTGAAATAAATTCTCTTTCTTAAATCTTTGTTGTTGGAATTAAATAATCCCTTAAGACTTGAAAACATCTTTAAATCACCTCAGCAGTTCCGCCAGACTCCTCAATTTTAGTAACAGCTGTTGTAGAGAAACGATGTGCTCTTACTGTTACCTTACGTTCTAACTTACCATTTGCAAGAACCTTAATCCCTGCTAATTGCTTTTTAACAATTCCCTTTTCATAGAGAACTTCTGGAGTAATGACATCTCCATCATTGAAACGATTTAAATCTGAAAGATTAATTACTGCATATTCAGTTCTAAATCTCTTATTATTAAATCCACGTTTTGGAACTCGTCTATATAATGGAGTTTGTCCACCTTCAAACCAAGGAGAGATACTTGCTCCACTTCTAGACTTTTGTCCATTTTCTCCACGACCTGCAGTTTTACCTGTTCCAGATCCTGGTCCACGTCCAACTATTTTTCTCTTTTTTGCTTCTGGAGAAGCACATAAATTTTCTAACTTCATCTTATAACTCCTCCACTTTCTTACCACGTAATTCTGCAATCATTTCAGCAGTACGTTCATTCTTTAAAGCTTCTAGTGTAGCTTTAGCTACGTTTACTTTTGTATTTGAACCTAAACTCTTTGCTACGATATCTTTAATACCTGCTAGCTCTAATACTGCACGAGCAGCACCACCAGCAATGATTCCAGTACCTTTAGGAGCTGGTTTTAAAAGTACACGAGCTCTTCCACACGTTCCTATAATTTCATGAGGAATTGTACGGTTTTCAACTAAGGCAACTTTTACTAAATTTTTATTAGCTGCTTCTAGTCCCTTTGCAATTGCTTCAGGAACTTCATTTGCCTTACCTGTTCCAATACCTACTAAACCTTTTCCATTTCCTACTACCATAGCAGCAGAGAATCTAAAATGACGTCCTCCCTTTGTAACTTTTGTTACACGAGAGATGTTAATCACTTTTTCATCTAAAAGCTTTTTCTTAGGGTTTTTACTATTTTCTTGTCTTGCCATACTTATTCCTCCTAAAATTCCAATCCATTTTCACGTGCAGCTTCTGCTAAAGCAGCAACACGTCCATGATATTGGTAACCACCTCTATCAAATACAACAGATTTAATTCCAGATGCTGTTGCTTTCTTTGCAATCTCAGCACCTACTGCCTTAGCACCTTCGATGTTTCCGCCATTTTTAAGCTTTAATTCAGCACTTGATGCACTAACTAAGGTAGCTCCCTTTTCATCATCAATTATTTGAGCAAAAATATGAGAGTTGGAACGGAATACGTTTAAACGTGGAGTTTCTGATGTTCCAGAAATACGAGCGCGAACACGTGCATGTCTTCTTTGTCTTGCGACATTTGTAGATTCTTTCTTAATCATAATTCTATTCCTCCTACCTATTTAGATGCTTTCTTTCCTTCTTTACGTCTTACATATTCACCCTTATAACGTATACCTTTTCCTTTATAAGGTTCAGGTTGACGTATCTTGCGAATATTTGCCGCAAATTCAGATACTTTTTGTTTATCAATTCCACTTACTGTGATTTCAGTATTTGATACTGCCTCAACAGCTAAGCCATCAGGAACTGTAACTTCTACAGGATGTGAATATCCAGCGTTTATCGTTATTTTTTTACCTGATACGTTAAACTTATATCCAACACCAACTGCTTCTAATCCTTTTTGAAATCCTTCAGAAACACCAATTAACATATTTGAGATGATGGCATTGGTTGTTCCATGTAGAGATTTTACTCTCTTTGTTTCATTTTCTCTTTCAACAGTTAACTTAGAATCTTCAATTTGTATTTTCATTGAAGAATCTAAGTTTGTCTTTAATTCTCCCTTAGGTCCCTTTACTGTAATTTCGCCATCATTCATTGTTACAGTAACACCTGTAGGAATCGTTAATACTCTTTTTCCTATTCTACTCATAACCAATATTTCCTAACTTACCAAACGTAAGCAAGTACTTCTCCTCCTAGTTTTTTCTTTCTAGCATCTCTATCAGTCATAATACCTTCAGAAGTTGAGATGATGGCAATACCTAAACCATTTAAAACTTTTGGAAGTTCATCATGTTTAGCATAAACTCTTAAACCAGATTTAGAAATTCTCTTAAGTCCAGTGATAACACGAATCTTTTTACCTTCTGTATATTTAAGGTTAACAGTAAGAGTATTTCCATTCTTGGCTTCTTTAAGCGTATAATCTGAGATATACCCTTCTTCTTTTAAGATACGAGCAAACTCAACTGTCATCTTTGTTCCGATAACATCTACTGTATCATATTTCATTTGATTTGCATTACGAATTCTCGTAAGCATATCTGCAATTTTATCTTCTACCATAACCAGATTCCTTTCTACCAACTTGACTTTTTAACGCCAGGTATTTGTCCTTGGTTTGCAAGTTCTCTAAAACAAATACGACATAAACCAAATTTGCGTAAAACACCATGTGGTCTTCCACATCTTTGGCAACGTGTATATTCTCTTACTTTAAATTTTTGTGGGCGATTTGCCTTGATAATCATACTTTTCTTAGCCATACAAATACCTACTTTCTAAATGGCATTCCGAAGCTTTTTAATAATTCTAATGCTTCTTCATTTGTCTTTGCCGTTGTAACAAAAACAATATCCATTCCTCTTATTTTTAATACTTTATCATAATCAATTTCTGGGAAAATCAATTGTTCTTTAATTCCTAAAGTATAGTTTCCAAAACCATCAAAGGCTTTTGGACTAATTCCTCTAAAGTCACGTACACGAGGAAGTGCAACACGGATTAATTTTTCCATAAAGTTGTACATATTTTCTCCTCTTAATGTTACTTTAGTTCCTATGCTTTGGCCTTCTCTTAATTTAAATGCCGCAATTGATTTTTTTGCCTTCGTAATGATTGGCTTTTGTCCAGTAATCGTTTCAAGATCAGCTGCTGCTGCTTCAATATATTTTGAATCATGGCTAGCTTCTCCAACACCGATATTGACAACAATCTTTTCTAGTTTAGGAACTTCCATTATAGAAGAATAATTGAACTTACTCATTAATTCTTTCTTAATTTCAGTTTCATATTTCTCTTTTAAACTATTCATTATTCTTCACCTACTTCTTTTTTAGTAGTTTTTTTTGTTTCTTTTGTCGCTTTTGTAGTTTTTGCTGTTTTTGTACTTTCAAGTACTTTTACATTAGATACATGAATTGGGGCTTCAACACTTACAATTCCACCAGATTCATTCATAGCATTTGGTTTCATATGTTTTTTTACAATGTTTACACCGCTGACAACAACTTTATCTTTTTTCTTTAAAGTCATTGTAATAGTACCTTCCTTGCCTTTATCTTTTCCAGCAAGAATTTTAACTTTATCTCCAACTTTTACTTTCATGTAATCCTCCTATAATACTTCGTTTGCTAAAGAAACAATTTTCATGAATCCTTGATCACGAAGTTCTCTAGCAACAGGTCCAAGAACACGAGTACCGATTGGGCTCTTATCATCTTTAATTAGAACACAAGCATTGTCTCCAAATTTGATATGTGAACCATCTGCTCTTCTTACACCTTCCACACTTCTTACGATAACAGCTTTTACTACTTTTCCCTTTTTGATATTTGAATTAGGAATTGCTTTTTTTACAGAACATACAACGACATCGCCGATATTTCCATATTTTCTTTTACTTCCACCCAACACTCTGATGACTAATACTTCACGTGGTCCTGAGTTATCCGCAACTTTTAATCTTGTTTCTTGTTGTATCATAATAACCCTCCTTACGCTTCTACAGATTCAACTAATACTTCAACTAGTTCATATCTTTTTGTTTTAGATAATGGACGAGTAGATAATAGCCTTACTGTATCTCCTACTTTTGCAATATTTTTTTCATCATGTGCAGCATATTTTTTTGACTTTTTAACTCTCTTTTTATATAGAGGATGTGGTCTATAAGTTTCAACTAATACGGTAATTGTCTTGTCATTTTTTGCACTAACAACTTTACCAATTAATTCTGTTCTTTTAGTTTCACTCATTATTGTTTTCCTCCTTCACTAGCGTTTTGTCTTTCTGTTAACACCGTTTTCATTCTTGCAATGTCTTTTCTTGCTTCTCTTAAACGATGTGTTTTTTCAAGAGTCGCTGTCGATTGTTTCATACGCATATCGAAAATCTCTCGACGTGTACTTTCAATTTTAGCCTTGATCTCTTCAGTGGACATTTCTCTAATTTCTTTAGTTTTCATTAGTCTCACCACTTTCTTCTCTTTTTACGAAACGGGTTTTAACACTTAATTTATGAGATGCAAGTCTTAATGCTTCACGAGCAATTTCTTCTGATACACCAGAAACTTCAAACATGATTTTTCCAGTTTTAACAACAGCAACCCATTCACTAACGTTACCTTTACCTTTACCTTGACGAGTTTCTAAAGGTTTTTGTGTTCTTGCTAAGTGAGGGAAAATGTTAATATAAACATCTCCACCACGTTTCATATAACGTGTCATGGCAATACGTGCTGCTTCGATTTGACGAGCATTAACGTATCCACCTTCTTTTGCTTGTAATCCGTAGTCACCAAAATGTAACTCGGTATTTCCTCTAGCAGAGCCTTCATAAGAAAGTCTATGAGGTTTACGATATTTAGTTCTTTTTGGCATTAACATCGCGATTACCTCCCTCTTTGCTTCCTTTCTTGTTTAAGATTTCACCTTTGTAAATCCAAACTTTAACACCAATCTTACCATAAGTCGTGTCTGCTTCTGCAGTTGCATAATCGACATCTGCACGAATGGTTTGTAGAGGTACTGTACCTTCTGTATAATGTTCAGTACGTGCCATTTCAGCTCCACCTAAACGTCCAGATACAGCCGTTTTAATTCCCTTTGCTCCAGCTTTCATCGCATTGCGAATTGCCTTCTTTTGAACATTACGGAAATTCCCTCTGTTTTCAATTTGTTTTGCAATTGATTGTGCCACTAATGTTGCATTTATATCAGCATTTTTAATTTCATTAATCGTAATGAAGACTTCTTCACCACATACGCGTTTGATTTTTGTACGTAATTTTTCGATATCTTCTCCACCACGTCCGATAACAACACCTGGTTTTGCAGTCGCAATTTTTACATCGATACGATTCTTTTTTCTTTCAATAAGAATTTCTGAAACAGAAGCCTCTTTTAATTCTTTAAGTAAGAATTCACGAATTTTAATATCGTTATTTAAAGCTTTTACGTATTCATCTCTTTCAGCATACCAATTTGATTGCCAATCTTTATTGACACCAAGTCTTAATCCTCTAGGATCTACCTTTTGTCCCATAATTAAGCCTCCTTACCATCACTAACTTTTACAGTTATGTGACTTGTTCTTTTATCTCTTCTGTCTACTTTTGTTTTAGAACCGATTTTTACTCTCTTGTAAACAGGTCCTGGATTAACAAAACATTCAGAAATAACTAAATCCTCTAGCTTCGCTCCAAAATTATTCGTAGCATTCGCCATAGCAGATTCCAAAACTTTTAGGATAAGTCTTGAAGATTTAGTATTTGTATTTTTTAAGATTCCAATAGCTGTCGTTGCTTTTTTTCCTCGAACTAAATCCATTGTCATACGACATTTACGAGGAGCAACCATAGCACTTTTATGTATTGCATATGTTTCCATTACTCATCCTCCTACTTTTGTCCTGCATGTCCGCCTGCTTTACGAGTTAAAGCGAATTCTCCTAATTTATGTCCTACCATATCTTCAGTGATGTATACTGGAACAAAATCTTTTCCATTATGTACTGCAATTGTATGTCCTACAAAATTAGGAAATATTGTCGAACGACGTGACCATGTTTTGACAACTTCTTTTTTATTTGCTTCGTTTAATTTTGTTATCTTATTCATAAGGCTTTTATCAACGAAAGGCCCTTTTTTTAAACTTCTTGCCATAAAATCACCTATTTCTTCTTACTGACTATTAATTTGTCAGAAGCTTTCTTTCCTTTACGAGTTTTATATCCAAGAGCAGGTTTACCCCAAGGAGTAACAGGCCCTTTTCTACCAATTGGTGTTCTACCTTCACCACCACCATGAGGGTGATCGTTAGGGTTCATAACAGAACCACGGTTTGTAGGTCTTACACCCATATGTCTTTTACGTCCAGCTTTTCCGATGTTTACAAGTTCATAGTCTTCATTTCCAACAACACCAATTGTTGCCATACAAGTTCCAAGAACTTTTCTTGTTTCACCACTTTGTAAACGTAAAATAACATATTTACCATCTCTACCTAAGATTTGAGCACTTTGTCCAGCAGAACGAGCGATTTCTCCACCCTTTCCTGGTTTTAATTCAACATTGTGAACCAAAGTACCTACTGGAATATTTTGTAGTTGCATAGCATTTCCTACTTTAATATCACAAGCTTCAGAAGCTTCGATAATCATGCCAACTTTCAAATCTTTTGGAGCAATAATATATCTCTTTTCACCATCAAGATAATGAATTAAAGCGATATTTGCATTACGATTTGGGTCGTATTCAATGGTTGCAACTTTTCCTGTTACACCAAATTTATTACGTTTAAAATCAATTAGACGATATTTTCTCTTAGCGCCTCCACCAATGTGTCTTACAGTCATTCTACCTTGATTATTACGTCCACCTGTTTTACTTGCACTTCTTAAAAGTGACTTTTCAGGTTTTGATGTAGTAATTTCATCATTTGTTAAAGTAGACATGCCTCTGCGGCCATTTGTCGTTGGCTTATATTTCTTTATCCCCATAAGTAATACCTCCTACTATATTTCTATAGCATTACCATCAGCTAAAGTGATGATTGCTTTCTTATAAGTTTTTGTTTTTCCAGTGTATTTTCCTACTCTTTTATCTTTAGCTTTTGTATTAAGAGTTCTTACACTAGAGACTTTTACATTAAATGTCTTTTCAATGGCATCTTTAATTTCAATTTTATTTGCCGCTTTATTTACTTTAAATACGTATGTTTTTCCATCACTTCCAAGAGAAGCTGTTTTTTCCGTAATTACTGGGGCAATAAGGATATTTTTCATTATTTAAGTGCCTCCTCTACATAATTCATTGTATCTGCATCACATACTAATGTATCTGCATTCACAATGTCGTACACATTTAATTCATCTGCCATAATAACAGCAACGTTTCCTAAGTTCCTTGTTGCTAAATATAATTTTTCAGCATCATGAGAACTTACAAAAAGTATTTTTCCTTCAAGATTTAAAGACTTAAGCAATTGAAGCGCATCTTTCGTTTTTGAAGAAGTTAACTCTAATGAATCAATTACGATTAATTTTCCTTCTTTATATTTTGAAGATAAAGCCGTTTTCAACGCTAATCTTCTTTCTTTTCTATTCATTTTTATAGAATAGCTTCTTGGTGTTGGTCCAAAGACAACTCCACCACCGCGATAATGTGGTGCACGAATAGAACCTTGTCTAGCATTACCTGTTCCTTTTTGTCTGTAAGGCTTTCTACCACCACCAGAAACTTCACTTCTGTCTTTTGTATCAGCAGTACCTTGTCTTACCGCATTCATTTGTGTACGAATAGCTTGTTTTAAGACAATGTCGTTTCCTTCAATATTCCAAATTCCATCATTAATTTCAATTTCGCTTTTTTTCGTACCCTTAAGGTCAATAACATTAACTTTAGTCATATTAATTTCTCCTTTCAGCTGAAACGTTAAGCTTCAGTAGTCTCCTCATTTTGAGTACTAGGTACTTCTTCTGTCGTTTCTGTTTCAGTTGCTTCAACTTCAGTTGCTTCTTCTGTAGTTTCAACTGGAGTTTCTTCTACAGTCTCCACATTTTCTACTGCATCTACTGTTTCAGCAACATCCTCTACTTCTTTCTTTGTTTCATTAATGATGATTTCTTTTGGTTCCATTTTGCCACCTTTAACAGCAGCGCGAATTAGAACTAGAGACTCTTTAGCTCCTGGAATATTTCCACTTACTAAAATGTAATGATCTTCTGGGCATACCTCAATAATCTCTAGATTTTGAATTGTAACCGTTTCAGATCCCATGTGTCCAGCAAGTTTTTTTCCTTTTAAGACACGCATCGGTCTCATTGTTCCCATTGAACCAGGTCTTCTATGGTATCTAGAACCATGAGTTTCAGGTCCTCTAGATTGTCCATGGCGCTTAATTACACCTTGGAACCCTTTTCCTTTTGATGTTCCTGTAACATCTACTTTTTCTCCAACCTCGAATATATCTACGTCAATAGCACTTCCAAGTGTATAAGCATCTGTCGAATCGACTCTTATTTCTTTTAAGAAGCGCTTAGGAGATACACCAGATTTTTTTGCATGTCCAATTTCAGATTTGGTTGCATTCTTTTCTTTCTTGTCAACAACTGCAAGTTGAATAGCATTATAACCATCAGTCTCTTTTGTTTTGATTTGAGTGATTACATTTGGCTCAACTTTAACAACTGTAACAGGAATAACTTTTCCATCTTTTGTAAACTTTTCAGTCATTCCGACTTTAAGTCCTAAGATTCCTTTTGTCATACTCTTTCCTCCATTTTATTTTCTTATTAGTTTGTTGTTTTGATATCGATACTTACACCACTTGGTAAATCTAAATGAGCTAAAGCGTCCATTGTTTCTTTACTAGGGTCTTTGATGTCAATTAATCTCTTATGCGTGCGCATCTCGAATTGTTCACGAGAATCTTTATATTTGTGAACAGCCTTTAAAACTGTAATCTTTTGAATTTCAGTTGGTAATGGTACTGGTCCAGAAATATTTCCTCCCGTTCTTTTCACCGTTTCGATTATCTTAGCTGCAGCAGCATCGAGTACACGATGATCATAAGCTTTTAATCGAATTCTAACTTTTGACATTTACATGTCCTCCCTTCGTCTATATCTCGTATAAACATGGCTCCGTTACAAATTAACCTGATTTACTAAGTGTCTAGTACAACTCTTCCTAGTGTGTCAGCAACCTCGCACATCACAGCCAGTTAAACTATCGATAGTATACAGTACATTTTTATGAAATGCAAGCTTTTTTTAGTACTTTTTTTAAATTTTTGTAAAATTAAACTGACAAGTATAATGTAAAGAAAAAAGAGCTTATTCAAAATGAATAAAACTCTTTTATTAATCTTCATAAATAACGTAAGGTTTTTCTGTACTTCCGTTTCCACTCCTATACTTAATGCCTGGTTTTAAAGAGACCATCGGCCTAATATCACTTCCTCCACTAGTCATACTACCTATACTATTTCCTCTTACCCCTATAAAGTTTGAGTAGTTTTGATAAAAAATCGCTGGACTCATCGTCATATAGTCATAACTAGAGTCAGTTTTTCGAGCGTTGTTATTATTAAGCAAGTTCAATTCAGGAGCTGTCGGTAATCCTACTGGATACTTTATTTTTGCCTTAGCATTACTAATACTGAATCGATCTGTCACATTACTACAAGACAAATCTTTAGTAGGTGCATAACTAGAGGGTGAATATTCTTTAAAAAATAAATTACCATGTCCATCTCCATTTGGATCCCAACCACCTAACTTTGAAATAGTTCGGTCATTACAAAAAATCGTATCTTCTAAATATTTAGTATAATTTGTCATCTTCTCCTCATACCAACGTTCAATGTCGTATTTATATATAGAATCATATTTATTTACATTAGAATCATGAAGCATCTCATAAACCGCATTTTCAATATTTTTTCCACCTTGCAATTCAATATAATATGCAGTTGACCCCTGTTGAGCATAAACATATGCAATGGTTTCACAAACTCCATTTTCATCAAAACAAGTATAATGGGTAGTTTTAATATTTTTTAAATCATTATAACTAACAGTGGTAGTTATTGTTGTACCCGATAAAGTATATTTCCCGTTTGCATATGTAAAACTATTTCCGTATTTATATGCTGTGCTTGTACTTTTCGATTTTGGTGCATACTTCGTATTATACATATATCCAGTACTCGATAACGTCACATTCCTTGGATAATTTGGTCTTGCCATACTAGAGTAATGTATACGATCTACAACTCTCCAATTCGGACAATAATTTGTATTATACGAATCTGCATAATACAAACTTGAGCACGTTGCATCCGCACTATATTCCCTACAACTATACTTTCCAATTAAATCTTTTGAAGTTTCATCGCTCCATTTTGCTACAACAATATCCCCAGCGAGCTTATATTTATTAGTGCTTTCATCATATGTAAAATCACTTCCGTAAGCAAAATTTAAAGACGCAGTAACACATCCAAGTTCTCTATTATAAAAAGCTTGTTTGCGATCAGTACTACATTTCCCATCTTCTGTCGGTATACCATTATATAGTAATTTTACACCACCTGTATCAGTCGTTCTTATCATTTGCCAGCAATAATTAGCAAAGACTACATTATTCTTATCTTGAACTTGTGTCCCTTCATCATCTGTTGTTGCATAATAATGATAAATGTTCTTGCTTCCTACTCCACTCATGGAATCTTGGTGACTACCTGTATAAGCTAACGCTACTCCTCCACTTGTTGCTTCATTTTGTAAGACATCATATAGCGGTTGAGGTGTAAATATTTCAACAGTTCTACTTCCTGTTTCTGTCTTATACCCCTCTTTTGTTACTTGATAATAAACTGTATAAGTTCCAGAATTTATATAAGTAGGCGGTGTTGTTAGATTATAAGTTCCTTCTACTGTACCATATTTTATAGTAGCCCCTTCATTTGCCGTTACAGTAATGCTATGAGCACTGCCATTATAAGCCCCTACATAGTTATTAGCAACGATATCTAATGTTCCATGTTCAACAGTTGCTGTATAAGTTGCTACGGCTTCTTTATAATTATTGGTACCTGAAGAAGTCACTGTAATAATTGCAACACCTTCTGTTGTACCTGGATTTACAGTAACTGTAGCATCTTCCACACTTGCAGTTGCTACAGCTTCATTACTACTACTTGCAGTAATGACTTCACTTGACGATTTTCTTTCTACTGTAAAGTCTAGAGCATTTGGATAAGTAAGAGATCCTTCTGACGAAGATAAGATTAAACTGTTATCCGCTTTTGTAATAATAACTTGTTTACTTCCTGTTACTGTTTTATATCCTGCTTCACTAACTCGATAATAGATAGTATGTTCTCCACCTTCTGTAAATGTTGGCTTTTCACTTGAGAAATTTTCATTATCTGTAGAATATTCAATTGTACCTAAGTTTGTTGTTACGATAATACTATGACTATTTCCATCATAAATTCCTTCATACCCTTGTGCTTCAACATCAAGTGTTCCATTCTTTACGGTCAATTGATAGACAACTGTTGTTGCCTTATAATTATCAGTTTCTGGAGTTGAAATACTTATTTCTGCAACACCCTCTTTCGTTCTAGAGGATAATGTTATCACTCCACCGCTGATACTTGCCACTGCAATGTCTGTATCACTACTGCTAACTGTAATCTCTTCTCCACTGCCATTTCTTCTTACTTCAACTGTCGTTGTTTCAGGATAAGTGATTTCCCCTCTTGGAGCTGATAAGACAATTTTATTATTTCCTTTATTTATTTTAACAGTTTCACTACCACTTTCTTCAAAGGCATTTGCCAATTTGACTTTATAATAAACTGTATAAGTTCCTACATTAACAAATTTTGGATTTTCAGAAGTATAGTTTTGACCATCTGTTGAATATGTAATGGTTGCATCCCCATCACTTGTAACCGTAATGCTGTGCTCAAATCCATCATAATCGCCTTCATACCCTTTAGCGGTGACTTCAGGTCTATTTTCTGTCCAAGCAGCGACAACTGTATGATCTTCATTTACCAAAACTTTTTTAGATGGAGAAACAGCCGTTCCCTCATAATACCATCCATGAAAGGTATAGTTTTCTCTTGAAGGATAAGGAATATTTCCATAAGTTCCATCTACTTCTACTAAAATGCTTTCTGGAGATACAGTTCCACCGTTAGCATCAAAGGTAACTGTAATCGTCTCTCTTGCGTATTTAGCTTCAAGTGTATCAATATTCCCTGTCACAATAGTATCTGGGGTAATTAACTGATCTTTTACATACCAACCTAAGAATTGATAGCCGTCTTTTGTAGGTGTTGGTAATTCTCCAAATTTTTGATTTTTCGTTACTTCAATTGTTGTTTGTTCTAAGATTCCATCTCCTACATTTAATGTAATCGTTATTTTTTCATTCTTCTTATCTTCAAATGTGATATTTTGAACAAAATTCCCATTTTCCAATTGAACATTATCAGGATTTTCTTCTGTCTTTATCTTTCCCGTATCTATCGCATTATTTCTTATTTCTTCTTCTGTCAAATCTTTGATTTCATCTAATGGCTTATTGATGATGATAATCTCAAGTTCTCCATCTTCTAATCCATCAACATAGAAATTTCCTAAATTATCAGTAGTTGTCGGATGAATGCCATTTCCTATCACAACAATCGTCTGATTAGGAATGGATTGTTTATCATTGTCTACTAGAGTCCCACTTAATCCTTTGTTTCCCGTTTTTGGAATCTCCGTATTATTTGCTTCGGTTCTTTCTACAGCACTTGCATTAATTTGACAAGTAAACGTAACCGTTGTCTCTTCTAAAACAGTTTGCTTTAGTTGTACTGTAAGAACTCCTTTTTCT
>CATKZK010000019.1 GCA_949841325.1 uncultured Bacilli bacterium
TTTTGTCGGCGGTACTTGGAATCATGTAACTTACTGTGGCTTATGGTATTGGTATTACAGTTACATGTCTGCTGATTATGGAGGTGGAGTAGGAGCTCGTCTCGTTCGTTATGCTTAAGTAAAAGAGAAACTGTTCTCTTTTTTTTATAGGCATGCTATAATAACATAAAGTTTTTAGGAAAGAGAAGTTTATGAAAGATACAATTTTAATTGCGGAAGATGATCAAGATATTATTGAACTCTTAACACTTTATTTAGAGGGAAATGGTTTTTATGTGAAAAGTGCTTTAAATGGCGCAGATGCCTTGCACATTTTAACAACAGAAACAGTCGATTTAGCAATCATTGACATTATGATGCCAGAAATGAATGGGTATGAGCTTATACGTAAGTTAAGAAGCGAGAATAATCAAATACCTATTATTATTCTATCTGCCAAAGGATTAGATGTTGATCGTGTATTGGGACTCGATATTGGTGCAGATGCCTATTTAACTAAACCATTTAACCCTTTAGAAGTAATTGCTACAGTACGTGCTCTTTTAAGAAGATGCCGTATATTGAAAGGAGACCACCTTTTAACAGTTGGAGAGTTAATCTTAGATTTAGATACATACCTTCTAAAAAAGAGTGGAAAATCGATTCTTTTGACTTCATCAGAAGTAAAGATATTAACAAAAATGATGAAAAATCCAGGAAGAATATTTACGAAGGGACAACTCTATCAATGTATAAGTGGAGAAAGTCTAGAGAATGATGAAAATACTATGATTGTACATATTTCAAACCTTCGATCTAAAATCGAAGATAACCCAGCGAAACCAAAATACATAAAAACGATAAGAGGATTAGGATATAAATTTGATTATGAAAAAGAATAGATTAAGAAAGAGTTTTATTGCGTATTGTCTTTTCTATTTTTCTCTATATTCCTGCTTTTTAATTATTGCTATATTTTTAATCAATATTTTCATTAATCAGAAATTAGAGGATATCTTTCCTCAATTAGAAGATGTATTAGAGTATGAAGACTATTTAAGAAGAGATGAATTTTATCGTATTCCATTGAAAAAATTTAAAAGAAATGAAATTGTCATTTACGATGAATCAGAAAGCATCCTTTTTTATACTCAACATCGGCTAAATTTTTCAATTAATTCTGGTGATTTAGACTTTATCTATAGCTATTATGATAATTCTAATTATTATATTGAACAATTTACAAATAAAGAAGGAAAACTGTATTACTATTTAATCCAAATTTTAAATAATCATCATGATGTAGAAATGGAAGGACCCACTTTTGCAATTTTAGATGAACAATTAAATATTGTGAAAGGAAATGCTTTTGAAGGAAGGGAACAATTAACAGAAAGAGAATTAGAATTATTACAAGGATTAAATGAGGGAAATTATATAGAAAAGTATACTTATGAAACAGAAAGAGGAGAAAAAAGGTCTTTAATATTTTTAGCACCTTCCTTTGATAGTGTAGAATATCAGCATATTGTCAATCGAATTTATTCTATTTGGTTGTATCTTATTCCCATTGTAATTTTGCTTGAATTATTCATTATGTATTCCTTTTTTAAAAGGATAAAAAAGGCTATAAATCCTATGCAAGAATTATTAACGGTATATGAGAAAAGTGGTACTATTATTTATGAAGAGAGTGAAATACCTATTGAATTTTCAAGATTCTTTGTCTCTTTTCAAGAATTACTTGCTAATTTAGAAAAAGAACGAGTAAAGAATGAACAAATATATAAAGATAAACAAAGTGTAATTACGAATCTTAGCCATGACTTAAAGACACCTTTAACAGTTATTCAAGGTTATGCAAAAGCATTTAAAGATGGAATAGTTCCAAAAGATAAAGAAGAGAAATATATGGATGCGATCTATAACAAGTGTAATATTGCAGTTCAAACAATAGATTCTTTATTTGAATATACGCAGATGGAACATCCAGAATATAAAATGCACATAGAACACATAGATTTTGTTGAATTTTGTAAGGCTTATCTAGCGACAAAATATATCGATTTAGAATTACAAGGATATAAGTTAGAATTTTCCTTGCCTGAGAAAGCCATATTTAAGGATTTTGATAGCTTGCTTATAAGACGTCTTTTTGATAATATCATTGGTAATAGCATTAAATACAATAAAAAGGGAACTACGATATATTTTAAACTTTTAGATCGCGGAAGAAAGGTAAAAGTCATTCTAGCAGATGATGGTGTAGGTGTAGATGAGACGATTCGCAATAAAATATTTTCACCATTTGTTATGGGAGATAAAGCACGAAGTAGTGGTCATGGAACGGGACTAGGATTATGTATAGCTAAAAAAGTAGTCGATTTGCATCGTGGAAAAATATATTGTATAGAAGAACCTGTTCGTCCATATGCTTTTGAAATTGATATTTTACTCTAATTGCAACTTTAAATTGACGTATTTCAACCAATAGTTGGTAGAGATGCGCCTTTTTTACTTGTTATAATGAAGACGTTTATTAACAAATCTTAAGGTTTATTTAAGATTATATTAATTTAATCATGTTAGAATGTCTATAAGGAGTTGTTATGTTAGTAGTAGATTATTTAGAAAAAACAGAGAAAAAATTTCCAAACAAGATTGCTTTTTTATGTGAAGATAAAAAGATTAGTTATCGAGATTTTTTAGAGTCTTCTAAAAGTGTAGGTTCATTTTTAGCAAAAAAGATAAACCTTCAAGAACCTATTGTTGTTTTTTTAGAAAAGAGTATAGAAACTCTCATTAGTTTTTTTGGAATTCTCTATGCAGGAGGATGCTATAGCTTAGTAAATCCAGAATATCCTAAATCACGAATAGAAGAGATTATCCATTGTCTAGAAGCAAAAGTAATTGTAACAGATAAAGAACATTATGCCTTATTAGAAGAATTTGATAACCTAGAAATTTTTTTAATAGAGGATCTTTTAAAGGAGAAAATCGATGAAGCTTTATTAAAAAAGATTAAAGAACGAAAAATTGACTTAGATCCAGTTTATATTAATTTTACATCGGGATCCACAGGAAAACCTAAAGGAGTTGTAGTAGGAAATCGTTCAATTATCGATTTTATTGACGTTTTCACAGAAGAGTTTTCGATTGATGAAAATGATAGAATTGCCAATCAAGCACCCTTTGATTTTGATGTATCTGTAAAAGATATCTATTCCTCTATCAAAGTAGGAGCTACGTTAGTGCTTATTCCTAAAAATTATTTTTCTAATCCAACACGACTTTTGGATTATCTTGTTGAACAAAATATCACAACGATGATATGGGCTGTCTCGGCACTTTGTTTGATTACGACATTTCATGGCCTTGATTATAAAGTGCCTACAACAGTAAATAAAATTTTCTTTAGTGGAGAAGTTATGCCAATGAAACATTTGCGTCAGTGGATATCGCATCTTCCAAATTGTACTTTTGTGAATCTCTATGGACCTACTGAAATTACTTGCAATTGTACGTATCATCGATTAGAAAATAATCGAGATTATGAAAAGATTCCTATTGGAAGACCTTTTAAAAATGAAAGAGTTTTCTTACTTGATGAATCAGGAAATGAAATTACTTCTACAAATGTGACAGGTGAAATTTGTGTCGCAGGTTCTTCTCTGGCCTTAGGCTATTATCGAAATGAAGAACAAACGAAACACCATTTTATACAAAATCCCCTTAATAAAGCGTATAATGAACTTATTTATAAGACGGGAGATTTAGGTGCCTATGGCAGTGATGGAGAACTTTACTTTATGGGGAGAGCTGATTTTCAAATAAAATTTCAAGGACATCGTATTGAACTCGAAGAAATAGATTTGGAAATCTCAAAATTAAAGGGAGTTGAACGAGTCGTTACTTTGTTTTATGAAAAAAAGCAACGATTGTATTGTTTTTATATGGGGGATATTGAGGAAGTTGAAATTGCTAAGATTTTAAAAACGAAATTGCCTATCTTCATGATTCCAAATCGTTTTGTTAAAGTAGAAAATTTTATGCTCACGAAAAATGGAAAGATTGATCGAAAAATATTACAGATGCAAATGGAGGAGGGGAGTATATGATAGAAGAAATCATAAAAAGTGTGGGAACGCCAACTTATGTTTTTGATGTTCACTGTCTTAAGGCAAGAATAAAAGAAATAGAAGATTATTTTCCAAAACAAATACTCTGTTATGCAATGAAAGCAAATCCCTTTATTGTAAGGGAAATCGCAGAAGATATAGCAAGGTTTGAGGTCTGTTCTTTTGGTGAATATAAAATTCTTGAAGATCTTAAAGTAGATCCATCTAAGATTGTTCTGTCAGGGGTTTGGAAAAAACAAAGTGAAATAGAATATTTATTTGAAAATAATATTGAAGTGGGTTTATTTACAGTCGAATCAAAAAATCAGTGGAAACTATTAAAAGAACTTGCACAAAAATATGAAAGACCGATTTCTATATTATTGCGTCTTACAAGTGGAAATCAATTTGGAATGACAAAAGAAGAAATCATCTCTATTTTTAAAGAGGAAAGTTCTTGGATTCATTTTCGAGGAATTGAATATTTTTCAGGGACTCAAAAACATAACATAAAAAGAATAGAAAAAGAAATGATAGAAGTGAGTGAGTTTGTTAGTTTTCTAGAGAAAGAAGAGAGTCTTTCTTTAGAAATCGAAATAGGGCTTGGATTCCCTGTTTACTATTTTGAAGGAGATGAATTTGAAGAGGATTTATTTTTTAAAGAAGTTGCACAACTTTTAGAACACTTTAAAGAGCATGTCGTCACTTTGGAAATTGGAAGAAGTTTAGTTGCAAGTTGTGGAAGCTATCTTACAAGTGTTGTAGATTATAAAGAGAATAAAGTGGGGAATTTTGCAATACTTGATGGAGGAATCCACCATTTAGTCTATTATGGAAGCTCAATGGCCATGAAAATACCGCATTATGAAATATTTCCCAAAAGAGAAGGGCAAAATAAAAATGTCAATCTGTGTGGGTCGCTTTGTACAATTAATGATATCTTAGTAAAGAATGTGGAATGTCCTTCTTTACAAATAGGGGATGTCGTAATGTTTAAAAATGTAGGAGCTTATTCGATGACGGAGGGAATTAGTCTATTCTTAAGTCACGATTTGCCCAAAGTGGTTTTTATAAAAAATAAACAAATAGAAGTAGTTCGTGAAAGTATACCAACGTATGTTTTAAACGAACCAAAAATAGAAGGAGAGAAGTAAAATGAAACAACTATTAACAATTTTAGAAAGTATTAAACCAGGAGTAGATTATGAAAATTGCATCACATTAATCGATGAACATCATTTAGATTCACTATCTATTCTTTCTCTTGTAGCAGAGATTGAAGATGAATTTGATGTTGTTATTCCTACAGTGGAGATTATACCCGCTAATTTTAATTCAGCTGAAAGTATAATGAATTTAATTACTAGGTTACAAGAGGAAGAGTAAAATGCAATATTGTGATATGTCCTATCTCTTGCTTTTTTTACCTTTAGTGATGTTATTTTATAGTCTTGTGACAAAAGAAAAAAGGTGGATTGTCTTATTAGTATCAAGTTATTTATTCTTTTATTTACTGAGTGGAAAGTTGCTTGTATACTTGGTGCTATCTACCTTTTCAATTCATCACTTTGGTTTGTGGTTACACGATGTAGAACAAGTAGGCAAAAAAGCAATGGAAGAAGCGGCAAAAGAAGAAAAAAAACGAATAAGAGAAAGTATGAACAAAAGAAAGCGAAACGTCTTAATTCTTGGAATATTTGTACAAATAGGCATGCTATCTTTAGTAAAGTATTTGCCGTTTTTCTGTTTTAATATCAATCAACTCTTTGAGTTTATTGGTGTTAATTTTCGAATAAAACAGTATCATTTTCTTGCGCCTATAGGCATTTCTTTTTATACCTTGATGGCATTATCTTACCTTATTGATGTGTATCGTGGAAAGTGTATTGCTGATAAAAATTTGGGCCGTTTGGCACTTTACTTGGCCTTTTTTCCTCAGATTATGGAAGGTCCAATTGCAAGATATCATGAGACTGCATTAAAATTATATGAAGGAGAAAAATTACATTATCAAACTGTATGCTTTGGTATGCAAAGAATTTTATTTGGTCTTTTAAAAAAGATGGTGATTGCGGATCGCTTAAATATCATTGTAGAGAATATATTTTCTAACTATGCAACCTATAATGGCGGAATTCTATTTTTAGGGATTATCTTTTATACAATAGAACTATATATGGATTTTTCTGGAGTGATGGATGTAGTTATTGGAAGTGCAGAAATCTTTAATATTGCATTACCAGAAAACTTTAGACAGCCTTTTTTCTCTAAAAGTATATCAGACTTTTGGTCTCGTTGGCACATAACACTTGGTACATGGTTTAAAGAGTATATATTCTATCCCATTTCTTTATCAAAGGGATCAAAAAAAATGACAAGCGCTCTGCGAAAAAAAATGGGGAATCATTTTGGTCCATTATGTGCAGGAAGCATTGCACTTTTATGTGTATGGCTTCTAAATGGATTATGGCATGGAGCAGGATATCATTATATATTCTTTGGTATTTATCATTTTACGTTTATTCTTTTAGGAAATGTTTTAGAACCATTATTCTTAAAATTTTACCAAATAACTAAACTAAATCGAGAAAGCAAAAGCATACATATTGTAAGAATATTGAAAACAACAGTTATTGTTTTCTTTGGAGAGTTATTTTTTAAGGCACCCACTTTGAGGATTGGTTTTATCATGTTTAAAAGAATATTTGCCACTTTTACATTTAAAAGCTTTACCGATGGTTTTATTTTAAAATTAGGACTCGATGGGAGAGATTTTATCATTTTAGGCGTTACACTTTTCCTTCTTTTCCTCATAAGTATTCTTCATGAAAAGAATATTTCTTTACGAGAAGAAATTTCTAAAAAGCCTATCTACATTCGATGGTTATGTTATTATGTATTATTATTCTATATTATTATCTTTGGCGCTTATGGAGCAGGATATATACCTGTAGATCCGATGTATGCAAACTTTTAAGGAGGAAAGAAGATGACAAAAACAAAAATATTAGTGAGAATTTCTCTATTTTCTATGATTTTACTCTTATTAATTATGATTTTATCTTTTCTCTTTATGCCCAAAAACAATCTCAAAGATTTTGGCATGGATCAAGTAAGTGCCAATGGAATTTTAGGAGAAAAAAAGAATACCATTGATGTATTGATTTTAGGAGATTCAGAAACGTATACCTCTTTTTCTCCTTTACAAATGTATGAAGCACATGGATTTACTTCTTATATCTGTGGTACCTCGGGACAAAGGTTATATGATTCTTATGACTTCTTAGAAAAGACACTTGAAAATCAAAAACCTAAAGTTGTCATTTTAGAGACCAATGCAATATTTCGTGATTATGATTTAAAGACAACAGTCTTAGCAAAATGGAAAAATCTTATTCCGTTACTAAAGTATCATAATCGATGGAAAAACTTAACTATTCATGATTTTTCAAGCAAAATAACGTATACTTATACCGATCCTAATAAAGGATTCCGCATAAAAAAAGGCATTATGCCTGTAAAGAATCATGATTATATGAAAAAAATGGACAAAAGTAAGACGATTCCTAAATTGAACATTCATTATTTAGATAAGATGAAGGATTTATGTGATGAATTGGGAATAACTTTTATTCTGATTAGTTCTAAAAGTATTAAGAATTGGAATGATGCTAAACATCAAAGTGTTTCTAATTATGCAAATCAAAAAGAAATCGCTTATTATGATTTAAATTTAATTTCTGAAATAGAAATTGACTGGCAAACTGATACCGTTGATAAGGGAGACCATTTAAATCTTGATGGAGCTAAAAAGGTAAGTAAGTATGTAGGAGATTTGTTAAAAGAGACGTATGATTTACCTGATCATCGCGAAGATAAAAACTATAGCAGTTGGGAAAGGGACTTAGAAAAATATAAAGCTTTAGTCGGTTAATAAAACAATGGCAGTTGCGTAGTCGCCATCATGACTAATAGAAACTTCTATATCGGAATATGGAGTTTCTTTTTTTAATTGTCCATGTAAAAGAATAAAGGGGACTTTATCAGCATGATGGAGAATTTCGATATCTAATAAAGAACACTGATGAATTCCTTTTTTCATCGCTTTTAAAAAAGCTTCCTTTGCAGCATACATTCCTGCTATCGTTTCTTTATGATTGTAGTTTTTTTCTAGATAAAGCAATTCCTTTTTCGTAAATATTTTGTCTAGATGTTTAACATTTTCAAAGCGACTAATCTTTACTAAATCAATTCCCACATGCATCGTTTCATCACCTCACTAAAGTTCTATTGTCATTTTATGAAAAAAGCCTAGAAAAGTCAATTAAGGAAAAGCTTTTTCAAGATTTACTTTTTCTCATAAAATGGTATAATAACGATTGAAAGTGAGTAGTCATAATGAAAAAGAAATTAATAGAAGCTCCTCTTTATTATTGGGAAGAAAAATCCTATATGATGGTGATTCCTAATAAGCCAGATGAGGAAATTTTAAAAAAAGGAATTGATCGATTAAAAGCGAATAAAGAGTTTTCTATCATAGAGACGAATTATGATGTAAAAGGATATATAGAAGTTCAAATAGAATACGATAAAAAACGATATGAAGTGGGATTTTATTTAGGGGATATTTGTGTTCCTGAGTATTATTTGACGCATCATTTTTTCTTTGATAGAGAAGAAAAAGAGTCTCTTTTAAATGCAAAAAAAGCAGTCACTATATTTATGGAATTTGGAAATGATTCAAAAAAATCTTTTCATTTGCAATTGAAAATTGCCACTACTTTAGTTCCTGACTTGATTGGCGTAATGGATGAAAGCGGCGAAAAAATGATGCCTAAAAAGTGGGTCCTAATGACAGCAGAGTCTAAAACTTTACCTAGTGCAAGAGACTTATTTACTGTACAAGCAGTGCAAGGGAAACACAATAAAGTTTGGTTACATACACATGGATTATGCAGATGTCATTTAACAGAATTAGAAATTCTTGATTCAGACCAAGAGCATTTTGAACAGCATTATAATTTACTTTCTACTTATGCAATGTATTTAATTGATAAAAATGGCAGTGTAAATCCTTTTGAAAGTGCCTATATAGGACGACTTATTAATGGATATCCTGTTGTTGTTACTTGTAAATCTTGGACAGAAGGAATTTTAGAATATAAAAAATTAAAATTAGGAGGAGAAAAAGACCGTAGAGAGGGACACAATAGTAAAACGAGTATTGTCTTTCTTTATAAAAGTGAAGAAGATGAACAAGGGGATGTATTAAGTAAAGTTTCTCTTTATGACGAACTTTGGGGAGAAAATCCACTCTTTTTCTTCAGTGATGAAGAAACTGAGCGAATGAGAGAATTAGCAAGAGAAAGATTTGCTTATGTAAAAGAGCAATTTAAAACAAAAGAAAATACGATTCTTATAAAAATTGGTTTGCCTCTTAAAGAAAAGGGAAAGTTTGAACATATATGGTTTGAACTTATCGAAATAAAAGGGAATAAATTTAAAGCAAAATTGACACAGGAACCTTATGATATTCCTGATATACATACAGGATATGAAGCTTGGTACCAGTTAAATGATGTAACGGATTGGATTATCTACACAAAAGAAATGGCAATAAGTCCAAATAATGCGTATCTTTTAGAAAAGAAAATGTAATAAATGAATACATTTTCTTTTTTTATCTCATCATTTAGCAAAAAGAAAGGGAAGCTATCATAGAATGTAGAGGTGATACTATGTATGATATGGATGATGCTTTATATGCGGCATCAGTACTTAATGTTTCTTTTACTCAATATACACCTCAAGAATTTTTAGAGGGAATCAATATTGAACTTGAGCATGGAACTGTAAATCCTAAAACAGATGTAACGAATGACGATCTAATTACAACTGCAAAAATCGCATTAGCGCATTTAAATGAATACCCCAATTATTATAATTTGGATTATGGTTTAAGAAATTTTGAACGCTATTTAGAAAGTAAGCTAAAGAATGAGTAAAATCTTCTTTTTTTTATGCTATACTAATGATATGAAATGAGAGGATTGTTGTGAAAAGAATAGGTGGTTTCCTTCTTTTATTTATTTTATTTTCATGTTTATGTGGATGTGCAAAAAAACAAGAGGAAAATCTAGAGATAATAGAAGATTTTTATGTGGGTTATACATTAGATGATGGCAGGTATTTAACTTTATCTTTAGATGTTCCTTATCAAGGTACAACACTTGGAGAAGCTATATTTAATAATCAATTAACCGTGGATAACTTTGTGAGTACATTAGAGTATATTGAATCTTTAAAAGATGGTGGATCAAAAATTTATAAGTATAATCAAAGTAATATCTCAAATAGAACATATGGAAAAGAAGACTTTTTTGTAATTACCTGTGATGGTAAAGATGGAATAAGAGACATCGTAATTGCGAAGCATAAAGAGACTTTAATGAATAAATGCTCTAAAAATTATGATGATTTGGAGAATGTTTCTATGAAAATAAAAGAGGGAAGTTTAACAAAGAAAGGGGCAACTATAATCATCACAGATAAAAGTAATCGAAAAAATATCTATGGAAATGCTTATAAACTTGAAGAAAGAGTGGAAGGAAAATGGCAGGATTTAAAAACAATCATTGATGATTTTTCTTGGACACTTGAGGGATATTCAGTAGATGAAACAAACACTTTAGAATTCAAAGTCAATTGGGAAAATCTTTATGGGACGTTAAAAGAAGGAGAATATAGAATTGTAAAAGATGCCTCATATGCAGGAGAGGGGACTACTCATTATATAACGGCGCCTTTTAGCATTGAATAATAGTACCCATTAAACATGTCAAACAATGTAAAAACAAAACTCATCTGTTGTAAGATGTGTTTCTTTCTTTTATAATAAAAATAAGGAAAAACTTTGTCGAAAGACTTTATGTAAAACATGGTTTGAAGTAAGATGAAGTAAATAGGTGATATCATGAAAAGAAGAAGTTTTTTTAATGTATGTAGCTATAATCTTAATGGCCGTTAATCATTAAAAAACCACATAAAAGTGGTTTTAATTTTTGTATACTAATACTTCTTCCTTTTTTAAAGAATCAGGAATTACTCTGTTTTTTTCACTTAGTTCTATGCCATATCGGTTTCCACCTTTTACAGCAATGTTATTTGAAAAAGAAACAGTTCCCCAACTTCTAAATTCAACATAATTATGTTCAATTCCATCCATTCCCTTTACAAACATATCTAAGAAAGCCTGTTTAGCCAGTTCGTATTTCTTTGCTTGAGCAATTTTCTTCGGATATAAATATTTAAGGTAAGCACCTGAAGTAGGGGAAATATAAACAGCGAATTGTCCTGGTGATATAAGCTGTTTATAAGGATTTATTCCCTTTTTCGAATAATAAGGGTGAGTAGCTCGATTAAATAGTGTATTAGCTACCCAATATAAATCTTTATATTCTTCGCATCCTTCTGCAGCAATACCTGCGACTGCAGTACACATCTGACTGATATTCTCTATTTGATATGTCTCTAACACGTAGTCTATTCTAAGAGTATTGACTTTATCAAATAAATCTAAAAAGATTTTTTCTTCCTCAGTTAAGTTCTCTTCATTTTCAAACAATAAAGTGATATAGTCATTAATATCTAATTGGTAGTAATCAAGTAAGAAATCACTTTTATTCTTTAAGGGTACCAACTCTAGTAAGGACCAAAAACAATCCACTTTATCTGTATGAGTAAAATTTTCGATATTTAGAGAATAGTCAATGATTTCTTTTAAAGAGAGTTTTTGATAATCCTCATTATAATAAGTCGTATAATAAACGAGATAATGAGTAATACGATCAGCTTCGATTCCTTCTATTTTGATAATTTCGTCAAACAAGTTCTTAAAAGAGATCAAATCAGTCTCTAATACAGCTTGTATTACTTCTTCCTCTTTATATTCCTCTAATGATAATAAGTCTGTAAATATTTCGGAAAAAGATGCATTAGGAATCTGTAATAAAAACCATATTTTGTCATAAAGAGATAAATCTTTATCAGCTATATAGTCAAATTTCTCATCATAAAGTGCGATATCTGTCTTCGCAATGTATTCAAACTTTATCGTTTGTCCAAGTCTGGGACTATTCATAATATAGTCAAATATTCTTGTGTATCCTGTTAAATCTGAATGAAGAATATAATCCACTCTTTCATTAATGGTAAGAGCATCTATTCCCATGATATAGTCAAATACAACATTAGCACTTGCAATGTTAGACGTTATAATAATCTCAATAGCATCTTCTAATGTGTAATGGCCAGAATTTAGAAAAAAATCAAATTTCTTTGTAGTCTCAATATTTTCTAAATGGAGAATAGTTTCAATTTTTTCTTCTTCTACTAATAACTCAAGAGAGTAGATACTTTCACATTTCGACTCAAAAGATTCTTCTGAAGTTATAATTCTTTCAACTTTTCTATCGATAAGCTTTTCATGGTCATTTAAAGTGACAATAATATCCGTTGTATCAATAAATGATTCCTTCATTATTTCCATATCTTCTCTGATAGAATTTATGGTTTCTTGAGTCAAGAGGGCATTTGTTAAATTAGAACTTATTGCTTCAGACTGATAAGCATTAAGTACAAAAATGATTGCCATTGTACCTAGCATGGATTTATAAAATAAATTTTGTGTTACTTCGGATTTCTTTTCATACACATTAAGAGGAGGCAAAGTTTCCATTGTAGTTTGGTTATTATCTATTAAAGTTGCAGTTGCTTTAGGTAAAGTATCTTTAACAATGGAAACACATTCTTCTATATCAAACATCTCGATAGAATCGAGCATCGAGTTAAATAGATTGTAGTGTTTATCGGGAAGAGCACATACTTCAAAAGGACCGTCTAAAAAGGAAATCATTTTATCCATTGCTTTTTCTTTATCTTTTTCCTTTAAATGTTGAATTGCTTTATCCACAATTTTCTCTGGTGAACCAAATTCTTTTACTGTTTCTGTAATAATTCTTTTCGTCGTTTTTTTATAAGATACGCCTTTTCTTTGCTTGTTTTTTCTATATTGCTCTGCAAATCTTTCTAATTGTGGTTTATAATTGTTAATTGCAATAAGAGCAACAACGAGAGCAGAACCCGTTAATAAGGCTGTCATTTCTTTATTTTTTTCCATAAAATCACCCCTTTTTTAGAGCCACTTTTCCATTTTATAATAAATAAAAAGAGAAGTCAATCGTTGATTCCCTATTTTATGTTAAGATATAAAAAAAGAAAACTTTTTATGCGTTAGAAGTCTTCTTTGTAATGATTTCATCAATAAGTCCATAAGCTACAGCTTCTTCAGCACTCATATAATGATCTCTTGCTGTATCAGTATTGATTCTTTTTAGTGTTTTTTTTGTATTGCTAGCAAGAATACGATTTAGTTTTTCTCGTAAATAAAGAATATGATCTGCCTGTATCTTAATTTCTGTAGCTTGTCCTTTTGATCCACCTAGCACTTCATGAATCATGATTTCTGTATTTTGAAGGGCGAAGCGTTTTCCTTTTGTTCCGCTTGATAGTAAGAAAGCTCCCATACTTGCACATGTCCCAAGTCCAATAGTTCTAACATCAGAGGACAAAAAATTCATAGTGTCATAGATTGCAAGTCCTGAAGTTACAGATCCTCCAGGAGAGTTGATATAAAGAGATATGTCTTTATGATTTAGAGAATCTAAATAGAGGAGTTCAGAAATGACAATATTGGCAACATCATCATTGATTTCCCCACTGATAAAGATAATGCGTTCATTTAATAGTCTAGAATAAAGGTCAAAAGCTCTTTCTCCATCCATTGTTTTTTCTAAGACTGTTGGAATTAACATATTTATCACCTACTATAGTTTAGTCTTGATTGTTCTATTTATGATGTGAAGTTTTGTAGAATTATGGTATATTTATTCTTCATCTTCTAGACTTTAACTTTGTCATTTGATACAATAATAGTGGTGATACTTGTGAATAATACAAAAGTTTATCAAGCGGGGTTAAAATTTTTATTTGAGAGAGCAGTAGATAAGTGTATAGGGGGAGAAGTAATCTTTCATCATAGTCTAGATAAAGGAATTTATGCCTCTATTATTTCAAAAGAAAAGGTAACAGAAGATATCATTATGAAAATAAAAGAGAGTATGAATCAGATGATTGAAGAGAGTATTCCTTTTCATAAAAAAGTGGTAGAAAAAAGGGAAGCTTATGAGTTCTTTAGGAAGAAAGGACAAACGGAAAAAGCCTATAACGTTTTAAATATAAGCAATTTAACAGTTTCTTTATTTGAATTTGATGGAAAGTATAATTATTTTTATACGCATGAAATGCCTATGAGTAGTAAAGAGCTTTCTTTATATGATTTATATCATGTGAATGAGAACGAAGTTGTCTTACTTTATCCAACTAATGACGAAATTACGTTTGTCTTTAGAAAAAAGATTTATGAATCATTTGCTAATTATGACAAGTGGTTAAATGCATTAAATTTAAATTATGTTCATGATGTCAATGAAATCATAGCCTCTGGAAATGTTGCTGATTTAATTCGCAAAAATGATATTATGATGGATAATAAACTGTATGATATGGCAAAAGAGATTGTCAAAAGAGGAAAGAAAATTGTCTTACTTGCGGGACCAAGTAGTAGTGGAAAGACGACTTCCTCCAAGAAATTAAGTCTTTACCTTGAAAGTTTTGGTTACCATGCAATGCCTTTAAGTTTAGATGATTTTTTTGTAGAACGTGTCAATAATCCCTTAGATGAAGAAGGTAATTATGATTATGAATGTTTAGAAGCCTTAGATTTAACGCTTTTTAAAAATACTTTATCTTCTTTACTAAAAGGCGAAAAAGTGAAACTTCCAATGTTCGATTTTATTTCAGGAGAAAAAGAATTTAGTGAAGAAGAGACCCAATTGGATGCAAAAGATATTTTAGTGATTGAAGGCCTACATGCTTTAAATCCAGCTTTGATGCCTGATGAATTAAAAAATGATTTTTATAAAATCTATGTAAGTCCGCTTACGCCATTGAATGTTGATCGACATAATTATATTTCGACAACAGATAATCGATTATTGAGACGAATCGTGAGAGATTTTAGAACGAGAGGAAGAAGTGTGGAAGAATCTCTTGCTTCTTGGGGAAGTGTGAGAAGAGGAGAAGAGCTTTATATATTTCCCTATACAGATACTTGTGATGAAATTCTTAATACAGCGTATGTTTATGAGATTGGCGTATTAAAAGTATATGTAGAACCTTTGCTTTATAGTGTGCCATTAGAAAGTGAGTATTATAATGAAGCGAGAAGACTTTTAGATAGTTTAAAGACCTTTTATGCCATTCCTTCAGAGTATGTTAGTCGTGACAATCTATTGCGGGAATTTATAGGAGGATCAAGTTTTGAGGAGAGATGAATATGAAAAAAGTTGCAATTAATGGATTTGGAAGAATTGGACGTTTAGCTTTTCGTGAATTAATAGAAGATGATACTTTGGAAGTTGTTGCAATCAATGATTTAACAAGTGTTGAAGATTTATACTTTTTATTAAAGTATGATTCTAATTTTAGAGGGTTTGATGCAAGTCGTATATCTTATGATGAGAAAGACCTTATAGTTGATGAAAAAAGGATCCATATCTATCAAGAAAAAGATGCAAAGGATTTACCTTGGGAATCTTTAGCTATTGATGTCATCTTAGAGTGTACAGGTTTTTATACAAGTGAAGAAAAAGCGATGGCACATATTGAAGCGGGAGCTAAACATGTTGTTATTTCTGCCCCTGCTAAAGGACAGTTAAAAACCATTGTTTATGGTGTAAATGATTCTATTCTTGATGGAAGCGAGAAAATCATTTCAGCAGCAAGTTGTACGACAAATTGTCTAGCGCCAGTTTTATCCGTTTTAGATAAACACTTTGGTGTAAAAGTAGGGTATATGACGACCGTGCATGCGACCACTAATGATCAAACGACACTGGATATCGCTCATAAAAAAGGCGCTTTTTCAAGACGTGGAAGAAGTGCTTTAGCTAATATTATTCCATCAAGCACAGGAGCAGCAACCGCGATTGGAAAAGTGTTACCTCATTTGGAAGGAAAGTTGTCAGGTTCTGCCTTTCGTGTACCAACGATTGATGGGTCTGTTATCGATTTAACTCTTAAGTTAAACAAAAGGGTAACAAAAGAAGAAATCAATGAAGCTTTAAAGCTAGCACAAAGCGATGTATTAAACATTACTTTTGATCCTATTGTATCAAGTGATGTCATTGGCAAAAAATGTGGAGCTTTAGTAGATGGCTTATTAACTGAAGTGCTTCAAAGTGAGGAAGACGATTTAGTAAAAATTGTTGCATGGTATGATAATGAATTAGGTTATACAAACCAAATGATAAGAACGATGAAAGTTTTGACAAAAGAGAAATAGGGAGTTATTTCTCTTTTTTTGTCGTAAAAGGTAATGTAAAATTGAAGTAGTACTATTTGATAACACGATGGATTATGCTAAAATAAATGAAAGTTGAATAGTAGGTGTAAGTGTGAAATGCATAAAAATATCATTAAAAGTGATTCTTCTTTTTCTGCTCTTTATATGTGGAAAAGTTTTTGCTTCAGAATCAAAAATAGAAGTTGTTGAACGCGAAAACAATCAATTTTCTATTCTTTACTACTTGGAAGAAGGAACACTTGCATCTTTACAAACGATAGAGTATGATCGCTCATATTTTGAACTTTCTTCTTTTGATAGTTCAATGGATGCCACTTTTACTTTTGGAAAAGAAAATGAAGCAAAGTGGAAAAAGCACACATTTCTAATCGACAGTGATACGTCTTTGTCAGAAAATAATTATGTTGTTTTAAACTTTCATTTTACGGACGCTTTTAAGAAGGCACAAAAAGGAGAAATATGGTTTGCTGATCTAGATGCGATAGATTCTGCTCATCATCGTATGCAATCTACTGGGAAAAAATTAACAATTTCTATAGATCAAAATAATCATTTGAATGGAAGAGAAGTCACTTCTTTATCTTCATTTGATGAAACTCTAGTTTCCTTACTTGCAACTAAATCTATAGGAACAATGGGCATTGGCGCTCTTGTAGTTGTTTCAGAAATATGAGTTGAACTAGAATGTTTTGAAGACAAAGGTAACGACGAACAAAACGACATCCTCTACAAAAAGTTCTTCTACAACGACAAAAGTAACGACAAAAGCAACAACGAAGGCGACAACAAAGAAAACGACAACGAGTACGACAAAGAAAAAATATGATGTTATTTTCAAAGTTATAGGTTCCGGCCCTGCAAGCTTTAATGAGAAAGTAGTAGAAGGTTAGTATATAGAATTTACAGTCAAAGAGGGCTATACATACCAAAATGCAAAAATACGAATGCAACAATTTCCTATAATGATAATCAAAAGAAGGTAGGAATCGCAAATGTTAGAGGCAATGTTGAATGTGAGCTTTCTTCAACAACAAAAATTTATCAGGTTCGATTCTTATGTTCCAATGCCAGTTGTGGAAATACGATGACGACTTTATGGAAAGTCGGCAGAAATTCGTCTAAATCTTGGAAATAGTGTTATTTTTAATCCAAGTAATGCTACTTGTTATAATGCTAGCACTAACACTAAAGTAAATAATGCTGTTGTCTATACAGGTAGTAGCCTTTATGTAGAAAATGTCACAAGCGATTTAAATTGTGAAGTTCATTTTATTCGTATATAAATGGAAAATGCTTTAAGAATGTATTTTTGTTGCACTTCAGATTTAAATTAACAATATTGTTTTATATTGACAAATAAGGGAAACGTATTTATAATGAAACCATAAAAGCAGATGACGAAGACGTCAAATAAGAAATCTTTTAAGAGAGTCTGTAATAGGTGAGAGCAGACAAGAGGAATTATTTGAAGATCACTTCAGATGTGACTTAGAGAAAAAAGAGTATCTAAGGACGTAACTCGCGTTAAGAGGAATAAGTGCATGAATCACTCATGAAATAAGGTGGTACCACGGGTTTAGCTCGTCCTTATCTTTCATGAGTTTTTTTTGGGAGGAAATTTTTTGAAAACAGAATTTGAAGTAAAAATTTTAGAAATTGACCATGATGAAATGATTGAAAAGTTAGAATCTTTAGGTGCTACAAAGAAATCAGAAGGTTTACAAGAACGTTTTGTCTATGATGTGAAACCTAAAAATCCAAATCGCTGGATTCGCTTGCGAAAGAATGCAACAAAAACTACCCTTACAATTAAAAATCTACAAGAAAAGAGCATTGATGGAATGAAAGAATTAGAAATTGAAGTTAGTGATTTCGAGGAGACAAATGCTATTTTAGAAACGTTAGGATTTAAGAATCGTGGTTTCCAACAAAATAGACGTGTTCAGTATATTTTAGACGATGTAGAAATTGATTTAGATAAATGGCCTATGATTCCTGAATATATGGAAATCGAGGGAAAAGATACTGAAAGTGTGTATCATACCTTAGAAAAATTAGGAATAGATAAGAATAGAGTCACAACATTAGATGTTGAAAGTATATATAGACATTATGGTCATCATTTTGAGCATTTAAGTAATCTAAGTTTTGAAATGGAGGAAAAGTAAATGAAAAACTTTAAAGAATTAGATAAGAGAAGTGTACATGAAGTAGAAACATCTATTTTAGAAGAATGGAATAAGAAAGATATACTAAATAAGACCATTGAAAATAGAAAAAATGGCGAAAATTGGGTTTTTTATGATGGGCCTATTTATGCGAATGCAAAGCCAGGAATTCACCATGTATTAGCTAAGGCAATTAAAGATTCTTTTTGTAAATATCAAACGATGAAGGGAAAAAGTGTATATAGAAAAATTGGACTTGATACGCATGGTTTACCTATTGAAGTAAATGTCGAAAAAAAGCTTGGCTTTACATCAAAGGCAGACATTGAAGCTTTTGGCGTAGAAAACTTCTGTAAAGAATGTAATAAAGCAACGGCTTTAAATATCGATGATATTAACAAAGTAACGGCTATGATGGGGCAATTTATTGACTGTGAACACCCTTATGTTACATGCTCTAATGAATTCATTGAATCTGAATGGTGGATTATTAAGGAGATGGACAAAAAAGGACTTTTATATCATGGAAATAAAGTCTTATGGTATTGTCCTCGTTGTGGAACTGAATTATCACAAAATGAAGTCTCTCAAGGCTATGAAAATGTTTCTGTTAATACAGTGATTGTTCCTTTTAAAAAACAAGATGAAGATGTCTACTTTCTTGTATGGACCACAACACCTTGGACACTTATCGCGAATGTAGCAGTTTGTGTTAATCCTGATTTAACTTATGTAAAAGTGGATTCTCAAGGATTTAAATTTATCTTAGCAGAATCTCTTGCAGAAGCTGTTTTAGGAAGCGAATATGAAATACTTGAAACCTATAAAGGAACAGACTTAGTAGGCATTAAATACGAGCAACTTATGCCATTTGTAAAAGTGGATGGAAAATGTCATGAAGTCATTGCAGATGCTTATGTAACCGCAGATGATGGTACAGGAATTGTTCATATAGCTCCTGCATATGGTGCAGATGATAATCGTGTATGTGTCGAAAATGGTATTGGATTTGTAAATCCAGTGGGACTTGATGGTTGTTATACTGAAGGTCCTTGGAAGGGAAGGTTAGTCACTGATTCTTCTTTAGAAGTTGACATTATCAAATGGCTAAAAGAACAGGATAAACTATTTAAAAAGATGAAAATAAATCATGATTATCCTCATTGTTGGAGATGTCATTCACCACTTATTAGCTATCCAAAACCAGCTTGGTATATTAAGACAACCGCGTATAAAGATAAAATTATCGAAGCAAATAAGAAAATAAATTGGTACCCAGAATATGTTGGAACAAAGAGATTTTCCAATTGGCTTGAAAATATGGTAGATTGGGGAATTTCAAGAAATCGTTATTGGGGTTGTCCTCTTCCTGTATGGATTTGTTCATGTGGTCATAAACATGTTATTGGCTCATTAGATGAATTGCAAGAATTGGTTATCGAAGATGTAAATGTGAGAGAAATCGAATTGCACCGTCCTTATGTCGATGATTTACATATTACTTGCTCAGAATGCGGAAAGTCAATGGAGAGAGTGAAGGATGTTTTAGATGTATGGTTTGATTCGGGATCTATGCCTTATGCCCAATTCCATTATCCATTTGAAAATAAAGAATTGTTTGAACGTCAATTCCCCGCTGATTTTATTGCCGAGGGATTAGATCAAACACGTGGATGGTTTTATGTATTACTGGTTATTTCAACTATCATTTCTGGAGAATCGAGTTTTAAAAATGTTGTTGTCAATGATATGGTATTGGATGCCAATGGCAAAAAAATGTCAAAATCTACAGGAAATGTAGTTGATCCAACGATTGCTTTAACGACTTATGGTGCTGATAATGTGCGTTGGTATATGTTCTATGCATCTCCTGTATGGACGCCACTTAAGTATGATGATGCAGGAGTAAAAGAAGTGCATTCAAAATTCTTTAACCCCTTTAAAAATACTTATTCATTCTTTCAAATGTATGCCAATACAGATGGTATTGATATCGAGGAATGTGAGGTACCAGTTGAAAACCGTGAAGAAATTGACAAATGGTTATTGAGCAAATATAACAAGTTATTAAAAACAGTGACAGAATCTTATGATCATTATGACTTAAATGAAGTTGTCAGAGCAGTTACTGCCTTCGTATCTGATGATTTATCCAATTGGTATATCAGAAGAAACCGTAATCGTTTTTGGAGTAGTGAAAATAATGATTCGAAAAAATCTGTATATAAAACGACTTATGAAGTGTTAGTAGGCTTATGTCAGATTTGTGCGCCAATCATTCCTTATACGACAGAAGAAATTTATAAGAATTTGACAGGAGAAGAATCTGTTCACTTAAGTGATTTTCCATCATACGATGAAAGTCTAATGAATGAAAGTATCGAAGTAAAAATGGATTTAGTTCGTGATTTAATTAAAACGGGACGTTATGTAAGAGAAGAAACGAAGATAAAGGTTCGTCAACCTATTGCTGAATGTTTAATTGATGGAAAATATGAGGCTGTTTTAGGTTATTTAGTAAGTTTAATTAATGAAGAATTAAATGTTAAAAAAGTAACATTTGTCGATGATTTATCCAAGTATATGGATTTCACAATTAAACCAAATTTCAAAGTTTGTGGAGCCATGTTTGGATCAAAGATGAAAGAATATCAAACGGTTCTTGCAGATTTACAGGGTGAAGATTTAGATTTGATTTTAAAAGGGGAAACGGTAACAGTTGACTTTGATGGAGAAAGACTAGACATTACCCCAGATATGGTAGATGTTAAATTTACATCGAAAGAAGGATTCGATGTTGGCATGCAAAACAATAAGTTTATTATTTTGAATACAGAATTGAATCGTGATCTTATTTTAGAAGGTCTTGCACGTGAATTTGTATCAAAAGTTCAGAACTTAAGAAAGACCAGTGGCTTTGAAATTGCCGATAGAATTGAACTTTACTATCATGGTGATGATGATCTTTTAGAAGCTTTTGAGACATATAAAGACTATATTAAAGAGGAGACTTTAGCTGTTGTTTATGAAATAAAAGAAGCAGGAGAAGTCATCGACATTAATGGTCATGATTGCTTTATTGAAATTTGTAAAGTTGATTAGAGGATGGAAAATCCTCTTTTTTTAGAAAAAAGTATTGTATAAAATGGAATAATATCATAAAATATAAGCAGGAACACACATTTCGTGAGTGCCTAAAGGTTTAGACTACCCAACAAGGTAGTTTTTTTCTACATTAAATGTAGGATAACTACAATTAACATAAAAATAATAGTTAATAAAGAGGATATAAGAACATCTTTCTTCATCAAACCACCTCCATTTTGTCAACTTGTAATGAAAAAAAGTCCAAAACCCCCTGACGAAATGGCAACTACAAAAAACATATGTTCCTACTTCTTATATACACATAAAAAAGTGAAATTACTTCTTTTTTAGGAAAACTTAAAAAAAATATATTCGTTTTTATACAGATAT
>CATKZK010000020.1 GCA_949841325.1 uncultured Bacilli bacterium
TAGGAACTATGCAAGAAATTTAGGAGATGACTTTGGACAGTTAGACTGGAGATACTTTATATTACAACTTCTATACTTAGTAGAATATGCCGATTATAACAGTCAAGAAATACTAGGCTTAGGAAACACAAGTAGTTCTAGGTTAATAGCAAGTGGAGGATGTAACTCCCTTGGAATGAAATCAGGTACCTTAACAAATGATGGAAAACATTCGATGATTTACCGAGGAATAGAAGATATTTATGGTAATGCATGGCAAGTAGTTGATGGTATGAATGTAAAAGATTATCAAGTGTATATCAATTATAATCCTGAAACATATGCAGTAGATACTTTTGAAGGAGATTACGCGGTTTTAGGTTATCTGAGTGCTAAAAGTGATGGTTATATAACTCATTTAGGATATGATGCGAATCATCCATTAATCTCTTTGCCAACATCTATAGGAGGAGATGAAACGACTTATATAAGTGACTACTATTATCAAGGAGCAGGAAATCAAATCGCTCTTGTCGGCGGTCGTTATGGCAGTACGACTGGTGCGGGGTTGTGGTATTGGTATGTCAACTACTCTTCTAGTTTAGCTCTTGCGACTGTCGGTGCTCGACTTCTTAGAAACCAATAACAAGACAACATAGTACTCACATTTTTGTATAAAAACAGGAGATATAGTTAACCTCTTTCACAACAAGTGAAGAGTTTTTTGTTTTACAAAATTCAGTAGGATAAAAAAACAAAGTGAAATCCAGATATAATAAATAAAAAATCAAGAACAGCAAAATAAATACAAGGTCACATAGCTTTGAGTTCAAAAATGATTGTTGTTTTTTCTTGTAAAAGTACACTTTATACTATAAAATAAAGTATGTAAAGGTGATGTCATATGATGAAGAGTTTATTACCCGCAGATACATATACAATTGTTAATCAAAGTGTTTTAACAGAAGTGGATAAAATGACTCTTATTCGTCTATATGAACCTATAATAGGAGCTTTAGCTGTCAGTTTGTATCTTACTTTTTGGAGCGATTTAGATAAACTAGAGATGTTAAGCTTAGATTATACACATCATCACCTGATGACCATTTTAAAAAGTGATTTAGAGTGTATTGAAAAGGGACGCAAAAGCCTAGAAGCTGTAGGACTTTTAAAGAGTTATGTAAAAAAAAGTGATAATATCAATGAATATCTCTATGAATTGTATTCGCCTATAAGTCCCTTTGAATTCTTTAATCATCCTGTTTTAAGCATCTTACTTCTTAATAACATAGGAGATATAGAATACCAAAATCTTTTAAAGTATTATAAAAAAGCCAATGTTAATCGTCATGACTATGAAGAGATTACTTCTACCTTAAATGAAACATTTAAAGTAGCAACCCCTTTCGAAGCAAGTGATGATACGATAAGACGCCAACAAAAATTAGGCATCAATTTAGAAAATTTAATCGATTTTGAATTATTGAGTGCAAGTATCCCTAAAGGACTCATCAATGCGAAAACATTTAATAAAAGAACGAGAGATTTAATCAATCAGTTGGCTTTTGTTTATAATTTAGATACTTTAAAAATGGTGGAAATTATTCGCCTTGTCATTGATGATGTCGGTCTTATTAACAAAGACAAGTTGCGAGAAGCGGCAAGAAAGAATTATGAATACAATCATAATGGAAGTTTGCCAACCATTATCTACCGAACTCAGCCAACGCATTTAAAAACTCCAAATGGTGATTTTTCAAATCGTGGAAAGATGATTTATGTCTTTGAAAATACAAAGCCTTATGACTTTTTAAAGAGTAAAAATAAAGGAGTTAAACCAAGTGCTCGAGATTTAAAATTGTTAGAACATCTCGCGATTGATTTTTCTCTTCCTCCTGGAGTCATTAATGTTTTAATTGATTATGCTATCCGTGTAAATGATGGGAAATTAAATCAAAGTTATTTAGATACAATTGCTGGATCATGGGCTAGAAAAGGAATTAAAACAGTTCCTGAAGCGATGGAGATAGCAGGAAAGGGCTATAAAAAGACGACAAAGAAAAGTGACCATGTAAGAAAAGAAGTTTCTCTACCAGCTTGGATGAATGAAAATGCAGAAAAAGAAGAAATGAGCAAAGAAGAACTAGAAGAAATGGAAAAAATGTTTAATGAATTTAGGTGAAATACATGAAAAAAGTAGATGAAGTAAAGAATACTCTAACAAGAAAAGATTTGGATCACGCTTTGTTAAAAGAGTATGTAAATGCTTTAAAAAATGAGGAATTTAAAGCAACAGTTGCTAAACTTGGAATTAAAGAAAAAGTGGCAATGAAGTATACTTCAAAATTAGAGCGTACAACTAAAGAACTGGGGCATTGTGCTAAATGTAAAAGTTTACATGAATGTAAAAACACGATTAATGGATGTGTATATTTTCCTCATCAAGAACAGGAACGTCTACGTTTTGATTATGTCGTTTGTAAATATAAAAAAGAGCAAATGGAAATTGAAAAAAATCGTTCCACTTGTTTTGATGTCCCTCTTGCAATAGAGGAAGCCAAAATGGGAAGTATCGATTTGACAGATAAAAAACGCGTAGAAGTGATTAAGTGGGCAAAAAAGTTTTATAAGGATTATCAAAACGACAAACACTTAAAAGGCCTTTATTTGCATGGTTCTTTTGGAAGTGGTAAATCTTATATTTTGGCAGCTTTATTAAATGAACTTGCAAAATGTGGAGCAAAGACAGTGATTGCCTACTATCCTGAAGTGTTAAGGAAACTGAAGGAGTTTAATGATGATTATATTGTGATTATGGAACAGTTAAAGAAATGCGATTGTCTTCTTTTAGACGATATGGGAGCAGAGAGTGTAACAAATTGGAATCGAGATGAAATTTTAGGTACAATTTTACAATATAGAATGGATGCAAAACTGCCTACTTTCATTACCTCTAATCTAAATATAGAACAGTTAGAAGCTCATTTGTCAAATACGAAAAGTGGAACAGATGTAGTAAAAGCCAAAAGAATTATTGAGCGAATTAAGCAATTAACAGAGGATTTAGAGCTGATAAGTGAAAATAGACGTCGGTAAATGTTGCAATGTCTTTTAAAATCCCTTATAATTTATATAGAATAGTGGTGAAAATATGAGAAAAGTAAAATTTATGAAGATATTTGTCTTATCTCTTTGCCTTATTTTTTGTGGATCTGTCAAAGCAGCTCCAGTGGGGCAAAGTGCATTAGATTATTCAACGTGTTATCGAATTTCAAATAAGGAGTTGACAATTAAAGATAAAGATGGTGGGGCAGGATATTATACCCATTGTATGCGTGCAAGTTGTCAAAATAATGTCTATACAAAAGTTCCTGTTGTAGGAACGATGAAAAATGTATATAAGTGTGAGAATCAAAATGTCGATCCTTATGTATCTGTTTCAAGTGATGGTTGTAAAAAATATAAAGGATCTTGTTCTGTAAATCGCTCATACTATTGTACAACAGTAGAATACGTAGATTGTAACCGCACAAGTAATGGTGGAAAATACTTAGATACAAGAAAAACGACAACAACCACGAAGAGGACAACCACAAAGAAAACAACGACAAAAAGAACAACAAAGAAAAAAACGACGACATCTTCTGTAAAAAAGACCACAACAACAAAGACAATGAAAACAACAACGTCGACCACAAGAGCATCAGCGAACAATGAAAAAAGTGATAACGCCAATATAAAAGCTATTTTTATTGATGATCAAGATATGGATTATGAAAATAATAAAGAGAAACTTGAGTTATCACTTCCATATGGAATAGAAAATGTCAAAGTTGTCGTAGAAACAGAAGATGAAGGTGCCTCTGTTTTAGTTGAAGGACATCAAAAGATGACCAATGAAAGTAAAGAGATTACTATTACTGTCACAGCAGCCGATGGAAAAACGAAAAATGTGATAAATATTCCTCTTATTCGTTATGCGCTTCTTTCAGATGATTGTAGTCTTAAAAAGCTAGAGATCAAAGATGCCACTTTAAAATTTAAAAAAGATAAATTTGAATATAGGGTGAAAATTCCTAAAGAAAAAGAGAATGTAGAATTAGATATAGTTCCTACAGAAGAAGAAAAAGCATCGTTTGTAGTAGAAGGAAATAAGAATCTAAAAAACAGAAGTGAAATTCTCATACGTGTAACTGCAGAAGATGGTGCTGAGTGTACGTATAAAATCAAAATAAGAAAAAGTCGTGGTATATGGAAGTATATCTTGCTTGTTCTCATTTTGTTAGGTGGAATTATTGGGGGCATCTATTTAGCCTATAGAATTGTAAAGAAGAGTAAAGGAAAATATAAATATGAATAAAGAGATTTGAAAAAATCTCTTTTTTAGTTATAATAGAAATAGAATAGGGTGATAATACATGAGAGAATCCATAGGTGGTGCATGGCTTTTAGGCATCGTGCTTGTATTTATGAGTATTTTTATTGCCTATATTGCGATTACCATTAACTATAGTAATACATATTTAGTAAAAACAAAAATGGTCACAACATTGGAACAATATCAGGGATTAAATCCAACGTCTTTAGAAAAGTTAGATTGGATTTTAAAAAGTGAAGGACATATGAAGACTCTTAACTGTGGAACTTCTGATGAAAAACAGATTATGGGAGTGACGAATCAAATAGTGACGGAAAATCCAACGACACCTCAATCTTATTGTGTGACAAGAGAAGTGCGATATGGCGAAAATGATTCAGAAACAAAATACTATTACACTGTTACAGTTGCCTTTGGTTTTTCTCTTCCACTTTTAGGAAACCTCTTTGATTTTAAAGTGGGAGGAGAAACTGGTGCTATTTATTATCCTGAAGATAGTTACTTTAGATAGTGTAAACTAGAAGCTTTTCCTGTACATAATGAGTTGAAAAATGTTTATAATAAGAGTATAATCAGATTAGAATAAAGGAGAGATGTTTTATATGAAGGATGCAACAGGCGAATTAAGTATGACAGCAGTAGCAGTAGTAGCAATAGCAGCCATCTCAGTTGTCTTTACGACGTTAATATATCCAACAATTAAAGCTAATATATTACGTAGTACTCATTGTTCACAAGTAAATCGTTGTGACGATGTAACTGGAGATACTGGTACTGTTACATGTTATTATTGTAAAGATGCCGATTGTACTGAAGAAGGCGAAGTACAATGTACTCCACAAGGTACTAACGACTAGTAGGAAAGGAAGATAAGTGTGAGAGAATCGATTGGAGCAACTTGGATATTAGGTATTGTTCTCGTTTTCATCACACTTTTTTCTGGTTATTTGGCTTTTTCAGTCAATTATTCAAAAGCGTTTCGAGTTAAGGATGCTATTATTGATCGAATTGAAAAATACAGTGGTGTAACGCAGGACTCCGTAGAAGAAATTCAAACGTACATTAATGAAATCGGCTATTCCTCAAGAGGAAATTGTGGGAATGTTTCAAATGCCGAATTAAAACGTATTGGAATTCTTGAAGGTGTAGTCGAATATCCTCCAAGTGATGGAAAATTATATAACGTCTGCATTGAGAAAGTTTCTGCCTATAATCCAAGTGGACAATTATCGTCTGCTTATTATAAAGTCACTGTGTTTTTTTCGTTTAATATTCCTATATTAAACTTTAATTCGGCTTTTCATGTAGATGGTGAAACAGCCAACATTATTTATCCAAAAGACGAATTTATGAGATAGAGGTGAAGAAATGAATGTTGTAACAGCAAACGAAAATAAAGCAATCATCGACCGATTAACGATTGATATTATTAAGAGAATAGATGGACAGTTTGAATTAAGAGAGTTGTTAAGTCAATTTGTTAACATGTATTTTAACAAAATGATTATTGACATTACTTCGATTAAAGATTATGAAAATATAGAGGTTATAAGAAAACTTTCGAGGGCGATTGATCCAAACCGCGTGATTCTTCTTTTAGGAGATAACATGACTGTAAACAGCAGTGTTTATCAATCTCAGTTAGTTGAAATTGGTTTTTATAACTTCACTCGTAACTTTGAAGGATTAATGTTTTTATATGATAAGCCAAATACGAAAGAAGATGTCAATCATTTTTTATTAACAGAGGAGAAAAAGACTGAGTTAGAAAATCTTTCAATAGAACCACAAGTCAATATACATGAGACAAATGAAAGAAAGATTATTGGTCTAGAAAATCTAACCCTTCATGCAGGGGCGTCTAGTTTAACCAATATGATGGTAAGACAATTAAATAACAAAGGATACCAAGCTATTGGTGTTGAAATGTTTAAACAAGATTTAATCTTTTATCATGAAAGTTCTTTACATGCTTGTATGAATAAAAATGATTTAGAAAGACTTTTAAGAGAACAGAGTGGAGCAGAAGTTGTCATTATCGATGTAAATGAATTTGGGGAAGCTGAGAAATTTTGCGATGAAATACTCTATTTAGTGGAACCATCTTATGTCAAAATGACAAAACTCTTAAAAAAGAACAAAAATGCCTTTTTAGATCATAAAGGAGATACGATTGTATTAAATATGAGTTTTGTGAGTGATAATGAAGTAGGAGATTTTGAATATGAGACAAAATGTAAAGTATTTGCCAATATTCCTCCTCTTAATGATAGAGATAAAGATTTAAAAGAGATCAATGAATTGCTTCAAAAACTAGGATTTTTAAGAGTAAGTTCAGAATAGATGTAAAAAGAATGTTAATTATGTTGACAATAGAAGTTATTTTCCTTTATAATAAGGACATAGGAAAGAGGTATTAGGTATGAATATAGTATTATCGCAACTTAATTTAAGTAGCTTTTGTGTAGAAGCTGCGGATATTTTACAATACATAGGATATGCGTTATTAATCTTTAAAATTGCGATTCCGTTGATTATTGTCATTTTGGCGATTATCGATTTTGGTGGAGCTGTAGTTGCTTCAAAAGAAGACGAAGTAAAGGCGAAAGCTAAAAGACTTTTATGGCGTGTCGTTACAGGACTCATTATTTTCTTTTTACCAAACATTATCATTTGGATATTTTCAACAATTGATGAAATCAGTGGAAATAATGGTACTTTTAAAAATTGTGAGACTTGTCTATTGCATCCAGGAGATTGTAGCAAGGGAAAATAGAACGATTTGTTCTTTTTTTTTATATATTTCTATGGTATGCTTATACTGTTAGATAAATCTTTTTTGACAAAATTTGCATTTCCTTTTTGATATTCTTTTAACAAGAGGAGATGAAAAAATGAAAGTCAAAGTATTTGATGAAGCGCATGAAAAAGATTTAGAAGAGGATATTAACAATTTTATTGGTGGAGTAGAAGTCATTGATATCAAGTTTAATGTAGCAGTGTCCATTTTTTCGGAAGAACAAGTGTATTGTTTTTCAGCTATGGTGCTTTATAAAGGATAGGGATTGTATGAAAAAGAATAGTTTTGTTGAGGGAACCATTATTGCTACTCTTGCAATCGTAATTGTAAAAATTTTGGGAATGCTTTATGTCATCCCTTTTTATAAGATTGTTGGCAGTGATGGTGGAGCGTTATATAGTTATGCCTACAATATTTATTTAATCTTTTTAGGTATTTCCTCGGCAGGACTTCCTAACGCTATAAGTAAAATTATCAGTGAATACCATACATTAGGATATCATGATGCTAAAGTAAGAGCTTATTACTTGGGAAAGAAAATCGTGAGTTTTATCTCCATCATAGCCTTCCTCATTCTCTTTATTTTAGCAGAAGAAATTGGAAAGTTTATCATTGGTGATTTAAGTGGAGGAAATACCTATCAGGATATTGCTTTTGTCATTCGTTGTGTAGCACCAGCTGTACTCGTTATTCCTTTCTTAAGTATTACGAAAGGCTATTTACAGGGACACAAATATGTTACTCCATCTTCTGTGAGTCAGTTAATTGAACAAATTGTACGAATCTTTGTAATTTTAGTGGGGTCTTATGTCACCTTAAAAGTGTGGAATAGTTCGTTATCTTTAGCAATTGGTATTGCTGTTTCTGGAGCTGCAGTAGGAGGATTTTGTGCTTATCTCTATCTTAAACATGTTCTCCATAAAAATAAAGAAGTACTTGAAGCAACAGAGAAAAAGGAAGAGCAGATTACCAATAAGGATATTGCAAAAAAAATAGTAAAATATGCTATTCCTTTTATCATTATTAATATTGTGACTAATGTGTATAACTTTACGGATCAAATTTTAGTTCTTAGAACACTTGAATACTTGCAATATCCAGCAAAAGACATTGAATTTATAGCGAGCGCTATTAGCACTTGGTCGCCTAAGATTTGTATGGTTATCAATGCTATGGCGATGGGAATGACTGTTAGTTTAATTCCATCTATTGTAAGTGACTATACAAAAAAAGAGATGAAGAGTGTAGAAGAGAAAATCAATCGCTCCATTAGCATGGTGATCTTTATTTCCCTTCCATTAGTATTGGGGATTGTAATTTTAGCAAAGCCTGTTTGGTATGTCTTTTATAATCAAAATGCCTACGGAAGCCTTATATTAAGTTTTGCTGTCTGCTCAGCATTACTTGCCAATATCTATATGATTCTTTCGACCATTTGTCAAAGTTTAAATAAAATAAAGTTAGTCTATATTGTCTCGATTACGGGATTTTTACTCAATGGAATCCTCGATGTTCCAATGATGCTCCTTATGAATGCTTTAGGGTATGAAGCATTTATTGGCAGTATTATTTCTTCTATCATTGGTTTTGGAGTCAGTGTCCTAATCGGTCTGATTTCCCTTCGTCATACAGAAAAAATAAAGTATACGAAAATGATAAGAGAGGTTTTAAAGACCATGGTTCCAGCTACTTTAATGGTTGTTGTGCTTGTTCTTTTTAATCTTTTCCATTTTCCTTATGATACACATGTAAAAGCAATCTTGAAAATTGGATTTTATGCTTTAGTAGGGGGGAGTATTTATATTGGTGTTTCTTATAAAATGGGATTATTAGATGATATTTTAGGAAAAGAAATGATGCGGAAGATCATAAAAAAACTTACCTTAGGTAAGCTTGAAGTAAAGAACTAAACCATATACATTGAATTATTGAAATTATAATCCGTGCTGCTAATACTTGTTTGTGGGGTATTTCCCGCAGGATATTGAGATTCTAAATTATTAATGCGATATTCTAAACGTTGAATTTCCCTTTCTAATTTTGATACACGAGATTCTAATTCTGAATTTGAGATATCGGGGGTAAAACCATTAAAGTTTGTATTGTTAGGCATCCCGATGTTTGGTGCATTAAACGCACTATACCCATATTGGGAAAAAAAACTATTTCGATCTTTTTTCATCATATCACTCCTTACTTTAGTATATGATGAAAAGATTTTTGTGTTAAAGGAGAATTGTAGTATGAGGTTAAGAAATGTAAAAAATGCGAGTAGTAAAGTAGAAAGTAGTGCATATATCATTACCAATCCAAAGGAATATAGAGGAAAATTTGCCACACTCTTTAAAAAGAATCAGCCGCTTTCTTTAGAGATTGGAATGGGAAAGGGAGATTTCCTTATTGGCATGGCAGAAAGATGTCCAGATGTTAATTTTATTGGCATTGAAAGATATCCTTCTGTTATCTTGAGAGCTGTTCAAAAATTAGAGGGGAAAGATCTTCCTAATGTAAAGCTAATTTGTATGGATGCCAAGGAAGTAGACGAAGTTTTTGATCATGAAATCTCGACACTTTATTTAAATTTTTCTGATCCATGGCCAAAAACGAGACATACGAAAAGAAGACTTACAAGTGATGTTTTTATGGCGAAGTATGAGTCTGTATTTTTAGGACAAGGAAGAGTTATTCAAAAGACGGATAATATAGATTTATTTGCTTATTCTATTGAACAACTTTCTAAACATGATTATATGTTAGAAAAGGTAACACTTAACCTTGCAAAGACTGATTTATTTAATGTTGAAACAGAGTATGAACACAAATTTAAAAAACTTGGAGCTAAGATTAACTATGTGGAAGCTGTAAAGCGACCAAAAAAATAGTTAATTTTTTTCTTCTTGTGTTATAATTGAAATAATAGGAGTGATGTTTACTCATAAGTATTCCAAAAATAAATTGAATCTGTTATAATAGTGATGATGAAAAAGTAGGTGTACAATGAAAAAGTTAATTTTGTCTTTATTCATTTTAATATTATTAACAGGTTGTGTATGTATTGAGTCTGCAAGTGTTGATGAAATAGTGAAGTCTGCACTTCAAAGTAAGTATTCATTATATAACCATGTCAATCGGGGGTATAAATATTATTTACCGCGAGAACTCACCGTTAGTGAAAGTGAATATCGTAATGAGGTATTAAAGAGTAAATATTATGATTATTATTTATATGTTGATTTAGTACGCTATAACAAGAAAGTAACTGAAAAAGTGGAAGAGAAGAACAATTTGTACTATAGTAAACTCTTTGAACATGATGGGAAAGTTGGGGCTCTTCATATCAAAGAGATTGAAAGTGATGATTACTTGATTTTGGCAAGCTATCATTATGCAAGTATCGAAGTAAGAGTACGGAAGAGGGATATTAATTCAGCAGTTGCCAATATAATGGTGATATTATCCTCTATTCAATACAATGATAAAGTCATTGAAAATCTATTAAAAGAAGATAAGCTTAATTCTACAGACGAAAGTGTCGATGTCTTTGATGATGATTTAAAAAGAGAGGATTATTTGGATGTTGGAAATCATGAAGAAGAAGATTCTTCCTATTATGATCCAGACATCATTAATTAATTTTTCGAAAGGAATGAAGAGTAATGGGATTAATGGATAAAATGAAAAAAATTCTATTCGATGAAGAAGATATAGAAGTACCAATAACTAGTGAAGAATTACCAGAAAGAAAACCAAAGAAAGTAGAGGAACCTCAAAAGAAAGAGGTAAAATCATCTACAGGATTTATTGATTATCATCATGAAGAAGAAAGCGAAGATACAATTAAAGAAATCATCGTACCAAAAGAAGAAGTAAAAGAGGAAAAGAAGGAAACTTTAGAACCAACACCGCGCTTGCGATTCCCAGTAGATGACTTTGATCTTCCTGAGGAGAAAATGCCAACGAGATCATCAAGAGGCAGTTCTAGAGATTTATTGGAGCCTTCAGAACCTAAAAGTGTAAAAAGAGATTATGATGAGCTTTCCCGTTACTTTGATAAACCTTCTAAAAAGGAACCTATAAGAGAGGAACCTATTTTTAAGAAGACAAAAACGAGTGATTCAATGGAAAATGGGAAAAAACCATTCCAAGTGACACCAATTATCTCGCCAGTCTTTGGTATACTTGATAAAAATTATAAACCAGAAGAAATCGCCAATAAAAGAGAAGTAATTAATAAAGTAAACAATGGAATAAAAAAGGATCGTCAGTATGGTCCTGTAAGTTATAATGATGAACCTCTTCCTAAACCTCATACCTATGCTTATAAAGAAGAGAAACCTTTAAAAGAAGAGTTAGTAGAGCTTAATACAACGATATCTGAACTTATTAATGATTCGGTGACGAATGAAGAAATAAAAGAGGAAATAGAATATCCGAAAGATAAGGTACGAATTCCAGAACCAATCGAGGAAGAAGATCCTATCATTGCAACTGAAAATTATGATGAAATAGAAGAGAGTATAGAAAGCGCATATGCGGGGAATAATACTATAGAGGATGCATTTGAAGCAACAAGTGAATTTGACGAAATTCGTCAAAAAGACGATACACTTCAAACCCTTGATGAAATTCCTGATGATGAACACCTAGATGAAACGATTGAAACCGATTTGTTTAATTTGATTGATTCTATGTATAAATCAGATGATAATGAAGAATCAGAGGGAGACGAAGATTAATGATCATGTTAGAAAGTGTGCTACCTGTTGTTATCGATATTCTTCTCGTTATTTTGTTAGTTGTGGGAATTATTTTGATTATAAAATGCATATATGTTATTGATAAGACAAAAGCAATTTTGCAAAATATAGAAGATAAAGTGAATAGTTTAAATGCTTTGTTTTCTATCGTAGATTTAGTCAATGCAAAAGTTGCCCTCATTACAGATAAAGTAGCTTCCGTTATTGATTCTCTTTTGACAAAGTTATTTAGTCGAAAAGAGAAAGATGAAATAGAAGAAGACGAATAATTTTTTAGAAGAAAGGAAAATGAAAGATGAGTAAGAAAAAAAGTGGCGTAGGTAAAATGTTAGTTGGAGTAGGAATTGGTGCTGGACTTGGTATGCTCCTCGCTCCAAAAAGTGGAAAAGAAACACGTAAAGATATCAAGAAGCAAGCTGACAAGATGGTAAAGAAAGTAAAAGACATTGATTTAAATCAAGTGAAAGAGGATTTAATGAAAGACTTTGAAAAATTTAAAAAAGAGCTTGCTGATATGGATGTTGAAAAGGCAAAAAAACTTGCAAAGCAAAAGGGAAAAGAATTAGCTGATAAAGCAAATGATTTAATGGAAATGGCAAAAGAAAAAGGAATGCCAGTTGTAGAAAAAGCAGCAAAAGATATGAAAAAGAAACTATCAGATGTTTTGGCTGACTTATCAGAGAAGTTGGAAGATTAGCCTATGAACAGCATCAATGGTATATGTAATAATCATGAATTATTAAATCGTTCAAAAAGGGTTAGGCGAGTGCGAGAAGCGACACCTCCAGAAAAACTGCATAAGCCGAGGCGAGATTCGAATCAAAACAATCAAAACCATGGAAACAATGGGCAAAGTGCGAAAAATTTTAACAAGTTATTTCAGAAACACTTGATTCATGAGGATGCTCCTATTGATGCAATAGAAGAAATAGAATTAATTGATCAAGAAGAAAAACTAAGAAGAGAATATCAAAAAGTTATCGATGTATATCTTCGTTCGATTAAAGAATATCAAGAGTATATTCAAAACGAAACTCCAAAAGAGTATACATATGAAAGTTCACGAAAAATGTGAGCTTTTTTTGTAAAGATAAATGTATAATATAACCAAATGGTTAACAAAATTTTAAATAGTTTTGATGAAAGATGGTATACTAGACTTAAGAATGTGGTTAGATGAGAAGAAAAAGTATCCTCGTATTAGCGATTGCTCTTATGTCCATTGGATTTGCGGCAGTGAGTGCTACCCTTTATTTAAATGGAACGATTGGAATAGGAACAAACAATGATGATTTTGATGTGTATTTTTCTAAAGCAGTAGAAAATGGCGTTGAGAATAATCGTTTAATTCAGGATAAGACACATATTGCTTTTACAACAGAATTAAGTGAGGTAGGAGAAAAATATGTGCTTAATTATGAAGTCACCAATGCATCAAAGCAATATGATGCGAATCTTACAATGAATTGTATTGGAGGAAATGAATACTTGCGGGTAGAAAATAAATTTGATGTATCCAAGATATTGCCAGCAAGAACAACAAGAAATGGCAATCTTACATTAAAAGTAATTAAAGGAACCGTCGATCAAGACATAGAAGTTAATATCACTTGCGAAATAAAAGGAAACGCAGTTGAAAGAGATGAATTAGGCGGAGATACTATTGTGACAGAAAAAGATTCTCTTGCATTGGCTATTAATTTCACAGCGGAAAGTATGGAAGAGATATTTATCATAGAAAAGTTTGGCTCTTTAGAAAAGTTTGAAGCTTGGATGAATGAAGCATGTAGTGAAGAAGAAACATGTCAAATTGTACAAAATGACTTAGAAAAAGAATTCGAAGAATGGGCAAGTCAGCACAAAACGGAAGCCTATCTGTGGAGTGGGTTAAAGGATATGCAAACTTCTTCAACAGTAGAAAATTGTGTGGAAACTATTACTTTTACAAAAATAAATGACGTGCCGAATAATGCAATACAATCATGGGATGGGTCAGAAAGCCAAAATAGAAGTATTATGGTGTGGGTCCTTGATGAGGACAATGATAATCTCTATGAAATCTACATAGGGCAAGAAGGGGGCGTTAAAGCAAATCAAAATTCATCCTATCTTTTTTTTAGATTTTACAATATGACTCAAATAAATGGTTTAGAAAATTTAGATACAAGCAGCGTTACAAATATGAGTAGTATGTTTGGATATTGTAACCATTTAAGCAGTTTAGATTTAAGTCATTTTGATACAAAAAAAGTAACAAATATGAGTTACATGTTTGAAGGATGTAAAAGTTTAACCAGCTTAGATGTAAGCAACTTTGATACAGGAAACGTAACAGAAATGTCTAGTATGTTTTTAAGATGTCAAAACCTAATAACGACAATTGTAATAAAAGGAACAAAATGTAAATACTATCTTAACATATTCCTATATGCAGCAACAGCAGACGGTGCCAAAATTACTGTTAATTATACAGAAGATGCAAGCGAATTAGTAGATCAGATGATTGCAACGAAATCATCTAATTCAAATGTTATTAAGGGAAGCGTAGTTTAATAAAATAATAAACGAACAATTCATAAAATAAAGAGATTTCAAACATAAAAACACTTGACTTTTCATATATACATGGTATAATCAAAGTGTTTTAAAAAGGAAAGCGATGGTTCCACATCCACCTGAGTGGTAGAAAGTTACCCTAGGTTAAAAGCCAAGATGAAAAAAAATAAAAGCATTTTTCAGGTTTTTAAAGTGGATACTATTGTATTCACTTTTTATAATTTTATGGAGGTGCGTTAACATAGCAAACGTAAACAAGAGAAATGATGATTTACCCATCAATGAGAAGATAAGAGTACCAGAGCTTATGGTTATCGGTCCAAATGGCGAACAAATGGGAACAAAAAAACTTCAGGATGCACTCACTATTGCTAATTTTGCAGGATTAGATTTAGTTTTGATGAATGCTGGAGCAGAAAGACCTGTTGCCAAGATTATGGATTACAACAAATATAAGTATGAGAAAGTCAAAAAACAAAAAGAAGCTTTAAAGAAGCAAAGAGAGAGTAATAAAGATATGAAAGAATATCAACTTTCTTATAAGATTGATGTTGGAGACTTTGAAACAAGAAGAAGAAATGCAGGAAGTTATTTGGAAAAAGGCCATAAGATAAAAGTAACAATGCGTTTTAAAGGACGTGAAATGGCTCATACGGATCGTGGAGAAGAAATCATGAGAAATTTTGCAGAAGCTTTAAATGAATTTTCTGTCATTGAAAGTGAACCAAAACTTGAGGGACGTACAATGACTATGATTTTAGCACCGAAAAAAGAAGTATAGGAGGATTATTATGCCAAAACAAAAATCACATAAAGCTAGTAAAAAAGTATTAAACAAACATAAAAGTGGTTTAATTACTTATAAGAAGAGTGGTGGAAATCACCAAACTGCTAAGGATTCATCAAAAGCAGTTAGACAAAGAAGAAACAAAGGACAATTAGCGAAAGGAATAGCTGACAGATTAAAAAATGTCATCTAATGGTGAGGTATTATGACAAGAGTTAAAGGTGGATCTGTTGCTAAAAACAGACGTAGAAAAGTATTAAAACAAGCTAAAGGCTATTTTGGCTCAAAACACAGATTATATAAGACTGCTCAAGAACAATTATTTCATAGTGGTGCTTATGCATATCGTGATCGTAAACAAAATAAGAGAAACTTTAGAAAATTATGGATTACAAGAATTAATGCTGCATGTCGTTTAAATGATATCAGTTATTCAAGATTCATTAATGGACTATCAAAAGCAGGAGTTGAAATTAACCGTAAAATGCTTTCAGAAGTAGCTATTGATAATCCAAAATTATTTACATCTTATGTTCAAATTGCAAAGGATGCTTTAGCTGGTAAGACAAATAAAAAAGAAGTAGAAAAAGCAAATAAGGAAGTAGCTAAGGCTCCAAAAGAGGAGACAACAGAGCTTTCAAAGATGACTGTTGCTGAGCTAAAAGAAATGGCAGAAGCAAATCATATTGAAGGTGCTACTTCAATGAAAAAAGCAGAATTAATTGAAGCTTTAAGTAAATAAGAGCAAATGCTCTTTTTTCTTTTGTTGTATAAATGCAAACTTTGATCTAAAAGAATTGTGGTTTTTTCAAGATTTGGTTATAATAAAGAAGAAAGGTAGGGAATCTGCATGTTAGAAGGAAAAGTTGCTATTGTTACAGGAGGGACGCGAGGAATCGGACTTGCTATTGTAAAAAAATATTTACAGGAAGGCGCTTGTGTTGTTTTATTTGGCTCTAAAGAAGAAACAGTTACAAAAGCTATTGAAACTTTAAAGAATGAAAATGGCGAGTATAAAGTCAGTGGATATGCGCCAGATTTAACAAGTGAAGAAAGTGTAAGAGAAATTTTTGAAAGAGTAGAAAAACAGTTTGGACATATTGATATACTAGCAAATAATGCAGGGATATCATCTAAAACACATATTCTTGCCTATACAGAAGAAGAATATGAAAATGTTGTTAATGTAAATATTAAATCTGTTTTTATCTGTTCAAAGGTTGCCGTTCCTTACTTAAAAGAAAGTAAAGGTGTTATTATTAATACAAGTTCTATGGTAAGTACTTATGGACAGTCAAGTGGCGTTATGTATCCGGCAAGTAAATTTGCGGTAAATGGAATGACAAAATCATTGGCTCGTGAACTTGCACCCTTTGGAATACGTGTAAATGCGGTAGCACCAGGAATCATTGAAACAGACATGGTAAAACAATTACCTAAAGAAATGATTGAACCTTTAATAAAAACAATTCCTATTGGTCGTATTGGAACTCCAGAGGATATAGCGAATGCCTATCTCTTCTTAGCAAGTGATCTAGCAAGTTATATTACAGGAGCAATTCTTCCAGTTGATGGAGCCTCAAGAAGTTAATTTTTTGGAGTCTTCGATGAAAAAAATCAATTTCGATAATATAAGATTTCTTTTTTCAATTTGCATTATAGCTATTCATACGTATCCTTTTGCCAGTATAAATCCTTTTATAGATTATGCTTTAACACGTGTTTTATTTAGAATTTGTGTTCCCATCTTTTTAATGATCACAGGATATTATGTCCTATCTTTAGGACTCGATAAAAAAGAATGTCTTATAAATTATACAAAGAAAATAAGCATCCTTTATGCTTTTAGTATAGGGATATATCTTCCTATTACAATTATCAATGGTCATTTTATAAAATTAACTCTTTTAGAGAGAATAAAAGAAATTGTTTTTACGGGAACAATGTATCATTTATGGTATTTCCCAGCCCTTATACTGGGCATTTGGATTGTCTATTTTTTACTTAAAAAAGTTTCTGAAAAGTCTGCTTTTGCTATTATTCTCTTTTTTTATATTCTAGGTCTTTTAGGTGATAGTTACTATGGAATTGCATTAAAGATTCCTGGGTTAGAAATCATTTATCAGGGAGTATTTAGCATTTTTGGTTATGCTCGAAATGGCATTTTCTATGCTCCTTTATTTTTATATTTAGGATATAGGATAAAGCAAAGAGGTTGTCTTTTAGAGAAAAAGATGCATCTTTTTCTCATGAGTCTCAGTTTTATTTTTCTTCTCTTAGAGGGATTGCTTCTTCTTTTCCTTAAAATTCCACGTCATAATAGTATGTATGTCTATTTGCCAGTTACTGCTTATTTTCTATTTACTTTAATCTTACAATATGGAAAGGGTGAGAATCGAAAGTTTCGCAAGTGGTCTTTATGGATTTATCTTTTCCATCCACTTAGCATTGTCATCATCAATAAATGTTTTCATCTCTGTTCTTTTTCTATAGAAAAGTATCATTTTTTAAATTTTATTTGTGTTTTCCTTGTTACTTTTCTTTTTGTCATTTTTATCGAATGGGGAAAAGAGAAAATGAAGTACATTTTTGCTAAGAAGACAGTCTAATCTTAATTTACTTCTATTTATGAACGTGATATACTATGACAGAAGAGGAGCGTATATTTATGGAAGAAAAATTAAATATCTATTATAAAAAAATAGCTAAAATCATTTTAAAATACAGAGAGATTGCAACGAATTTTATCGATCAAGCGGCCGTTGCTTTATACAAAGGATATGAAGAGGGAAATCTTTACTATCAAGAATCGAAATTTTATGAACGACTTATGTTAGTTGAAATCTTTAATAAAACTCAATCTTTAGAGCCTTTTCTTGAAATAGATGACAACTATTATATTGATTTATTAAATGAATACTTAGAAGATAGTGAAGATATGATGAAAAGACTTATGGAAATCGATCTTCTCATAGAACGTCTTCATAAAGGAGATGAGACTCTACCAAAAGAACTTGTTTCTCTTTATAAAACCTTCCATAATCTTTCAAGGATTAACCGTGCAGGATGGGTTCGAAGTGAAGTAATGGAGGACTATCAAGAAAATGATGCTGAACATACGATGCAAATGATGCTATTTGCGTCTGCCTTTTTAAGATGTATGAAAAGTGAACTTGATGCATCTGTTATCCTTACAACCTTACTTATTCATGAAATTGGCGAAAATAAGGCAGGAGATGTAATTGATGATGGAAGTATTGCCCATCAAAATAAAGGTAAAATGGAAGAAGAATATGTAAAGTTTTTATTTTCTAACCTTTCTTATGGCGAAAAATTGATCACTCTTTGGAGCGATTTTGAGCACAAGAGAACAGAAGAAGGAATATTTTGCTATAAAGTGGATAAATTAGATGCCGTCTTAAAGGCTGGAGTCTTAGATGAAGTTTCCAATGTACATACTTTATTTGAAGAATTTGCAGGTTTTGAAACCGATAGAAAGATGTTTGATGGTAGTGTTTTGGAATCTGTATTTTTAAAAGCAAAAGAAATGAATGGACAAAGAATAATAAAATAAAGATAGGCGATGGTGATATGTTACAAATCGAGCACTTAACAGTTAGTATTGAAGGGAAAGTTATCCTTCGTGATTTTTCTCTTTCTATTAAAAAGGGAGAAATAGCCTGCTTAATGGGCCCAAATGGAATTGGCAAAAGTACGATTTGTAAAGTTCTTATGGGAGATCCTCACTATAAAGTGGAGGCAGGGAGTATATTTTATAAAGGAGAAGATTTAGTTTCTTTAGATGTAGTTGAAAGAAGTCATAAGGGGATTTATCTTGTAAGTCAAAATCCTATTTCTATAGAAGGAGTAACGAATGCAGAAATGCTTCGTGCTGCTTTGGAAAGTAAAACAGGAGAAAAATCGAACTTTTTTGAATTCAATAAAAAGGCGAAAGCTATTTGTGAAAAACTTGATATTCCTTTAGAATTTATTCATCGTGGAGTCAATGAAGGAATGAGTGGTGGAGAAAAGAAGAAAAATGAGTTACTGCATCTATACTTATTAGAACCTGATCTTATTTTACTTGATGAACTCGATAGTGGATTAGATATTGATAGTTTAAAAACATTATCAGAGTCTTTAAGTCAATATAAGACAAAGGAAAAATCCATTCTCATTATTACGCATCATATCTCGATTCTTGAGTATCTTCACCCTGATACAGTTCACATATTAAAAAACGGCCGTATCATAAATTCAGGAGATTATAACCTTGCAAAAAAAATTGAGGCAGATGGCTTTAGTGCTTATGAAGTGTGTGAAGAGGAAACATATGAATAAACTACTAATGGATGGGGAGAAAAAAACACTTGATGAAGGGATTGATGTAGTAGAAGTAAAGGGAGAAAATATTCTCTATCTTATTCATCATCAAGTGGAAACATTAAAGATTTATATGGAAGAAAATGCGACATTAACAGTGTATGATTTCTGCCTTGGCGGTAAAAATAGACAAATAGAAGTTTTTCAAAATGGACATTCAAAAATAGCATATATACATAGTTTTAAAGCAACTAAGAACTATCATTTTACATATCTTGTAAATCTAAGAGGAAATGAGAATGTAAATAATATTTGTATAAGAGGTATATCCAATTCAGAAGCTACATTAAATATAGAAGGGAATGTAGTAGAGGGGGGGAAAAACAACGAACTAAATGAGGATATTAAAGTTCTGACCGTGGGAGGCTCTGCTTCAGTTTCGCCCATTTTAAATGTGTCAGCACTAGAGACACTTGCCAACCATACGACAGCTATTTCCAATATACGAGAAGATGTACTCTTTTATTTCCTAAGTAAAGGAATTGATTCAAAGCAGGCAATAGAGTTAATTGAAAATAGTTATCTTTATGGAATGTTCAAAAATACTGAATTTTTTAATATGATTAAGTAAGGAGGTGACCTCTTTGAATAGAGAAGATTACCCAATGTTAAAACAAAATATTATTTATTTTGATAATGGAGCAACGACATTTAAACCTCAATGTGTTATTGATGCTATGACAGATTATTATGAAAACTATTCGGCTAATGCACATAGAGGAGATTATGAAATTAGTTATAAAGTCGATGTAGAATATGAAGGTGTTCGTGATAAAGTTGCTCGTTTTATTAATGCCAAACGAAATGAGATTGTCTTTACAAGTGGAGCAACAGAATCGCTAAACTATATTGTCAATGGCTTTTTTGCGGAAAATTTAGAGGCTGGGGATGAAGTACTTATTACTTTATCAGAGCATGCCAGCAATGTTCTTCCATGGTTTCGTCTTGCTAAAACGCGTGGCATTACAATACGATATATTGAATTAGATGCTCATTTACATATTACGTTAAATCAAGTAAAGAAAGCCATCACACCACATACACGTGTCATTAGTATTGCAGGCATTACAAATGTCGTTGGAGATGAAAGACCAATAAAAGAAATTTGTGAGTTTGCTCACCAAAATAATATTTTTGTTGTAGTTGATGGAGCTCAAAGTGTTCCTCATATGAAAACAGATGTGAAAGAAATGGATTGTGATTTCTTAGCATTTTCTGCTCATAAAATGTGTGGACCAACGGGAGTAGGCGTACTTTATGGTAAATATGAATTATTAGAGGGAATGATTCCTGTAAATATGGGGGGAGGAATGAATGAATCTTTTGATTCTGTTGAAGAAGTATACTTAAAAGAACTTCCCATACGTTTAGAAGCAGGAACACAAAATATAGCAGGAGTTCTTGGGTTAGGTGCTGCGATTGATTATTTAGAGAAAATAGGACTTGATAATATTAAGTTACATGAAATTAAATTGAAACAGTACATGATTGAAAAGGTTAAAAATATTCCTCATATCGAGATTGTTAATGAAGAATGTGACAGTGGAATAATTGCCTTTAATATCGAAGGAATTTTTGCTCAAGATGTTGCCTATTATTTGAACAAATACCACATTTGTGTTCGTGCGGGGAACCATTGTGCAAAGATTTTAAAACAGGCCATTGGTGTTAAAAACACTGTACGTGTAAGTCTATATCTTTATAATACCAAAGAAGAAATTGACACATTAGTAAGTTTACTAGAAAATAAAGAAAGAATTATAAGTGAGATGATTTAATGAATAGTGATGAAAAAAGAGAAATAATACTAGATAATTATACCCATCCATATCATAAGACAAGTGAAGGAATAGAAGGATACATTAAGGTAAATTCTAACAATGAATCTTGTATCGATAATATTGATTTATTTATCAAGATAGAAGATAATCGAATCGCTGATATTAAATTTGATGGGGAAGCTTGTGCAATTTCGACAGCATCAACTTCCATTATGATTCAAAATATGATTGGAAAAAGGATTGAAGATGTTTTGAACTACATAAAAAACTTTGAAGCAATGTTAAATGAAGAAGAGTATGAAGAAACAGATTTTAATGAAGCGATTGTATTTGATGAAACTTATAAACAAGGAAATAGACGAACTTGTGTTACATTGCCTTATGTAGGAATTAAGAAAGCCCTTTTAGAATATCAAGAGAGAGGAACGAAAGACTTATCAAATCGATAGGTCTTTTTTCTTTACATAAAAGTGTACAAATTGATGTATTTTATATAGAAATGACCAAAACATATGTACAAAAAAATGATACAATGATAGTAGGAAAGTACGTCCTATTGGAGGTTTATCATATGAAAAGAAGAAGGTTTTTAATGT
>CATKZK010000021.1 GCA_949841325.1 uncultured Bacilli bacterium
ATGTACAAAAAAAAAAAAAAAAATGGTACAATGATAGTAGGAAAGTAGGTCCTTTAGGAGGTTATCTATGAAAAGAAAGAATATATTGGTACTTGCAATTATCTTAATGGCAATTGGATTTGCTGCAGTATCAACAACATTATTTCTAAATGGAAATACAAATGTAGCAAGTAATACAAATGACTTTGATGTATACTTCAGTAAGGCTTATGAAAATGGAGTAGAAAACAATACCTTGATACAAGATAAGACCCATATTACTTTTACAGCCAACTTAAAAGAAATAGATGAAGTATATGAACTAAAATATGAAGTAACAAATGCAAGCAAGAACTATGATGTGGATATTACTTTAAATGTACCAAATGGAAATGAATACCTCCAAGTAACCAATGACTTTGATACGAGTAATTTACTTGCAAGAACAACAAGAGAGGGAATATTAGCATTGAAAGTAATCAAAACTCCATTAGAAGAAATAAGTTTAGATATCGAAATTACAATAACAGTAAATGCAGTAGAAAGAACAACACTAGGAAGTGATACCATCAAAAATGGAACTATTTATGGAGTAAAAAGAGACATAGAATCATATAGTACAACATGGGAAAGAATTGAAGACTCAGTTGGTTTAACAGCAAATGCAACCAAAGATGGAAGTGAAGTAGAAAATGATTTTGATTCAATCTATCCATGGAGTGATATTATTACCTATAACTATGATGATGTAGAAAAGAAAGAGACAGCTAAATATGGCAATGACAATTTTGCTTTTGATGGAAGTAATGGGCAAGTGTTAACAAGAATACCCGAGTTTTATTACAAAAGAGAACAGGTAGATGGAGTAGAGTATCAATACATCTCTAAATATCCTCAAGAAGGGTACACCAAAAGTGAATCATTCAGTATAGGAAGATATACGATGTCAGGAAACAGTACTAAGGTGTACAGTCGAAGTGGATATGCTCCATTAGTCAATACGACCATTACTGGTTTTAGAAATTATGCAAGAAAGCTAGGAAGTGATTTTGGTCAATTAGACTGGAGATACTTTCTCATTCAAATGCTTTATTTAGTTGAGTATGCCGATTATGATAGTCAAAGTATGTTAGGTTTAGGAAATACAAATAATACAGCTGCCATAGCTAGCGGAGGATGTAATGCTTTAGAAATGAAATCAGGAAGTGTAGTAAATGATGGGAAACATTCGATGATTTACCGAGGAATCGAAGACATCTTTGGGAATGTAGTTCAATTTGTAGATGGCATTACGATATCAAATTATCAAGCGTACATCAATTATAACCCAAATACTTATCAATCAGATAAGACTGATGGAGATTATAAAAGGATGGGTTATGTAAATTCTCAAGCATTATCTTCCTATGCTAAAATTTTAGGATATGATGCAAATCATCCATTAGTTTCCTTTGCTATTGTTGTTGATCATTATGATTCTTCCTATATAAAAGATTCATACGCTACTGGATCTAGAAAAAGGACTGCACGTGTTGGAGGATATTATGGAAGTAATGAATACAACGCAGGTTTGTGGGCTTGGCATATGAATTTTACATCAGATATTGTCAATGGTGCTCAAGGAGCTCGTCTTCTTCGTTATCAATAAGATAAAGATTATTTTCATAAATCGATTTTCTTTTGAATAGAGTATATTATGAAAAAGAAAATAGGATTATTGATATTAAGTTTTGTGTTTTTATTTCCCTGTCATGTAAAGGCTACAGTTGCTGTGATGGATATGGATTCAAATCGTATCTTGTATGGAGTATCAAAAGATGAAAAGAAATTGATTGCCTCAACAACGAAGATATTAACAGCTATGATTACGATTCAAAATGTAGATATAAAGGAAAAGGTTACTGTAACGCAAAGTGTACTTGCAAGCTATGGATCAGGTATTTATATTGAAGTTGGGGAAGAAATGAGTGTGGAAGATTTACTCTATGGTTTAATGCTGCGAAGTGGTAATGACGCAGCCATCATGCTAGCAGAATATGTAGGAGGATCTATGGAAGGGTTTGCGACTTTAATGAATGAGTTAGCTTCTTCTATAGGCATGAAAAATAGTCATTTTATTAATGCATCGGGGCTTGAAAATGAATCAGGCGAAGGCAATATGTCCACCGCTGCAGATATGGCTTTACTTATGAGTTATGCCATGAAAAATGAAACATTTAGAAAGATTACAAAGACAAAGCATCATGTGGTTAAAACAAACTATAAAACGTATGATTGGTATAATAAGAATAAATTATTGGATCTTTATCCATACACTACAGGGGGAAAGACAGGATATACAGAAAAAGCTTATCGAACTCTTGTAACTTCAGCTACTAAAGATGGAAAAAACTTAACGGTTGTCACCTTAGATGAACGTGATGACTTTGCTATTCATCAAAGTCTATATGAAGAATACTTTAAAAAATATAAAGCCATTCAACTTTTAGATAAAAAGACATTTATGAAAGAAGAGGGAGCCTATATAGAAGAAGATTTTTCGATGTTACTTCTAGATAGTGAACTTAAAGAAGTTGAAATTGAAGTCACAAAGTTAGATGATGTAACCAACCGTTATGGAATAGTGACAGTAAGTTTAGATGGAAAAGAGTATTTTAGAACGGATATTTTTTATAAAACAAAAGAAGAAAAAATAGGATTTTTTAAGAAAGTAAAACTCTTTTTTCAAAATTTATTTAGTTAAAAGATACATTTCGATGATGAAGCATTTTAAATGCTTTTTTTCTTGTTTTTTGTTATAATAAGTCTAAAGAGAAGAGGGACTTTATGGAAAGATTACAAAAAGTGATTGCACAAAGTGGCATTACATCAAGAAGAAAAGCAGAGGATTTAATTCTAGCAGGAAGAGTATCCGTAAATGGGAATGTAGTAAAAGAACTAGGAACTAAAGTATCTTATGAAGATACGATTGTAGTAGATGGAAAGACGTATTTTTTAGAAGAGAAGAAAGTATATCTTTTAAATAAACCAAGAGGCGTTATTTGTTCTGTAAGTGATGAAGTGGGACGTAAGACTGTTGTGGAACTTATTGATACCGACAAACGCATTTATCCAGTTGGAAGACTCGACTATGATACGACAGGACTTTTATTACTTACAAATGATGGGGAGCTTGCCAATGTTTTAATGCACCCTAGACATCATGTCGAAAAGACATATGTGGCGAAGCTCAATAAATTTTTAGAACCAGGAGATTTAATGAAATTAAAAAAGGGCGTTTTAGTAGAGGGTGTTTTGTGTAAACCCACTAGAGTGACTGTGAAAAAATATGACAAAGAAAAAGATTATTCTATTGTTGAGGTGACCCTTGTAGAAGGAAGAAATCATATTGTAAAAAAATTATTTTTAAGTCTTGGTTATTTAGTTGATAAATTAACGCGTATTCAATATGGATTTTTAACGTTAGAACATTTAAAGAGTGGAGAGTATCGTGAACTTTCTTTAAAAGAAGTAAAGAAGCTTTACGAGTATAAGCGATGAAAATAGAAAGACTTGATCATTATGGCAGAGGAATTACGCATGAGGATAAAAAAATAATATTTGTAAAAGATGCTTTACCAGAGGAAGATGTCGTTATTAAAGTGATGCATTCTAAGAAGAAATATGAAGAAGCCATTGTAGAAGAGTACTGTAAAACATCTCCTCATCGTATAGTTCCCAAATGCCCTTATTATGGAATGTGTGGAGGCTGCCATTTAATGCATATGAATGTATCTCTCCAAGAAGAATTTAAGTTAAAACGTGTAAAAGATGCCCTTAAGAAAAATGCAGGGCTTAAACCTGAAGTGAAATTAATAAAGAATAATCAAGAACTATTTTATCGTAATAAAGTAACACTTAAGATTGAAAATGGGAAATATGGTTATTACAGCGAAGAAAGCCATCAATTTGTTCCTATATCAGCATGTCTTCTAGCCGATACGGCATTGAATGATTTTATTCAAAATCAGAAATTTCTCGTTTTAAAACAAGGAGAAATAACGCTTCGGACAAATGTGCAAAAAGAAATTTTAATAAGTATAAATTCGTCATTAGAGCCCTCTATCGATTTTGAAAGTATGGATAAAAATGTCATAGGGATTGTTTGGAACGGAAAAACAATCTATGGCCAAAATTATTTTTACGATAGTATTCATACTTTTCAATTTAAAGTCAGCTATGATGCCTTCTTTCAAGTGAATCATTATATGACAGGAGTTATTTTTGAATTACTAAATCAACATCTTGAAGGAGAAAATTTACTTGATTTATATTGTGGAGTTGGAACACTTGGCATCTCCTTGAAAGAAAAATTTAACCAAATAGTAGGGATTGAAAAAAATGAAAACGCCATAAATGATGCCAAAGAAAATGCTTTGTTAAATGTGGTAGAAAATGCTCATTATTATGCAGGAGATGCGGGGAAAATTCTTCAAAGTATGTCCTCTACTTTTGATACAGTGATTGTAGATCCACCAAGAAGCGGACTTAATAAGGAAACGATGGAACATATCTTGCAAATAAAACCAAAATCAATCGCATATATTTCTTGTGATGTTTTTACTCTTGCAAGAGACTTATCTGTTTTAAAAGAATTTTACAAAATTAAAAAAATACATGCTTTAGAGATGTTTCCAAATACCTATCATGTAGAATGTGTATGCGTGTTAAATAGAAGGTAATAGAAAACCAACTATTCAGTTGGAAGGATAGTAAAAAAACGAGTGAATTATTGATATTTTACTAATTTTTGAAAAAAATATTGTGGAGGTTGTCTGTGGAAAATACCACCCTAGCTGGTATGTGTTGTATAATTAAACTATAATGAAAAATGGACAACTAAATTATTAGTAAGGAGATTAAAATTATGAGCGATAAAAAATATTGGAATGAAACATATTATAGTAATCTTAAGGAATCAGAAAAAGACTTTTTAAATGACATATGGATGGAAAAATATAAAGATATTATTTGTAATATAAACAATAAAAATGCTATTGATTTGGGATGCGGGTTAGGCCAAGATTCAATATGGTTATTTGAAAACAGTTTTAATGTAATATCATGTGATTTTTCAGAAAAAGCAACAGACAAGTTTAAATCAATATATCCAAATGCTAATATAATGAATTTTGATATTATTGATGGGTTACCATTTGAGTCTAATTCAGTAGGATTAATAAATGCTAACTTGTCTATTCATTATTTTGATATGAATAAAACAATGGAAATATTTGATTCTATTTATAAAACTCTTGAAAGAGGTGGTTTATTTATTGGAAGGGTGAACTCTGATAAAAATGAATATGTTAATGATGATTATATTGAGGTAGAAGAAAATTTTTACTACGATCCAGTAAAAGAACAACATAAAAGATTATTTAATCAAGAACAATTTGATAAATTAACCAAAAACTGGAATGTAATTATATTAAATGAAAATGAAACTACTCGTAAAGGAAGAAAAAAATATACTTGGGAATTTATTCTGCAAAAGTATTAATAATTATTTAAAAAATAAGGAGGTTTGGAATGAAAAATGAATTGATAAAAGAAAATAAAACAGAATTGATTATTTATGAGTCAAGAACTGGAGATATTAAACTAGATGTAAATTTAGAAGGAGAAACAGTTTGGTTATCTTTGGAACAAATGACAAGATTATTTGGAAGGGACAAATCAGTAATTTCTAGGCATATAAAAAATATATTTGCGGAAGAAGAATTAAATAGAAATGAGGTTGTTGCAAAAATTGCAACAACCACTAAACATGGTGCAATAGATGGTAAAATTCAAACTCATTTAGTAGATTATTATAATTTAGATGTAGTAATTAGTGTTGGCTATCGAGTTAAATCTTTAGAAGGGGTAAGATTTAGAAAATGGGCAACTGCAAGAATTAAAGAATACATAATTAAAGGATATACTATGGATGATGAGCGTCTTAAAAATTTAGGCGGTGGAAAATATTTTTATGAACTTTTGAATCGCATTAAAGATATACGTTCAAGTGAAAAAGTATTATATAGACAAGTTCTTGATTTGTATGCTACTGCAATTGATTATAATCCTAATACTCCCGAAACTATAAGATTCTTTAAAATTGTACAGAACAAATTCCATTTTGCAGCACATGGAAACACTGCAGCAGAAGTTATCTATAATCGTGCTGATGCAAATAAACCATTTATGGGCCTTACTAGTTTTAAAGGAGAATTTCCAAGCATTAATGATATAGAAATTGCTAAAAATTATTTAACGGAAGAAGAACTTTTGATGCTAAATAATTTAGTTTCAGGCTATTTTGATTTTGCCGAATTTCAGGCAATGAAACATAAGCCAATGAGAATGAAAGATTATATTAATCAGTTAGATAAAATATTAGATTCCCTAGATGCTAATGTTCTTTTAAATGCAGGTAAAATTAGTCATAAGGAAGCGGTAAAAAAGGCAAAACTAGAATATGGAAAGTATCAGGTAAAAGAACTTACTTCAATTGAAAAAGAGTATTTAAAATCTATTAATAAAATCAATGAAATTGCTGAAAAATTAAACAATAATTAATTAGTCATAATAAACATTGAATCTAATATGTTTGTATATTATGACATAGTCAGTTATAAACGAACATATCAATGTGAACTATTCATAACGTACATTCTAGTCATGTGGAGTGTGTATGCGTGTTAAATAGAAGGTAATAGAAAACCAACTATTCAGTTGGAAGGATAGTAAAAAAACGAGTAAATTATTGATATTTTACTAATTTTTGAAAAAATATTGTGGAGGTTGTCTGTGGAAAATATGTTCCATCACGCCACTCTAACTGGTATGTGTTGACTAGTAGAGGTATATTAAAAAGAAGATGTGGAGGAAAAAATGAATGAAGATAGAATTAGATTTAAGCAAAGAGATTATCACTTAGATGAAATAGATAAGTTAGACAACATAAATTGGTGTATTGAAAAATATGGATGTGGTCCAACATCAATAGCAAATATTCTAGTTAATTTAGGTTTTGATATTGATCCTATATATACAACTAAAAAGATTTTGTTTGATAAAGAAGGAGATTTCGATGATACCTATCTTAGAAATAGGGGAATAAATGAAAAGGGTATATTATATTGCCTTGATAGATTAATTGAGGAAGACAATTATAATATAATGTATGAAGTAGTTAAGATAAATTTTGATAATCCAAATGAACAAAAAAATAAAATTATAAACTTACTTAAACAAGGATATATGGCTATTATTCATGTAGGGCCTTCAGAAAGAAGTCCACTGACTTTTTCAAAAAATGGACACTATTTAGTAATTAGTGATATAGACGAAAATAATAAATTTTATGTAATTAATTCTAATAAAATTGGCGATGGACAAATTGGAAAAACATTTGAGTATGATGATATTATAAAAAATATTTATGGAAGAAAGGATTCATTTAATTTTCTATTTATAGGGAAAAATAAATGATATATTCATAATAAACAAACAATGCATGTGGAGTATGTATGTGTAAGATTATTTAATAGATGTCAATTTGATAAGTTAACTAAAAAATGGAAAGTAATTATTTTAAAAGAAGAAGAAACGGTTCGTAAAGGAAGAAAAAAATATACTTGGGAATTTATTTTGAAAAAAAATGATAAAAACACGTATTTAATATGCCGATTCATTCTTAAATAAATGGATAGAATAAAAGAAGATTTTAGGGGCAAACTAAAATAGGTGATATTATGGCAAGAGTTTTAATGATTGTTGGCTCAAGAAGAGATGGCAATTGTGCTCATTTAGCAAGAAAAATAAAAGAGGGATTTGCCCGTGAACGAATCAGTTCAGATATTATTACTCCAGGAAATCAAAAAATCTACTTATGTACAGGATGTATGGATTGTGATAAAAATGGCGTTTGTGATTTTAATGATGATATGAAAAGCAATATAGAGAAAATGAATGAAAGTGAGGTTATTCTCTTTCTTACTCCAACAAGATGGAACACTTTATCAGGGGACTTAAAAATTTTTATCGATAGACTTAATCCACTTTTTAGTACAAAAAGGTTAAAGGATAAAAAGGTAATTGCTTTAGTAGTAGGTGCTAAAAAGAGAAATGAATATTCAACAGATGGCGCTCTTACTTCATTGGGGTCTTTCTTTGAAAGTGCAGAAGCGAATATGATTTACTATCATCAATTTGATCAGTGTTTAGGTTTTACCGATATTTTAAATCAAGAGGATAAAATAGAACAAGTGATTCAAGAAATGATTGAGAAAATTGGCTAAATAGCTGATTTTTTTTATGGAAACATAATTCTTTTTTATTTTTTTATTAAAAAGTAGTTGACAAAGCCGTTTCTTATTAATATAATGTTAATAACAAGAGAGGAAAACTCTTGTGAAATTTAATGTATTGTTATTAATAAAATATTAAAAAGAAAAGGAGAAGATATTATGAAATATAACAATAACAAGCAACTGAGGGAATATTTAAGACTAATAAGAAGAATGAATCCAAAACAAAAAGAAGCTTTTGAGGCGATTCTTGAAGATGTGAAAAAATTAAAACAAGAAGCGCATGAAAAAGACATAACAAAAAAACAATTTACTAAGGCATTATTTATAGTAGATATGAATAATGGATTTGTAAATTTTGGGGAAATGGCAAATCCTGATGTCGACAAATACAATGATTTGGTCCCTGAGCAACTTAAGTTAGTTGAAAGATTTAGAAGGGATGAACAATTAGTAAACTTTATCATGGAAGGACATGTTGAAGAAGCTACTGAATTTTTAACAAATCAGGGGGCCTATCCAACTCATTGTGTTTTAGGAACAGGGGAAGCTCAATTGATACCTCAATTTAAACTAGAAGAAGAAAAAGAGAATACCAATATTTATTATAAAAACTCCATTAATGGGGGACTAAATTTAGATTTACAAATTGATTTAGAAAATTTGAAAGATCTTAGAGAAATTGTCATTAGTGGAGTATGTACTGATCTTTGTGTGCTAGACTTCGCTAGAACCATAGCAAGATTCATGGACGAAATCAACCATAAGGTGAGTATATTTGTCATTGAAAGCACTGTTAGTACATTTAATGCACCAGGGCATAATAAGGAGGAAGAGACTGAGATTGCCTATCACGTAATGAAAGCTGCGGGAATCGAAATCATAAAAGATTTTCAAGCGCTTGAAGAAAGGGAAAAGGCACTAGGGCTCAAATAATGGTTAATTTTTTTAATATTTGATATTAACAAAGTATAAATAAGAAAAAGGAGAAAAAGAATGAAATTATATAATGGTTATGAAAATGAAAGATTATCTAGAAATTATTCACTTTTGAGTGATGCTTATCAATTTAATATGGGATGTGGATACTTAATGACTGGGAAACAAAACCAAGAAGCAGTCTTTGATGTTTTCTTTAGAAAAGTTCCAACAAATGGAGGATATGCTGTCATGGCAGGACTTGATAAATTAATTCCCTTTATTGAAAATTTAAAATTTGAAGAAAGAGAATTGGATTATTTTAGAAGAAACAATTATCCAAAAGAATTTATTGACTATTTGAAAAATTTTAAGTTTCATGGAACGATTACCGCGATTCCTGATGGAACTCCTGTATTTCCAAATGAACCACTGGTTACAGTGAAAGCGCCAATCATTGAAGCACAGATTTTAGAAACTTGTATTTTATCTATTATCAATGGAGCAATGGAACACGCCACTGGAGCAAGAAGAGTTATAGAGGCAACACCGAACAAAAAGCAAGTGGTGATTCTTGATCCTTCTGAATTTAGAAGTGAGAAAGATCCAAAGGCAGTTATGGAGTTTGGTTTAAGAAGGGCAGATGGTCCCGAAGCGGGAATAGATGCTTCTATTTATGGTATTATGGCAGGTTGTGCAGGAACAAGTAATGTTATGGTAGCTAATATGGTGAATCAAAAAGCGATGGGAACAATGGCACATAGCTGGGTAGAAGCTTTTGATACAGAAATCGATGCGTTTATTAATTATGCGAGAATCTATCCAGACAACTGTATTTTATTAGTCGATACGTATGACACTATAAATAGTGGTATTCCAAATGCCGTTAAGACTTTCAAATATATGCAAGAACATGGAATACCGACAGATAATATTGGTATTCGTATAGATTCAGGAGATTTAGCGAGACTTTCTAAAGCTGCAAGATGTGTATTAGATAAAGCAGGATTTCCTCAAGCTAAGATTTGCCTAAGCAATGGACTTGATGCCAAAACTATTCGATCAATAGTAGAAGAAGGCGCTTGCTTCGATACATTAGGTGTTGGCGATAACATTTCTAAACCTGAAGGAAGAATGGGATGTGTTTATAAGCTTGTCAGTAAAAATGAAAATGGCATTTGGGTTCCAACAATTAAATTAAGTAATTCAGAAATAAAGATTATTAATCCCGATCATAAAAATTTATATCGTGCTCATGATAAAAAAACAGGATATGCGATTGCTGATGTCATGACAAGAAAAGGAGAAATCATGACAGGAGATGACTTAATTATTATTAATCCAAGTAATCCAGGAAAAAGAACTAGTATTCGCGATTATGTATTAGTTCCATTACAGCAGCCTATCTTCATAGAGGGATCTCTTGTTTATGACGATCCTGAGTTACTAGTAAAGAAAAAATATTGTAATGAACAAATGGCTACTTTGTATCCCGAAGTAAAAAGGGAGGAAAAAGCACACAATTATCATGTTTCTGGAACAGAAGAATACGTTGCTTTTAAAACAAAGATGATAGAAGATGTAAAAAAATTGAACTTGAAAAAAGGAGTATAATGATGGTACGAAAAGAAATAATCGAAAAATTAGAAGCTTTAAAGGAAGATTTTAAGGTGCTTTCATGTAAGGAAGTTCCCCTTAAGGATTCTCCCTTTATTACGACAAAGAGATACCAATATTGTCTAAATAATGGTACAATAGTCTATAAGGAGAAGCTATGCAAAAATGTAGGAGACGGAAGTGGGAGCGCCGTTTCGATACTTCCTATTACCAAAGAGGGCCGTGTTGTTGTCATTGTAGAACCAAGAATTGGTTCAGAAAATGGAGTTACTTTGGGACTTCCTGCGGGATATCTTGATTTAAACGAATCTCCCCTAGATGCAGCGGCTCGTGAGTTAAAGGAAGAAACGGGGTATGTTGCTGCTTCTTTCATTCCCTTGCGAAATGGACACCGCTATTATCAGGATCAAGGATGTTCAGAAGCTTTTAACTCGCACTTTCTAGCGCTAGATTGTGAAAAAGTGCAAGAGCAAGCTTTGGATGCTGATGAACAAATTAAATTCATGGAAGTAGAGTTTGATGATGTTTTAGAACTTGCTGATAATGGCTATATTAATGATGCGAATAGTTTACTAACGATTTGCTATGGGGAGAAAGTATTAAGAATGAAATAAAAATAGAAAAGGAGTTTTTTATGAAAAAGAGATATGGATTTATGCGTGTGGGAGCCTCTGTACCAAAGATGAAAATCAGTGATGTATCCTTTAATGTTGAAAAGATAAAAAAACAAATGGAGTATGCGAGCGAAAATGGCGTAGAGATAACTTGTTTTCCTGAGTTGTCTTTAACAGGATATACGTGTGCAGATTTATTCTTAAATGAACATCTACTTGAAGCAGCTAAGAAGGGATTAATTGAACTAAAAAAATACACTCAAAAAGTGAAGGGCGTATTTATTGTGGGCGTTCCTATAAAGTGTGATAATCAATTATTTAACGCAGCAGCTGTTTTAGAAAATGGGCGTATATTAGGAATTGTACCAAAGACGTATATTCCTAATTATGGGGAGTTTTATGAAAAGAGATGGTTTAGTGAAGAGAATCGTCGAATAAGTGATACGGTGGAAATTGATGGCAGCGTTATTCCCTTTAAAACCAACCTCATTTTTCAAGAAAGAGGTGATGACAGACGTACCTTCGGTATTGAAATCTGTGAAGACTTATGGTGCACGTATCCTCCTAGTAATGATTTAACAATCCATGGGGCTAAGATGATTTTCAATTTATCGGCATCAAATGAGATTATTGGAAAGGCTGAATATCGTCGTGGGCTTGTTAAAAGTCAATCTGAGAAAACCATCAGCGCCTACATCTATACTTCAAGTGGTATTAATGAATCTACTATGGATTTAGTATTTTCTGGAGCTTCCTTTATTTATGAAAATGGAAAAAAATTAGCGGAAAATAATCGTTTTGACTTCCAATCAAATTTTATATTTAACGATGTCGATTTAGCAAGAATTGAGAGTATGCGTTTGAAAGATATCTCTTATATGGGTGTGATTAAAGAACGAGAAAAGCATTTTGATGTTGTTTTTTTCGACGGGTATGATGGAGATTGTACCCTCGTAAGAAAGTATGATGAATATCCTTTTGTACCAAGTGATGCTAAAAATCGTGATAAGCGATGCGAAGAGATTTTAAATATACAGAGTTATGCCTTAGCAAAGCGTCTTCGTTCAACAGGTATTAAAAGAACGGTCATTGGTATTTCTGGAGGACTTGATTCGACACTTGCCTTTTTAGTAGTTGTGAAAGCTTATCATATTTTAGGCCTTGATACAAAAGAGATCTATGGAATTACTTTACCAGGATTCGGAACAACAAATAGAACATATACAAATGCGTGTGAATTTGTCAAATTATATGGGGCTACATTAAAAGAAATAAGTATTAAAGACGCATGCTTACAGCATTTTAAAGATATTGAACATGATCTCAAGAATTTAGATATAACGTATGAAAATGTACAAGCAAGAGAGAGAACACAAATTTTAATGGATTATGCAAACAAAGTAGGAGGTCTTGTAATTGGAACTGGGGACTTATCTGAACTTGCCTTAGGCTGGTGTACTTATAATGGGGATCATATGAGTATGTATGCAGTCAATGTTTCGATTCCTAAAACCTTAGTAAGATATCTTGTCAAGTATTGTGCTGAAACCGCAGAAAGCGAAGAAAAAAAGCGTATTATTTTAGATATTTTAGATACTCCTGTTTCACCTGAATTGTTACCTCCTAGTGAGAGTGGGGAGATTTTACAAGTCACTGAGGATACTATTGGGCCTTATGTCTTACATGATTTCTTTCTTTATCACTTCCTAAGATATGGAGCTGAACCAGCGAAAATCTATTATTTAGCAAGAGAAACTTTTAAAGACATTTCTGATCAAGAAATAAAAAAATGGTTGAAAGTATTTCTTAAAAGATTTTTTTCACAACAGTTTAAAAGAAGTTGTCTTCCTGATGGACCAAAGGTTGGAACAATTTCTGTTTCTCCAAGAGGAGATCTACGAATGCCAAGTGATGCTTCCGTTAATGATTGGCTAGCAGAACTTGATGATAAATGAGAGTTGACAAAATAATATCTTTTTAATATAATGTTAATAAGAAGAGAGATGAACTCTCTTTTGAAATAAATATTGTTATTAACAGAACGATAATAAGAAGTAACGATTTAAAAGAATGGAAGAGATGAAGATGGAAGATTTAAAATTAATAGTATTAAAAAGTGCTTATCCCTTGGGATATAAAGTGAATAAGGCACTAAAAGAATTAAATAAAGCGAAAAAATCTTATTTAGTGGACATTACAGAGTCGCGTTTTCAAATGGTGAAGGGAAATTGAAAATAAATGAAAGCGTTGATAATGGAGATGTCTATATTTTAGGAGATGTTGGGAATTATAGTTCTTGTTATTCGATGCATGGAAGAGAGCATTTTATGAGTCCTGATGAGCATTATGAGGATATTAAACGAAGTATTGCTGCTTGTTCTGGACATGCAAGTAAAATCAATATTATCATGCCTCTTCTTTATGAATCAAGACAACATAAAAGAAGGGGGAATGAATCACTTGATTGTGCGATGTCATTACAAGAACTTGAAAGACTAGGTGTCAATCGTATTATCACTTTTGATGTTCATGATCCAAGCATTTGTAATGCCATTCCCAAACTCCCCTTTGAAAATTTTTATCCAACTCATCTTATTTTGAATCATTTTATGGAAAATAATGTAGACAAAGAGGTATTAGTTGTGAGTCCAGATATGGGAGCGATGGAAAGAGCAAGATATTATGCGGAAATGTTACAAACCGACGTAGGTGTCTTTTATAAAAGACGTGATCTCAGTAAGATTGTCAATGGGAAAAAACCGATTGTCGAACATCTTTATATGGGAGTAGATCCAAAAGGGAAAAATATTTTAGTAGTAGATGATATGATTGCATCAGGTGGCTCTATGATTGAGGTGGCAAAGGAATTAAAGGAAAGAGGCGCTAAAAACATTTATATTGCCGCCACATTTGCTCTTTTTACAGAGGGAACGACTGCTTTTATAGATGCTTATCAAAAGGGCTATTTTACCAAAGTTTATTCGACAAACTTATCCTATATCCCTGAGGAATTATCAAAAGAAGATTGGTTTTTAGAAGTCGATTGTTCTCTTTATTTAGCAGAAATCATCAACACCGTAAATCAAAAGGGAAATATAGATGCTTTATGGAATGTTCGGCCACTAGTAAAGGAGTAGGTTTTATGAAAATAGGAATATTTGGAGGTTCTTTTAATCCTCCACATAAGATGCATGAGAAAATTGCCCTTTATTTAAAAGAGCATCATTATCTTGATAAAATAATTTTTGTACCTACAGGGCAAAAATATAGCTATAAGACAAATCTGGCAAATGATGAACATCGATTAAATATGTTACAACTTCTAACTGAAACATATAGTTTTATGGAAATTTCTGATTTTGAACTAAAGAATCAAATGGTCTATACGTATGAAACCCTCGCTCATTTTAAAAGCATATATCCAAATGATGACATCTACTTTATCTGTGGGTTAGATAATTTAAGTTACATGGAATCTTGGAAGAATGGAAAAGAAATTTTAACTCAATATAAAATTTTAGTGATCAATCGCGATACCCACCAACAAGGAAATGTTTTAAAAAAATTAGCTTCTTATCAAGAGAATATTGAAATAGTTCATCTAAAGACGAGTTCTATTTCTTCAACAAAGATACGAAATCAGTTAAATGAAGAGAAAAAGGATAGTAGCCTACATCCAAAAGTGCTACAATATATAAAAGATCATCATCTATATGAGGATAAAGGAGGAAAAAACAATGGGTGAAAAATTAGTTCAATTATTAAGGGAACAAAACAAAACTATTTCGACAATGGAATCTTGTACAGGTGGAGGATTTGCAAATGAAATTACCAACCATGAAGGCGCAAGCGAAGTTTTGCGCTTTAGTGCAGTAACGTACTCTAACGAATTTAAGATAAAAATGGGTGTGCCAGCAGAGGTTATCGACAAATATACTGTCTATAGTATGGAAACAGCTAAAGAAATGAGTAGACATATTGCTCAATTTACAAAATCAAACTATGGTATAGGCATTACAGGGAAATTAAATCGAGCAGATAAGGCCAATAAAGGAGGAAGTGATCATACTGTCTTTGTGAGTATTTATAACCAAGATGTGGATACATTTACCTGCTTTTCACTAGAGGCAGCTCCAGTGAGTCGTATGGAGAATAAAGTTTATATTATCCATGCTATTCTTGAAGAATTAGTGGCTCTCATAGGAGAAGAAGATGATAAAGAAAATTAAGCTATTTATTAATAATAACGAACAAGCGATAAAGATGGGAGAAATGTTAACTGAGAAGCTTATTCAAAATGGTTTTATATTAGATGAACTGGAGTTTGATTTAGCCGTTGCAGTTGGTGGAGACGGTGCATTTCTTAGAATGATTAAAGAAACTAATTTCAATAGTGATGTATTATATGTAGGTATAAACGCAGGAACACTTGGTTTTTTACAAGAAATAAAGGGTGATCAAATTGATGCATTTATCGAAGAAGTAAAAGCACGTGCCTTTAAAGTAGAGGAAATTGGGATTCAAGAGACCATTATCCATCATGCAAGTGGAACATCGAGGTTTTTTTCTTTAAATGAAATTGTGATTCGTGAACAGGATTTGAAAGTGGTGAAATTAGATATCGAAATTGAGGGAGATTTGCTAGAACGTTTTATTGGAGACGGACTCTTAGTGGCAACATCATCTGGGTCAACGGCATATAATCTAAGTTTTGGAGGAAGTATCGTTTATAATACTTTTACTTCTCTACAGATAACACCCATTGCACCTATCAATTCCAAAGTATATCGTTCCCTTTTAAATTCTGTTATCATTCCTGATAAGAAGGTTGTGACAATATTACCTGATGAAGAAAAACGAGATTTAATTTTAACGATTGATGGTGAGAATCATTTTTATCCATCTGTTACGAAAGTAGAGACTAAAATAGAGAACAAAAAGATAAAATTTGTGCGACTTAGTCACTATAATTTTCCACAAAAAATCAATGAGAAATTGCTAATGAATTAAATTTAAGCTATAATAAGAATAGATGAGGTGAGAATTCTATGTATAAAAATGAGAAAGAATTTTTGAAAGCCTATAACCCAGAGGATTTTGAGCGACTCAGTATGACTGCAGATATCATGGTGTTAAGTGTTTCGAGTTATGAAAGTAATAATTATCGAAAAACCGATGAAAAACACATGTCAGTTCTTCTTGTAAAAAGAGAGGATTACCCCTTTAAGGATAAATGGTGCTTTCCAGGAGGATTTGTGGGAATCAATGAGAATTTAGATGATGCACCTATTCGCATATTAAAAAATGAAACAAATTTAAGTGATATTTATTTAGAACAACTTTATACAAATGGTGAGGTAAATCGCGATCCTAGAATGCGTATTATTTCTACTTCTTATATTGCTTTAGTCGATAAGAATAGACTTGAAGGAAAATTAAAAGATAATGCCTCGTGGTTTGACATCCGTATTCTTGAAGAAAAAGATATTATTGATATTTATCTAACCAATCAAAGTAAAGAAATTCATATAAAAATAAAGCGCATTTTAAAAGAACATACGACAGATCGTTATGCCTTTGAAGTTTTAGAAAATAAAGATTTGGCCTTTGATCATGCCAAAGTTTTATTAAATGGTCTCATGAGAATTCGTAATAAAGTAAATTATACAGACATTGTCTTTAATATGATGCCAGAATATTTTACTTTAGGAGAATTGCAAAGTGTCTATGAAGTCATCTTAGGAAAGAAATTACTAGATCCTGCCTTTAGACGAATTATTTCTTCAAAAGTAAAAAAGACGAGTAAGATGCGTACAGGAGAGGGGCATCGTCCATCAGCGCTTTTTCAATATAAAGGGAAAGAAAAGAATAAGAATAGCTAATAAATTTATTACTAGTAGTACTTAAATAGATTTAAGTGATTCATGACAGTAGCTGTGAATCGCTTTTTTTATGGGCGAACGAGTTCCAAAAAATGCTGTTTTGGAAAAAAGAGATGGTTTAAATAATTTTCTCTTGGTATAATGCAAATTGCGAGAATGAAAAGGAGGTTTGTCTTTTGACAAAGCATATATTTTGGACAAAAGAAGTAGTAGAAGCATTTATCCGTGAAGGAAATCTAAATGATCGTGATACCTATATCATTAAAACAAGAGCAAAGGGATATACGATTTCAAAACAGGCGAGAGATCTCAATTTAAGTGTAGATCAAGTAAATAAAGATATCAGAAGATTAAAAGTCCTTTATGATGAGGTTCAAAAAACGAGTCAAATATTACCCAAGAGGAAGAAAAACAAACAAGAATTAGAAAAAATTCGCTCGTGATTACAGTTTTATTACAGAAAAATGGCAGAAAAAATACACTTTAAAGAGAAGAATTTATGAGAAAATAAGAAAGTGCTGATGCACATGAAGTGAGAGGAGGTATGTCGTTTGGATAGTCGCGTTAAGTGGTTTAATAATGAACTAGGATTTGGATTCATTGAAAACAGTCAGGGAGATGATATCTTTGTTCATTATTCAGCGATTAAAATGCAGGGATATAAGACATTAGAAGCTGGGCAAAGAGTTCATTTTAATTTAATCGATTCAGAAAAAGGACTTCTTGCAAGAGAAGTTGAATTTATAGAAGAAAATTAAGACTAGCACTTCAAAATGAAGTGTTTTCTTATGCTTGTTTAAAGTCGATCCATATGCTATAATTTTACCATAAAAAGGAGGGAATACTTTTATGATGGATGTCATAATAGATACAATTTTAGACGTAGTGAAGCTTATCCCTTTTTTATTTATTGCCTTTTTAATCATTGAACTGATAGAACATCGATTTAATAAAATTGCTAAAAAAGTGATGACTAAAAGTGGACAAGCTGGACCCATTATTGGAAGTTTGTTAGGTGCTGTTCCTCAATGTGGATTTTCTGTTTTAGCAACAAATCTTTATATTACAAGAATTATCTCTTTAGGAACACTCATAGCTATTTATCTTTCGACTAGTGATGAAATGGTGCCTATTTTACTCTCGAGTGATGCTAATATCAAAGAAGTATTGGCCATCGTTGGATTAAAAGTTTTATTAGGTATGTTCTTTGGTGTTCTTATTGACCTATTCTTAAGAAAAAAGGAGCAAAAGAGTGATTTTCATTTATGTGAAGAAGAGCATTGTCATTGTGAATCATCTCTATGGAAGTCAGTCATCTTACATACGTTAAAGACGATAAGTTTTCTTTTCATTGTGACTTTTCTTCTTAATCTAGCGTTTGCCTATGTGGAGGATAGCATTGTTCATAATTTCTTTCTAAAAAATTCACCATTTGCCTCACTTTTAACTTCTTTATTTGGGCTTATTCCCAATTGTGCATCTTCTGTCATCTTAACAGAACTTTATATCAATCAAATGATTTCTTTTGGTGCTCTAATGGCAGGAGTACTTACAGGAAGTGGTATTGCATTGCTTGTTTTATTTAAAAATAATGAAAATAAATTAGAGAGTTTACGCATTTTTCTCCTGCTTTATTGCATTGGAATATTCACAGGTGTTTTGATTGATATGCTCCATTTATTGGGATGAAATGGTGAAAATGTTAAGTTCAGTTGACAAATTTCCAATAAAACTTGATAGATTGCAACTCATTTTCTTTATATAATGAACGGCGAAAGAGGTGAAAAAATGAGCTTAGGACAAAAATTGTTAGAGCTAAGACGAAAGAAAGGACTGTCACAGGAAGAGGTGGCAGATAAATTAAATGTAAGTCGTCAAACTATTTCAAAGTGGGAAACTGATGCATCTACACCAGATTTTGATAAGATTCTTCCATTGTGTTCTTTATATGAGATTTCTTCTAATGAATTATTAACGGGAGAAAGAGATGAACAAGAAATAGGCGAAATAGTAAATGATGAAACGTATTTTAAGAAAAAAGCAATCGGAATTGGCGTAGGTGTTTTCTTATACTTTGTTGCTGCTGCATGGATTATGGTATCTATTCCTGTTATGAGAATAAATCCTATTGTTGCAACTGCTATATTTCTTATTATTACAGGTTTTGCTACAATGGTTATTGTAATTGTAAACATGATTTATAAGAAGAAAATAATAGATGAGAAAAAGGAAGAAAATCAGATATGTAAAACAGTAATTGAAATCGTATCTATTTTATTTACTATACTTTATTTAGGTATTAGTTTTATTACAATGGCATGGCATATTACATGGCTAATTTGGATTGTATATGCATTGGTAGAAGAGATTATTAAATTGTGTTTTCTCTTAGGAGGAAAAAAGAATGAAAAATAAAGGAATTATTATCTTTCTTATCATCTTTATGAGTATAATGGCTATTTCAATTACTTGTCTTTTATGTCTTTTGTTAAAGGGGAATTTACGAATAGGAGATTTTCGCTTTTTCCAAACAGAGTCATATGAAAAAATTGTGGACACATCATATGAGATAAGAGATGAGATTACAATAAAGAGTGATGCGAGCGATGTTGTGATTAAAAAGCAAGAAGACCAAGAGATAGGACTTGTAGTCTATGGGGAGAACGAAAGACTTAAAATTTTTGATGATACCAATTTTACTGTAGATTACCAAGGAAAAAAATGCATTGGAATTTGTTTTGGCGATTATTCAAGTAGAATAGAATTATCTCTTCCTTCAGACTTCGCTGGGAGAATAACAGTGGAAAATAAATATGGCGCGATTAAAATAGATAATTTTGAGAATGCCAACATTACATCCACTTTAGGCTTTGGCGATACAACCATAAAAGGCGGAAAGAAAATTACGGTAAAATCAAGTGCAGGAGATGTTGAAATAGGGAATGTTTCTGTAGTTAATGTTGAGAATCATTTTGGTGATATTGAAATTGATTCGATTATGGAAAGTCTTGAGATAACTGCTGATTGTGGGGATATAGAACTTGGTCATGTTGAATTGACAAAGAATTCTTCTATAAAGAATAGTATGGGAGATATTAGGATAAAAAGAGTGAATGACATTGCGATAATGGCTGAAACAAGCTTAGGAGATAAGGAAATAAGAAAAAATAATCAAAATGCCGATGTCTTACTGACAATAAAAAATAGTATGGGAGATATAGAAGTCTCTTAAAACTATTGTTAATTTAAATGTGAAGTGCAACAAAGATACATTGAAAAAGACATAAGAGTAATTTATAATATCTATTCGCAACAAACAGAAAGGAAATTACTCATATGTCTATGGCAAATAATACAATAAAATCAAAGAAAAATCAATATCACCATTT
>CATKZK010000022.1 GCA_949841325.1 uncultured Bacilli bacterium
ATATAGAATACATCAACTTTTACATGTATTTTACACAGATTGAATTACAAATATTTTATATCTGTATAAAAACGAACATATTTTTTAAAATTTTCCTAAAAAAGAAGTAATTTCACTTTTTTATGTGTATATAAAAAGTAGGAACATATGTTTTTGTAGTTGTCATTTCGTCAGGGGGTTTTGGATTTAATTCATTACAAGTTGACAAAATGGAGGTGGTTTGATGAAAAAGGATTTTTTAATTCTTTCTTTATTAAGCATTATCTTTATGCTTTTTATCTTATTGTTTCAAGCATAAAGAAAACTACCTTGGTAGGTAGCCAAAAATATTAGGCACTCACGAAATGTGTGTTCCTACTTATATTTTATGTCATTTCACTTATTTTTACAAGTCCTTTTTTAGAATGATCTGCGTTACATTTGTAGCACTAGATGATTATATTAATTTATAAGTCGTTCCTTCTCTAGTATCAATAAGCTCTATTCCCTTTTCTAATAAATCATTTCTTATCGAATCGGCAAGTTCAAAGTCTTTATCTGCTTTGGCTTTTTTACGTTGTTCAATTAAAGATAAAATCTCTTCTTCATTTTCTAATCTCTTTTTTGTCGAAATCAAATCAAGCGCAAATACAGTATCAAACTTGCGAATCAAATCCAATTTAGTATGACCATTTACTTGTTCGTCTTTTAGCAATTCATATAATAATGAAAGTGCATTGGCAGTATTTAAATCATTTTCTAAAGTAGTCATAAAACGTTCATTATAGTTTTTAAAAGATCCTTCATCGAGTTCTCCATTATCTTCAATAGAAGCAATACGATTTCTAAGTTTTTTCAATGTTGTTTCTGCTTGATTAAGACTTTCAAAGGAGAACACCATTTGTTTACGATAATGACTATTTAGACACATGAAACGAAAACTTAAAACGTCATATCCCTTTTCTTCAAGAAGTGAGACTGTTAAGAATTCCCCATTGGATTTACTCATCTTTCCTGTTTCATCTAGAAGATGTTCGTTATGAAACCAATAATTGCACCACTTATGTCCTAGATATGCTTCACTTTGAGCAATCTCATTTGTATGATGAGGGAAAATATTATCTACACCTCCACCATGAATATCCAAATGCTCTCCCAAGTATTTTAAAGAAATCCCTGAGCATTCAATATGCCATCCAGGATATCCTGCTCCAAATGGAGAGTCCCAAATAAGTTCATGCCCTGCAAACTTTGAAGTCGTAAACCAAAGGACAAAATCTGCTTGATTGCGTTTTCTTTCGTCAAATTCTACTCCTTCTCGAGCTCCAACAACCATTTTATCTTCTTGATGATTGGTAAGACAATAATAATCTTTTACTTTTGAAATATCAAAATAAATATTTCCTCCTGCTTGATAAGCAATATCTTCCTCTAATAATTTTTGAATAATCTTAATATATTCAGAGATATTGTCAGTGGCTTTAGAAGTAATATCAGGTCGCAGACAGTGTAAAGCGTCATAATCTTTAAAAAATGCCTCTGTATAAAATTCTGCAATTTCCATAGATGTTTTATTTTCTCTTTTACGAGCTACTTCCATTTTATCTTCTCCAGAGTCTGAATCACTCGTCAAATGGCCAACATCCGTAATATTCATAACTCTTTTGACAGAATATCCTATATACTTTAGTGCTCTTTGTAAAACATCATGACCAATGTAATTGCGCATATTTCCAATATGAGCATAATGATAGACAGTTGGCCCACAAGTGTACATAGACACATGTCCTTCTTCGTTTGGAATAAATTCCTCCACTTTTCTAGTTAATGTATTATATATTTTCATAAATGTCCTCTTTCTACTTTATTCTATTCATGCCTAATAAAGCTAAGACATCGTAATGGATATAAATTCATAAACACTCTTCCTTACAAAAGACATTATACTGTATTTGTATCGTTTTTTCAATCATCCATATGAAAATCCTCGACTAATAAAGCTCTCTTTGATAAAATAACACATAAGGAGTTGATGAATATGAGGAAACATTTTGCCTTTGATATTGACGATACTTTTACGCAAAGTGAGAAACTATATGATGTCTATCTAAAAGAATATTTACACACAGATAATCCTCTTCTTATAAAAGCCTTTTATAAGCTTCCATGGTCAGAACAAAAGCCCTTTTTTGCTCAATATACAGAACAGATGATTCCTAACTATGAATTGCAGGAAAATGCCTCTGAAGTATTAAAAAGATTAAAAAAAAGAGACTATACCTTATCGACAATTTCCCTAAGAGGCCATGATATTCCTGTTGATGAAGCTCTTACATTTGATTATTTAAAAAGACATGATATTCCTGTAGATAACATTATTTTAAGATGTAAAAAAAAGATGGAAGCTTGTAAACGTATTGGTGCTAGTTATATGGCGGATGATTCTTATTGGGTGATAGAGCAACTTAAGGGTTCTGGAATTAGACCCCTACACTTTTCAGAAAAAGTATTTGATGTAGAAGATTCTGAAGTTATTACAGTATCTAATTGGTTGGAAATAGAAGAATATTTAATGAAAGAAGAGGAAATGAATGAACATTCGAAGTATTATGTTAAAAAATGAGACAAACTTAAGTTTATACGCTACAAAAGATAGTGATGCAATTCGCTTACATCCATTAAAAGATGATATACGACCAAACTTTTTCCGCGATATTGATCGTATTATTTATACCCTTTCCTATACGCGTTATATCGACAAAACGCAAGTATTTTCAAGAAAAGCAAATGATCATATTTCAAAACGTATCATTCATGTTCAATTAGTAAGTAAAATAGCAAGGACAATTGGAAGAGCGCTTTCTTTAAATGAAGATTTAATTGAAGCTATTGCCTTAGGACATGATTTAGGACACGTTCCTTTTGGTCATGTTGGAGAACGTTTTTTAGATGACTTATCTATGCAATATGGAGAAGGACACTTTATGCACAATGTACAAAGTGTTCGTAATGTCATGGTATTAGAAGAAAATGGCGATGGAAAGAATTTATGTATTCAAACACTTGATGGAATTTTGTGTCATAATGGAGAATTTGTTCAAGGAGAATATCGTCCAAAAAGAAAGACAAAAGAAGATTTTTTAAATGATTATCAAAAATGCTACGAAGATAAAAATTATGTCAAAAGACTTATTCCTATGACTTTAGAAGGTTGTGTGGTACGCATCAGTGATATTATTGGTTATTTAGGAAGAGATATTGAAGATGCGATACGCTTAGGTGTATTTGAAAGAAAAGAAATCCCTACAAGTATAAAAGCCATATTAGGAGAAAATACTGGAAGTATCGTCAATACGATTATCAATGATATTATTCAAGAATCGCTCGGAAAAGATTATATCAAAATGTCAGATACTATCTATCAAGCAATAAAAGACCTAAAAACATTCAACCAAATTCATATATATGACTTAGCTAATACAAAAGAGGATCTTGAACATATAAAAGAAATGTTTAATCATCTATTTAAACATCTTATGCTATCGATTCAAGAAAAGAATATGGAAGATCCTATATATCGAGATTTTCTCTCCACAATGAATGAAGATTACATAAAAAAGACAACAGATGCTCGTAAAGTGATCGATTATATTTCAGGAATGACAGATGAATATTTTATTACCCAATATGATTATTATCAAAAAAAGGAAGGATAGTTTAAACGACTATGCTTCCTTTTATTACATTTGAATTACTTGATTTAGTTGCTATCATTTTATCTACTAACTCCGCTGCATCTTCTGTATAGTTTACTGTGATTTTTGCGCCACTTTCTGTTGCTGCATTTTCAAACATATTGGTATAACTTGTACAGTTTGTCCCTCTTATATTTATGGTTGCTACTAAAGCATTACAGTTTTTAAACAGATAACCCATTTTGGTTACGTTACTCATATCAAAGTTTTCTAATCCTTTAATTCTTTCTAACGCCATAATACTGCTTCCTACATATATTCCCGATGCAAACATAGATCTCATATCGGTTACGTTACTTGTATCAAAAGAACTCAAATCCAATTCTACTAGATTTCCACATCCTTCGAACATAGCAGACATATTAACTACCTGACTTGTATTGAAATTGCTCAGATTTAAGCTTGTTAAACTACTACAATTGCGAAACACACTCATCATATTAATCACATTCTTCGTATTCCAACTACTTAAATCAAGGGAAGTTAATTTGCAACAATTGGAAAATATCCCAGACATATCTATAACTTTTTCTGTATTAAATTGTTCAATTCCTTTTATTTCTTCTAATCTCATACCTCCATGATCTGTGATTCCAAACATATATCTCATATCGGTTACATTACGTGTATCAAAATGGCTTAAATCTAATGAAATTAGTCTATCACAAGAACCAAACATTGAAACCATTGTTGTTACTTGGCTTGTTTTAAAATGACTTAGTTCCAATTCAGTTATTTCTCTGCATCTAGAAAACATAGAATTCATATTTATTACGTTTTTTGTATCTAAATTTTCTAAGCCGTTTATGCTAGTTACATACTCAAACGCACTAAATAAAAAGGAAGAATTAGGATTTGCTTTTACACCTCCATCTTGTCCAATATAAAGTTCATACTCGCCATTGTCATCCTCATCTAAAGTATAAGCCATGATGCTTCCATTTTCCTCATTTGAAACATCCCATGATTCTAAAGCACCTTTTGGAACTTCATTCGTTTTCTTTAAAGTAATACTTTCTACTTTTAATTTATCTAATTTATGCCCCAAGTAATTTTCCGTGTCATATGTTGCTGTTTTTAAATAATCTTTATTCTCAACCTCTATAGTATCTCCACCTGCTAGATCTCTTTCAACAGCAGATCCTCTTATCTCACACGATATAGAGATACTTTTCTCTTCCATTACGCTTTTAATAACCGTTAATGTTAAGTTCCCTTTTCTTGTTGTTCTTGCGGGTAGAATTTCATTTGTATCAAACTTATTCTCTACTCGCAAATATTCATTTCCTCCAAGACAATTCATCACTAAATTTGCATCATAGTTTTTTGATGCATTTGTCACCTCATACTCTAAGACATAAGTGTCATCTATTCCTTTTAATTCCGTTGTAAAAGAAATGTGTGTCTTGTCTTGAATTAAATCATTCTTCTCTACTCCATTTTCGATTGCCTTACTAAAATACACATCAAAATCAGCTTGATTGCTTGCTATGTAAGTTTGTCCATTTAAATAAAGAACTGTTGATACACTAGCAAATCCTATAGACATTAATAAGATAGCAAGAATCATTACACTTTTCCTTTTCATACATTTCACCCTTCTAATAGCAAAGAAAAATTCCTCTACTCTCTAGTTTGATTATACCATTTTAGCAAGACATAATGGGTTTACCAAGAAGTATTTTCAGCAAATTATACACTTTTTTTGTAAACAAAAAGAAGATTACTCTTCTTTATATGGTATACTTTCCCATCTTGCATAAATACCACAAGGTAATATTAAGTTACTATCTTTCATAGGAAGTCCAACTTCATCAGATTCGATTGTACCATGATATTTTTTGGCAACTGTTAATTTCAAAATATTTTCTAAAACATTCATAGATAATCCCGTTGTATACGAATTAATTAAGAATAAAATAGGGTCATCACTAAGAAGTTCAGTACAGTTCTTTACTAAATCATATAGACTTGTTTCAATGTTCCAAATTTCCTTTTTACTTCCTCTTCCAAAAGAAGGAGGATCCATTAAGATAATATCATACTTATTTCCTCTACGAATTTCACGCTCGACAAATTTAGAGACATCATCAACTAAAAAACGAATAGGACGACTCTCTAAATGAGATGACTTTACATTCTCTTTTGCCCAATCAATCATTCCTCTAGAAGAATCGACATGCACTACACTTGCTCCAGCGCTTAAAGCAGCAATACTTGCAGCACCTGTATAGGCAAATAAATTTAAGACCTTTACTTCTCTCTTCGCATCCTTAATCTTTTTTCTTAACATTTTCCAATTATACGCTTGTTCTGGAAATAACCCTGTATGTTTAAATCCCATTAGCTTAAGATTAAACGTTAAATCTTCCCATTGTACACTCCATTCTGTTGGCATGTTTTTATTATAAACACACCATTCTCCACCACCTGTATGACTCCTCTGATATCTCGCATCAACACTATCCCACAAAGATGGTCTGCTTTTTTCCTTCCATATTATTTGTGGATCTGGTCTAGATAAAATCACTTTATTCCATCTTTCTAACTTTTGTCCACTTGCCATATCTAAAATTTCATAATCTTTAAAATCAGTTACTACTTTCACCATCATCAACTCCTACTCAATGCGAATTCTATGAATAAAGCGTTTAGCTCTCAACATACACCGAATACTGGTGTGAAAAGACTCCAAAATGCCCAATAAAACAATATAAAACCCCAAAATAATAATACACAGAGAATTTCTTGAAAAAAAAGAAAAAGTAATCAATATTCCAATAAAAGCATACAAAATTAAAATATACAGTTCAACATAAAAAAGAGCAGAAGCTTTTTGATAATATTTTTTTACTATTCCACCCTTTGCAAGGAGCAAAAGGATTAGAAATATTCCGTTGCTTATCATAAGTGCTGTATAAGGATTTATCTTTTTCATAAGGATGACATCTAATAGACAAGCAATGGATGCTCCAATAGATAAATACAAAGACTCTATCGGTTCCTTTTTATCAAATAGACAGTAAAAAACAAAATGTAAAACGGCATAACAAAAAGTAAAGCTAATAAATAAATTATTGATATCAATATGCTTATATTCTTTTCCATAATAAAGGGGAATGGAAAGATAAAGGATTCCTATAAGAATTATCATTCCTGCAATTCCATTTCCAATAAAAAAGTTTCTCTTATTCTTTGACATATTTATCATTCCTTAAATTAATAGTAATCTACCCATTAAAAAAAGTCAATAGCATCGCACTATCTGGCCTTTTTTACACACTTGTTAGACATTTTATTTTTCTTCGTTTCTTCTTCACATTTTGTAGGCATTCCTTCTAACACAACTTGATAATATTCTTCTACTAATTGACTATACTCTTCTCGATCAGTCATTGTAAGTTCATCATTTTTTTGAATTAAGGCAAACAATTCCTCCTTTAATTCCCTTAACCTGTCTATTTCTTCTTCATAAATACTTTCAAGTTCTTTTACACCTGCTTTATTCTCTTCATGTAACTCCACAAATGCTTTTGCTTTAGAGTATCCTCCAACAATGAAAGCAGCAAAGAAGAGCCAAAGTGGTGATGAAACAATAGTTAAAAAGATGCTAATGTCAAACCCACAAAGAAATAGTCCGCCTACGCTTTTCTTATTGATAAGCTTTTCAATGAAGGGGGGATATAGCGGTGTTCCCACTTCTCTTAATTCATTCTGTTCTAAAAGACATTCTTTTATTTGCTCCTTATAAGCTACATGATATTTCAAAATGTCATTTTTTAAATCATCATTAATGTTTTGCATATACATATCCCTCTAATTCTTTTTCATTTGTATCTTCTAAATCTATAGAAGATATATATTCTATAGATTCCATATACTCTGTAAAAAAATTGCACTTCTTCATTTGTAAGAGTAGCTATTTCTTCTTCATATTCACGACGCATACGATGATACTCACACCTTGCATCAAAGACAAGATCATAAAGTGTATCTGTATCTACTTTTTCATCTGCTTCTTCTACCGCAATTTTTTGTGCTTCACTCCTGTACTTTTCCGTTGTTTTCTTTCTAATTTTTCCATTATAACAACTTAATGATACTACTCCCATAAGTTTTAAAATAAATGGTAGTGGACTAATTATTAAAACACCTATAGTTAGAGATATGATAATAGAAATTAAACGATTTCTCCCAATCTCTTGTGCAAAATCATTTACTGCTACATCAAAATGACTTTCTTTATTTTGATGTTTTTCTAAAAGCAGTTGATTATATAGGTCCAAATTTAGTTTAAAATATATGTAGTCCTGCAATAAAGATTGTTTCTTTTCTAAAAGTTTCTTCAACTTGGCTTGTTCCATAAACACTATTCCTTCCCCGAAAACTTCGATTATTTTATCATAGGTCTAATGCAAAGTCAAAAAAACAAGGAAATTATTCCTTGAATATAAAAATATAATCGAGTATTTTAACTTCATCTCCACGTTTTGCTCCTGCTTTTTCTAAAGCCTCTTCTACTCCCATACCACGAAGTTTTCTTCCAAAACGTTCAACAGATTCATCCTCATTAAAACGTGTCATATAAAATAAAGTTTCTATTTCATGACCTTTTAATACCCAAAGATCATTTTCTCTTGTAATGGTAAAGGGTGTTTCCTTTTTGTATTTATATAAAACATGACTTTCTTTCATAGTCTCTTCTTCATATAAAGTCACATCTTCTAAGGATGCAACTAAATGACCAAGAGAAGTTAAAAGCTCATCTAATCCCTCTTTTTCTAAAGCACTAATGGGATATACTTGTTCTTCTCTGTATTTATCTTGAAAACGCTTTAAATTTTCTTGTGCTTCTTCGATATCCATTTTATTCGCAATGATAATATGAGGTTTCTTTATTAACTTCTCATCATATTTTATAAGTTCCTCTTTAATTTTTTCATAATCTTCTAAAGGATCTCTTCCTTCAGTTCCTGCCATATCCAAAACATGAGCAATAACCTTAGTACGCATTGCATGGCGCAAAAACAAGTGTCCTAATCCAATTCCTTCACTAGCTCCCTCAATAAGACCTGGTAAATCAGCAATAACATAACTCATATCATTTTGTTTGATTACCCCTAGATTAGGAGACAACGTTGTAAAATGATAAGCGCCAATCTTAGGTTTACAATTGCTTATCATTGAAAGTAGTGTTGACTTTCCTACACTTGGCATTCCAACTAAACCAACATCTGCTAAAACCTTTAATTCGCATTTTATGAGAATTTTTTCTCCTGGTTCCCCTAATTCACTCATTTTAGGAGCGGGATTCTCATGTGTTGCAAAGGCACGATTTCCTCTTCCTCCACGACCACCTCTAGCTATCGTGAAAGATTCTCCAATTTTTGTCAAATCTGCTAAAACGTCTCCCGTTTCGACATCTGTAATCGTAGTCCCTAAAGGAATTTTTACAATAATATCCTCTGCATTTGCACCATTTTGATTAGATCCCTTTCCATTCATTCCCTTTGGTCCTTTAATGTGTTTCATCATTTTCAAATCAATTAGGGTTTTTAATCCAGCTTCTGTTGCAAAAATAATACTACTTCCTTTTCCACCGTTTCCACCATTGGGGCCTCCCATTTCAACAAATTTCTCACGACGGAAGGATGTACATCCATCTCCCCCTTTTCCTGCTTCTATTGCTACAGTCACTTCATCGACAAACATACTTTTCCCTCCTTTAAATTAGTTCAATTATTGTACAACCTATATTAAAATTATACAAGTAATATCGGCTTACAAGTCTATTTTTTCGCAAAGATTCGTGGATTTTATTTTTTAAAATACCTGCTCCTTTGCCATGGACAACAACAATCTTTTTATTTCCAAGCTTATATTGTTCTTCTATAAAGGAACCCACATAAGTCATCACAGTGTCTTCAAATTCTCCATGGACATCTAAACTTGGTAAAATAGCTAAAAAAGGGTCATTGTACTTGTTCATTTTGACCCGTTGTTTGATTTTGTATAATAAAAGGTTGTGAAGAAAAATCTGGTTGCCTATTCATCTGTTGCATTACTGGGGCTTGCTCTGATGTACCCTGAACTTGACTTTGTAAAGCTACTGGTGCTGGTTCTGGATTTACAACTGGTGCTGCACCAAATGCAACATTCATTCCATTATCAATGACTGGCGTTGGTGCTTGTACATTATTTTGTTCTGGTAAAGCGCTACTTTCATTATTTGCCTGTTGAGTCGAACTATATCCAGGATTTAAAGGTGTTACTTCTGCCGCTTGAGCAGGAGATACAGCTTCTTTTCTATAGGATAATAATTTTTCTCTCAAACCAGAATTATCTAAAACCTCATCAAGAGTTGGAATACTGTCTACTTCTCCTAACTTAGAAATCGAAATAGCTCCTGCTGTATTAGCAAGTTTAATTCCATCATCCAAACTCATATTGTTTTCCATAGCATAGAGAAATGCACCAACAAAAATGGAATCAAAACTCGAATAATCAGCAGCGTTCATTTTCATCTCTGGAAGCATTTTAACTTTCCCATCGACACTATAAAGAATTTTATGATTATTTAAAATAACAATATATTGACTACTTCCTGCAATATCTACCATTTTTTGATATAGATTTACATAAGATTCTGCTGTATCATCAACTTCCATTTTTCCCATAACTTGAGCAAAAGCCTGTGTACAAATTACCCAAGTGCATCTTTTAGACATGGCAATACTATCACGATCCCCTATTCTGCCATAAAAGACAGTTTTACAATTGGCATTGTTATTTAGTAGTGCATGTGCTCCTGCAAAATCAGTTCCATCGATAATGGCATAATCAGGAATAAAATCATATTTATACTTGGTCAATTGTGCTTCTGGATTTGTATATATGATCTTTGATGAAACTCCAGTATTTGCATTGAGAATCATATAATTAGCACTTGTACTCGTTTCAAAGTTTGTCTCTAAAAAACGCGTATTTACTTTATATTCTTTAAATGTATCACGAATCTTTTCTGCATAAGCATCATTTCCTGTAACGCCCGTAAAATGTACAGATGCTCCCCATGACGCAAGCAAACATGACGCCGTTGCCCCTATATTTCCAAGTGATTCAACTTTATTTTTTATGGTAAAAATATCACCTTCTTGTGGAAATTCTTGTAAAGGCAAATAGACATTCATTGCTGGTTTTCCAATCACTAATGTTTCCAAATTCATCATCCTATTCTATTTGTATTATATAAAAATTAAGAGCTAAGTTCAATCCATTTCCCAATAATCTTTCTCATTGTACATAAAAATGACAAATAGAAAGAGAAAAAGAGTTGCTATTTTTGAAAATTTATATTATAATGAATACGTTGTTTAGTTGACGTCCGCGTAGCTCAGCTGGATAGAGCACTCGCCTTCTAAGCGAATGGTCGCGTGTTCGAATCACGCCGTGGACACCATATTGAATAATCACTCGAAATAATCGAGTATAAAGAAAACGACTTTTCTATAAGTCGTTTTTTATTTTATAATAACACCTAAAATGCCTATTAGTTCAATGGCTTGCACTTCATCAACAATCATCCCTCGCACACATTCAGGCGAAATACGAATACCATTGATTTTACAACTGGTTATATCGATATCTTTCATATCTGTATGGACGACTTCCATTTCACTAAAGTCGTTTCCATCAAGTTCTATCTCTTCTAATGTCACTTCAAACATCGTTCCATTTGAAAGATTATTCTCTTTTAAGCTTGTATTTTTCATTTGATTACTTGCTAAATTAATATACTTCATATGGTTACCTATAAATTCTGTATTGCCAATACGCGAATTGATTAAATTGGTTCCCACCATATGATTAGATTCAAAAAGAACAGCTTGAAAACTACACTCATTAAACAAACTATTTGAACATTCACAATTTTTAAAACAGACATTATAAAATGTGCAATTCGCAATAGTCTCCTTAAAGATGCAATTTTCAAAGACACAATGATCAAACGAAGTTGAATTTATTTTTTCACTAAACTCTATTTCATGGAATTTTTTATAGGTCATTATGGTATCATCAATCACTTTATAATCTTCTAAAAGACCTACTTCACTATACTTCTTCAATTTCTTCATCTTTGTAAATAGAAGTGAACAAATCCGTTTCACTTGTCTCCTCATTGTTTTTCTTTATTTCAGGTAAGTCTTCTAATGTAGCAAGACCAAAATAATCTAAGAATTCAGAAGTCGTTCTATAAAGGTTAGGTCTTCCTGCCAAATCCGATTTTCCTGCCTCTTTAAGCATTCCTTTGGCTACTAATTTACGAATCAACTGCCCACTTCCTACTCCCCTAATTTCATTTACTTCACTTGTCGTAATCGGCTGATTATAGGCAATAATAGCCAAAGTTTCCAATGCCGCTTGAGAAAGTTTATTTGTCCCTGGCGTAACGACTAATTTTTCATAGTATTTTCGATGTTCTTGCTTCGTTGTTAATTTAAAAGCATCTCCTAAGTAAGAGATCCGAAGTCCTCTATTTTTCTCTTCATATGCTTTTTTTAATTCCATAAGGAGTTCTTTGGCGTATTCTTCTTTGATTTCCATGATTTCACATAGGCTTTTTAAATCAATTCCCTCATCTCCCATGACAAAAAGAATACCTTCTAATATTCCTAATTCTTCCATACTATCACTTCATTTCTAAAAGAATATCTCCATAAGTCGTATCTTGACTGATGAAAATCTCTTTATTTTTACTCATTTCTAAAACAGATAAAAAGGTCACCACTACATAGGGTTTATTTACACTTTCAAAAAGAGAAGTAAAAGCACATCTCTTCTTTGCTTTTAAAATACTTCGTATCTCTGTTGTTCTTTCATGCACACTTAACTCTTTTTTTGCAATTTTAGTATTAAGCGGTTTATTTAATTTTTGTCTTGCTAAAAAAAGTTCAAAGGCTTTAACTAATTCTTCAACATCAGCATCTCCTGGTATTAATTTTAATTCTTCTTTAAATTCTTTTAAATCACTTGGAAGTTTTGTATAAAACTCACTTCGCTTTTCTTCTAGTTCTTTAAAAGAAGAAGTCACATTCTTTACTTTTTCATATTCAAGTAATTTATCGCGAAGATCGCTTTCAGAGTTTATTTCATATTCATCATCACTCTCTTCTTCCTCTTTTTGATTCAAAAGAAGTTTGCTCTTTAAATGAATAAGCTCTGCTGCCATGACAAGATATTCACTGGCATTATCAACACTTAAAGCTCCATCTCTATTGATAAAATCTAAATATTGTTTCGTAATACTTTCTACATGAATATTATAAATATCCATTTTACTACATCTTATTAAATGCAATAAAAGGTCCAAAGGACCTTCAAAATCAGAAGTAGAAAAACTCATGTTCATCTGCAATCATATCCTTTTCCTAATAACGCATACTGTATTTTTTTGGCTTGTGTATCTAAAGCATAATAATTGCTATCTGATACTGTATCAGGAATTTTATATCCTGGAGTTTCTAAGTCAATAGAAGCTTGATAAAGAAGTCCATCACTCACTTCTTCTACAGTCGCAAAGTTATTTCCTAAATTAGCAGCTTTTGTCTCAAGAGAACGTTTAGCATTCATATATTCATCTGTTCCAAGACTAGCAGCCACTATTTTTTCACGATCCTTCAATTGAATTAAATATTGATTCTTAAAAATATATTCAATCGTTTGATTGTCTTTCGTACATTTAAAAGAGCCAATACCAGATTCATCTGTACTGAGTTCAATCGCTGGATAATCATCCTCTTTCATTAAAACAATCTTACCAGAATAGCTATATTCATTATTAAAATGCAGGTTTATATTCTGTAAAACGACTTCCTTTTCTTGAAAATCGTAAGATCCTGTAAGTTTTAACGCTCCTAAAAGAGTATTCGAGCTAGAATAGATTTCTAAATAAGCATCCATCTCATCTAAATTGATTTCCCCATTATAACTTGATATCTTACACGTTAAATTGCTGTTCGATAAAGAAAAATCACTCATAATGATGTTTTGAAATTTCATTTTAGTCGTCGATTTTAAAACTTGAAGTGTCCCGCCATTTGCATATTCACTTGCTTGCGTCGTTACAGGGATTGGAGTTCCTCCTGTATTTTTGTTTAGCAATTTGGAAAGCATACTATTTTCATTATCTAACATACTAGAAACTATAGGTAATCCAATTAAAACCACTAAAAACAAAACAGCAATCTCCACAACGAGAATGGGTTTTCCAATTTTATCTTTTCTAAGTTCCCCAATCACTTCAGCTTCGTTCGATACTCTTCTTTCATTTAATTCATTGAACTCTTGACCTTGCATGTCATCCCCTCAATTCTCATATATTCATTATAACAAAAAAAGAAGCGTTTGAAAACTCCTTCTTTGCACCTATTTTTCTTGACTAAAAACCTCATCTAATTTACTGCCAATCTGTTCTTTATTGAAAGGTTTAGCAATATAGGATGTAAATCCATCCTTTTTGTATTTTTCTTCAGCTCCTGCGACGGCATCGGCCGTTAAAGCGATGACAGGCGTTGTAAAATCCCTTCGTCTTTTTAATTCTTCTAATGTCATAATGCCACTCATACCAGGCATCATAATATCCATTAGAATGACATCATAAGGGCCTCTCGTTTTCACTTTTTCTAAACACTCTTCCCCACTCATTGCCTCATCAATGATAAGTTCAAAGTCACTTAAGGCTTTCTTTGCTACCTTAATGTTTAAGTTGTTATCATCTACAAGCAAGACTTTCTTTCCTCGATATTCTTTTCTAAGTTCTTCTCTGATGGCAATCGTATCTAATACTTGCGTATTCGTAAGCGGAGTTCTTCTTCCTATTTTTTGAGGAATGGAAACGACAAATAAAGATCCCTTCCCATATGTACTTTGTACATTGATCTTTCCACCCATCATTTCAACGAGACTTTTGGTAATGGCAAGACCTAGTCCAGTTCCTTCTGTTGTACTATTCTTTTCAATATCTAATCGTTCAAATTTGGCAAAAAGTTTTTCGATATCTTCCTTTTTTATACCTCTTCCTGTATCTTGCACTTGAATCATTATATTACAGATATCTCCCTGATTGATACAGTGAATATGAATGCTGACACTTCCTTCATCAGTGTACTTTATCGCGTTCGTTAAAAGGTTATTGATAATGCCTTTCATATGAACTTTATCCCCAATTAATTCATGAGGGATATCTTCTGCAATGGAGAAAGAAAAATGAATAGGTTTACTGCCAATACGCGTACTAGTGACACGAATAAGAGCTTCCATGTCTTTGCGAAAGTCATAAGGGATTTCTACAATTTCCATCTTTTCACTTTCAATCTTATTAATATCTAAGATATTTCCAACAATTTCAAGTAAAGTATTAGACGCATTAACAATATCTTCTGCATCCTCTAATACCTCTGGAGGAAGCTTTTCTTTATAATGATAGATGTCCTCTGATAGTCCCACAATGGCATTAAGTGGTGTACGAATTTCATGAGACATACTACTTAAGAAGTCAGACTTTGCTCGATTGGCCTTTTCGGCATTCTCTTTGGCAATCTCCAACTGGGCAATCATCTTTACATCTGGATTTTCAATCGTAAAGTACATCAAAAAAGTAATAAACGTTTCCATTGAGGTCATTAAGAGTAATCCTGGATTTAATTTTTGAATCACCATGACAACAGTTCCAAGAAATATAAAGGCAAAAATAGGAATATATTTTTTACTTTTTATGCGTTTTATATTCTTTATCAAACAGTATAGAATAACGCCTATAAAGAGTGCTGAAATAATATACATAAAATTGGCACTTGGTCCATACGAATAGACAACATTATTCTTATTTTCATAATAAAGTGGCAAAAACAAGATTATAAAGAGTAAAATAAGGTATAGAAAGAAAAATTTGTCACTAACTCGTTTCACTTTCTCTTTATTGCCATTAGAAATTGCATAAATATAGGCAGTGAATAAAGTAATCCAAGTAAGCAAATAGACAATATAACTTTTAGAAAAAAAACAATTTAAAATAGGAAATGTAGTATACTCTTTCATGAAATAATAGCAAGGAATTCCTATAATCGTTCCAAATAAACTAGTTAAGATAAGGTAGCTATATACTTGATTTTCATAAGTTGACAATCTTTTTTTACTAAAAAAGACGATAGTCAATAATATAGCATAAAACAGACTACATAAAGTAAAAGAAATTCCCACATTCATAATGTTTCACTCCAAATTCTACAAAATCATCATAACATAAAATAAGAAAAAAGAATACGAAATCTCATATTCTTTACGCTTTAAATTACACTTTTACTTTCCTAATCGTTTGACTAATTGTTTGACTTTATTTCCTTTGGCTTTGTTTCCTTCTAAAACTAAGCGTGTTCCTTCTTTCGATAGAAATTCAAAGTCAACTTTCTCCATTAAAGTATAAGGTAACTTTCTTACAAAACAATAATATCGAGGAATCTCACGAGGAGGGATATTTTCATCACAAATATGTCTTAATTCCTTTTCTATTTTTGCTGTATTGGCCTTTTCATCTTTCAAAACAACAAAAGCCATTGGGACTTTTCCCGTATTTACTGAGGAAGTTTCGACTCCCACAACTGCACAATTTAATACACCTTGATGCATGGAAATCGCATTTTCAATAGGCACTAATGGAACCGTATGTCCATCAGGTAACATAATGGCTCTTTTAATGCGGTCTAAGAAGGCAATAATTCCATCTTGGTTTGCTGTACACAAATCTCCTGTTTTACTCCAGCGAATATTTCCTTCTTCTTCAAAAAACGCCTGGTTTTCTTCCTCTCGATTTAAATATCCAATCATCTGTGTAGGTCCCGTAGCCCACAATTCACCCATTTCATTATAATGGACTTCTTCATGTGTAACAGGATCGACTATTTTTACATTATTTTGAGCAAGAGGGACCCCAACTGTTCCTACAAGGTTTGTTTCATCAGAAATCGTCGTCGTAATACCTCCACCAAATTCAGTCATTCCAATACCTTTTTTTATGGCAGGTGCCTGGTGTTTTTTAGCTTCGCGATTTACCTCTTCTTCTCTCGCCTCAGATATTTTATCGCCACCGCAGATATTATCCTTCATAAAGGAAAAATCGTCTTTTTTATGTCTTCTTTTTTGGTATAACATTTCATAAGTTCGAGGGACTTCCATCGTAATTGTAGGTCTATATTTTCTTAATAGTTTATAAAAGTGAGAAGGCTTTCTTGTTGGCACTAAACAGATAGAAACTCCAGAGCATAAAGCATTATGCATTCCACAACTAGAACCATATGCAGAGAAGAATGGTACATCTCCTAAAAAACGGTCTCCTTTATTATTAGAAATCCCAGAATATTGAAATTGCATGTTTTGTCCATTATAGGTTTCGTTTGCAAGAACAGCACCTTTTGGAATGGATGTCGTTCCTCCTGTGTAAACAACAATAGCTGGCGTATTTTCTTTATAAGGCACAGTCTCTACTTGTTTTACTGATTTCCCATTTTGTATAAAAGTCTCATAATTCTGATATTTTCCCTTATCTTTTATTTCAGGATGTAAGAATTGATAAATTCTTTTCTTCATTCCATCTTTAAAACTTTGGACTGCAGAAACACCTATCACTGTTTTTAAAGGGCAATCGGCATCATCGATAATCTTATCGATATTCTTTTTACATAAATCAACCATCAATAACTTTGTTGATTTTGCCTCTATTAAATATTGTTTAATTCGCTTTGCATTAGTACGTGGCTCAATCATATTCGCAACAGCACCTATTTTACTTAAGGCATAGATTGTATAAACCGTTTCAGGAATATTTGGCATACACAGACTCACTTTTTCTCCTCTTTTTATCCCCATAGCCAAGAGAGCTTTACTTACGCGATCAATATTTTCAAAGAGTTCTCCAAAAGTAATCTGAACATCTTGATAAATAAGAGCAATATCTTGTAATCGATCTTTATTGCATGCATATATTCTCTCATAAATCGTTTGTTTTGGAACTTCCCTTAATAGAGCCTCTTCTGGATAATTTTTTAAGAAAGGTTTATCAATACTTAAATATCCTGTTAATGGACCTAGAATTTCTCCTAAAGCAAGTTTTCTAAGATATAAATCCCTCATCTTTTGTTCATACACACTTAAATTTGCTATTTTTTCTCTATATTCTTTCATTAAAATCCCTCCTACTTTACAATTCCATCTAAGCTAAAGCTTTTCGCTTCTATAATATCTACATCTACAATTTGACCGATCAATGATTTATTGCACTCTACATTGACAAGTTTCATGGTTTCTGTGTAGCCATAACACTTTGATTCATCTTTTTCACTTGTTCCAAGAAGCAATACTTTTTGTATCGTTCCCTTGTATTTTTGATTATTTTCATTGGAATAGGTATTTACAATTTCATTTAAACGATGTAGTCTTTCCTCTTTTTCTTCTTTTGTTATTTCATCGTCCATTCTAGCTGCAGGAGTTCCTTCCCTTTTAGAATAGATAAAAGTAAAAGCTCCATCAAATTTACAAGTATTTACAACATCAAGCGTTTCTTTGAAATCTTCTTCCGTTTCATTAGGAAATCCCACAATAATATCTGTTGTAATCGCGACATTTGGAACTAGCTTTTTAATCTTACGATAAAGCGCAATATACTCTTCTTTTTTATATCGTCTTCCCATCATTCTTAAAATTCGATCACTTCCAGATTGTAAGGGCAGATGAATATATGGCATTATATTATCATATTTTGCTATAATTTCAATCATTTCATCAGTAAAATTCCACGGATGACTAGTTACAAAGCGAATACGTTCTATTCCTAATTTAGCAACACTTTCTAAAAGCTCTGCAAAAGTCAAATCATTTTCTAAGTCTCGTCCATAAGCATTGACGTTTTGTCCAAGTAATGTCACTTCCTTGTAGCCTTTTTCCTTAAGACAAGCTATTTCTTTTAAAATATCAGCACTTTTTCGACTTCTTTCTTTCCCTCTTGTATAAGGAACTATACAATATGTACAAAATTTATCACAGCCATACATAATATTTACCCATGCCGTATAGGAAGAATCTCTTTTATACGTTTCTCCTACTTCATAGACATTGCTTTCATTGCTTTTTACTTCAATGTTTAATCCCTCATGTAAATTCATTAAATAGTTAGGAATCTCATGAATATTATGAGTTCCAAATACTAAATCGATATAAGGATGCTTTTCCATGATCTCATCAACAACACTTCTCTCTTGAGCCATACATCCACATAAGATGAGTTTTACTTCGGGCTTCTCTTTCTTTAAGTGTTTGCATCTTCCTAAAAAGCCAAATACTTTATCATGCGCATTTTCACGGATGGCACAAGTATTTAATAGGATAATATCTGCCTCTAATTCACTCTCTACAGGAGTATATCCTAAATTTTCAAGTAAACCTGCAATCTCTTCTGAATCATGCACATTCATCTGACAGCCATACGTCTTAATAAAGTATTTTTTTCCATCAAAAGCATTTGAAATTTTCATCTCTTCATAGATGTATTGAACTTCTTTTTGTTCCCGTTTTTTCGCTTCTTGCATATCTGGTAATTGCATATACTTCACTTCCGTTCCTAAAGATTATACCATTTTAAAAGCAAGAAAAAAAGAGGAAACCCTCTTAAACAACCACACTTCCCTTGGTAACATTAGAAGTAGTCGATTTAGTCGCGATCATTTTATCCACTAACTCACTTGCATCACTGGTGTAATGAACTTTTATACTTCCTGTTCCTATAGCTGTATTTGTAAATATCGCCCAATAGCCTGATTCTCCTGTATAATTTGTACAGTTAGTTCCTCTTACTGTAAACTCTGTAACTAAATTATGACATCCTGCTACAAAGGAATTTAAATTGGTTACATTCGTTAAATCAAAAGAACTTAAGTCTGCTTCTTTTAGTATATTACATTCCACAAACATCGCTTTCATTGTCTCTACATTTGATGTATTCCAATTCCCCACA
>CATKZK010000023.1 GCA_949841325.1 uncultured Bacilli bacterium
GAAACAATTACACTGCTTAATAAAAAAGAAGTCCCTGAAAATGCCATAGATTCATGGGATGTATCAGATGCAGGAAACGAAAGCATTATGGCTTACCTATTAGATGAGGATAACAATGGCTTGTATGAACTTTATATTGGCCAAAATGGAGGAATCAATTTAAATGCTGATGCATCATATTTATTTTGTAACTTTAAAAATGCAACAAGTATTAAGGGGATTGAAAAACTGGATACAAGTCATGTCGTAAATATGGGAAGTATGTTTTGTTATTGTAATAGTTTGGTAGAATTAGATTTGAATAGTTGGAATACAAGTAAAGTAACTGATATGTCTCTTATGTTTTATATGGGAATTGAGTCCTCTGTAAAAAGTGCTCTGACAAAATTGTCAATCTCTAAGTTCGATACAAGTAATGTAACGACAATGGACCGTATTTTTGCGGGATTAATCCAATTAACAAGTTTGGATTTAAGTGGATTTAATACAAGTAACGTAACGGATGTACATGGAATGTTTCAACAGTGCCGTTTACTGGAGAGTTTAAACTTAAGCCATTTTGATACGAGCAAGGTAACGGAAATGCATTATATGTTTTCTACTTGTCGCGCATTAACAAACTTAGATATCAGTCATTTTGATACGAGTAATGTAACAAATATGATTGGTATGTTTGAATCCTGTGTAAATCTATCAGAGTTAGATGTTCGCCATTTTAATACAAGTAACGTCACAAACATGGCAAGAATGTTTTTCTATTGTAGTAAACTGACCAGTTTAGATTTAAGTGGATTTAATATGGACAAAGTGACGAATACCATGGGGATGTTTTTCTGTTGTAGCGAATTAACCACTGTAAATAAGAATCTCTCATCTGCTACTCAAATGGACGATATGTTTTTTGGGTGTAGTAAACTGACTGCAAATATTACGATAGGTTTGAATAATTGTACTGGCTATAGTAATATGTTTAAAAATGCCGCGACAGCATCAGGAGCTAAGATTATTGTATATTATATTTCTTCTACGTCTAGTTTGGTGACAAGGATGATTGCCACAAAGTCAGAAAACTCCAATGTTGTAAAAGTACAAATATAAGGTTGGTTATAAAAAAAGTGTAGTTGTTTAAACTACACTTCGTATAAATCAATGATTTCACTTATAGGAATAAGCTCATTATCTATGGTAATAAGGCTTCCACTTGTTTGACCGACAAGGGAAGTTTTTATTTTTTTATCAAGAGTTTCAATTATACAGTCCACTTTATAGACGTATTTTTTAGAAGAGAAGAGTTCCTTGATTTTTGTCTTTATATCTTTATGGGATGTTTTTCTTTCTAAAGTGGGCGTACTATTTCCATAAAACAAGTCTTGACCGTTTTCTTTAATGGCAATTTTTTTATTTTGAAATACATTTGGTAAATTCATAGGATCACCTACTATATCATATGTTTACTTTTAGAAAAAATGTACAAAATATAATATGAAATATAGAGCCAAAATATTGATTACAATTTTTATTTTTATGCTATTTAGTTTAAATAATCTAAATGCCTATACCGATGGAAGTGTATTAACAAAACAGCTTCTCTTTTTTGCTTTTGGTTTTTTAATATTTCTTTTGGTCAGCAGAGTAGATAAGAAAAAAGTATTTAAATGGGTATTTCCTGTCTATCTTGTCTTAAATGTATTATTGCTTTATTTGCTTCTCTTTGAGAAGGCCGTAAATGGAAGTAAAGCGTGGTTAAATTTAGGTTTCATTTCTTTTCAACCCAGCGAGTTTATGAAAATAGCTTTGATATTATTGTTATCTATAGTTGTTGAAACATCAGATAAGTACTTTTTTAAAACGGCACTTTTAGTTCTTTTGCCAAGTGTTTTAACTTTTTTAGAACCTGATACGGGAAATGTTATTTTCTATATCGTCATATGGATTTCAATTCTTCTTTATCACAAACATGATTTTAAAAAGTTAAAGTATTGCATAGTTGGACTTATTCTTTTAGCAGGTGGTTTTTTCTATTTATACTTTTTTGCAAGTGATCTTTTTGTTAAATGTTTCGGTTCTTCCTTTTTTTATCGTATGGACCGCATTGTTGGGGTATTTACTTCCAATTATCAACTTGATCAAGCATTACTTAATATGGGAGTTGCAGGTCTTACAGGGCATCGAGCTATTTTAAATATACCTGAGGCCACAACGGATTTTGCATTCTCCTTACTTGTCTCCTTAAATGGCCTTCTAGGAACTATTTTCTTTCTCTTTGTAAATTTCCTTTTTAATCTTCTTATTTTAAGCAAAATAAAAGATGGAAATCCTTTTATGAAATCCATCACATTTTCTTTTCTTATGATGAAACTCTTTCAAGAGAGTATTCATATCTTTATGAATATTGGACTGTTCCCAATTACGGGAATAACTCTGCCATTTATCTCTTATGGCGGAACAAGTCTATTATCTTATTTCTTTATAGTTGGATTTATTAGTAATTACCATAAGGATAATAGCCTGGCATAGGAGGATATGGATTTACATAAACGGGACGCGGACGAGATAATCCAACGACTGCGGCTCCTCCTAAACCTCCAAGTAAAAAGGGAACAAAGAATCCTCCAAAACGATCATCATAGATTGTATTTTGTGGCAACATTTTTGGAATATTTGGTGCAGTTCCATAAAAATTAGGAATAAAATTAGGTGTCATATAAAAACTCCTTTCTATAGTAGTCTATGAAAGAAGTTTTTATTTGGTGTAAAAACGATAAAGATTAATACTTGGTTTATTAAAAAAACGAAATTTTATTCCACTAGTACCTATGCCACCACTGATGTAAAGATGAGCATCAGCAACTTTATAGTGTTCCTCATAATATTTTTTAGAACCAATAGGAGTGTATAATGCACCAATAATGGGAAGTCTTACTTGACCTAAATGTGAGTGACCAGATAAAACAAGATCAAAATGATAGTTTTGGAATTCTTCGATTTGATCTGGTTCATGTGCAAGCACGATTGTATAAAGTTCTTCCTCGTGTTCATTTAAAAAAGAAAAAGCATTTGTATAATCTGGATTTCCTACCGTTAAATCATCAAGACCAACAAAGACAATAGGGATTTTGCTCTTATAGTAGACATATTCATAAGTGTTATCTAGAACATGCCAGTCAATATTAGGAACAATGCGATTCCAATAGTCATGGTCATAATCATGATTCCCTAATACGGCAAGTGTTTCCACTTTTGGACTTAATTTATTTAACTCTTTTATTAGGCTGTCAATTTCTTTATCTGATAGGTCTACTCCTTGCTCAATTAAATCACCTGTAAAAACTATTAAATCAGGATTTTGTTTATTAATCTCTTTTACAATATTTTTTAACTCTTCTAAAAAAATAGTGCTTCCATAATGTAAGTCAGTAAAATGAACAATTTTTAGTCCATCCCAGTCTTCATTAAGTGTTGTTTCTTTTATTGCATATTCTTTTACAACTAATCCTCTTGTAGAGACATATCTTGCCCATAAAAGAGTCGTTGCAACGCATATAATGAAAAGTAAAAAAAGGGTTTTAAAGGAAAATGTTTTTTCCTTGGTTTTCATTTCTTTATCTGTCATCGTATCACCTTATATTAATAATAGCATAATATTTGCAATATTATAAAGAATATGTGTTCCAATTGACAGATAAATATTTCCACTTTTGTAAAAAGGATATCCAATGAAGAGACTTAAGAAAAAATAGGGAACAATAAATAAGTAGGAAAGAACTTTAGTTGATGGAGTTAAGTGTATTAAAGCAAATAAAAATGAATAGAGCAAAAAGATTCCTAAAGACTTCTTTACTTTAACATAAGGAAAACGGAAGATGAATTCCTCAGCAACAGGAGCTAAGAAAGCAACGACAATCGATAAAAGAAAAGGGGAAGAAAAGAATTCTCCACGTAGTAGCTGTTCATTTCCTGAAATGCTCCCTAAAAAGTGAATAAGTAAAGCATTTATTAGGAGACTTAAAAATAAAAAGAGAGCTTGAATTGGAATTGCTTTTTTCCAAGAAAGAAAAGCTTCTTTCACTTTTTTTCCTTCTTCTTTTAAAAGTGAATGATAACGTTTGATAAAAAAAAGAAGGATTAGGATATAGCCGATGATATAGGCTTTATCCCATGAAAGTGTAAAGCTATAGCCAACAGCTGTAAGAATTACAAGAAGAAAGAAATAAAGAAATACTTGTAAAGTAGCGGATAAAGGGTTTGTCTTCATAAAATCACCTGAGTTTATTTTAACATGTTTCATACATTTTTTGTTTAAAAAAATTTTCATTTATGGTATACTGTTTATAGTACAGGGGTTGTGTACGTTTTAGAATTGGAATAATTTAGGGAGGATACAGTATGCGCAAAAAAAATGGAAGAAAACATGGTTCTATATTTAAGAGATTAGTTGGAAATAAAAATACAGTTACAATTTTGGGATTACTCGCATGTGTAGCGACATTAATCATTGGATATAATTATCGTGTAGGTCTTGCTATTGATCCTATCGAACTTCCTTATGCTAGACAAGACCTTCCTGCAAGAACTTTGATTACGAATGATATGGTTGGAAGAATTAAAGTGGCAAGGGATTATGTAAGTAGATCACAAAATCTAGCAAAGACAACAGCTGAGGTTGTCAATCATTATGTCTCTTATAAGACTAATATTCCCAAAGGGAGTTTATTTTATAAAGAGGTTTTAAAAGAGGCGGAGGAAATGCCTGATGCTGCTTTTGCCAATATTGAAGATGGGTATGTTCCTTATAGTTTAAGTGTTAATGCCGAAACGACTTATGCAAATTCGATTCGAGCAGGGGATTACATTGACCTTTATATGTCTGCAACAGATAATAATAATGGAAATAAAGTAATGTATGGATGTTTGATTAAATCGATTCGTGTATTAGCTGTAAAAGATAGCAAGGGAAATAATATTGTCAAAAATACACTTGTCTATGGGAAACCTTCGGAACTTTTATTTGCTGTAGATGAGGAAATGTATCAATTGCTAAGTCAAGCTGAATATATCCGTTCAGGTGATATTAAAATCACCCCTTATGTACGCAATAAGAATTATACAGAGAATCCAAATCCTACAACAGTTGATAGCAATACATTAAGAAATTTTATTAAAAGTCAAGTAACAGAACTAAGATAAGGAGGAGAGAATATGGATTTTGATGCAATAAAAGTAAATATAAAACGTTTTATTAGTAATCCTAATACGATGACCTTTATTCTCGTTATGGGGTTGATAGTCGTTGTTTATTTTGTCTACAACGGGCTTGTTAGCCGTGCTGTATCACCTGTGAATCTTCCTTATTCGACAAAACTTCTAACAGAAGAAACAGAGATTACAAGTGATACAATTGGAACGGTGAAATTAAGCGGAAATTTTGTTACATCTAGTGGTGGAGCCTTAATTCAAAATCGTGGACAACTTCTTGAAAAATATGTGGCTTCTGGATATCAGATCCCTGAAAATAGTTTTTTCTATAAGAGTGCTCTTACGGTAGAAACCAATACAAATCAAGCGGTTCAATATGATATACCAGATGGATATTCTATCTTTTATTTGGACGTTGATTTCCATTCGACCTATGGATGTTCTATTATGCCAGGAAATGCAATTGATTTGTTTTTTAAAGCGATCGATGATAATCAAAAAGTAATCTATGAAAAATTCATCAAAAGTATTCGTGTTGAGCGCGTAATCGATAAAGATGGAAACAACGTGTTTACGCATACTGCAGAAGATGATGAACCAAAACCAAGCAAACTAGTGTTTGCAGTGCCAGAAGAATATAAAAAGCTACTTGAGTTATCTCAGTTGATTCGTACTAATAATATCGAATTGATTCCTGTCCCTCATAATGCCAAATATTCAGAAAATCCTGAAGAAACAGAAATTGTAAATGAAGCTGTAAAGGCATTTATTGAATCAAAATCAATTCCAATTAATGATTAAAAAAAATTTGAATAGGAGGAAAGGTTTATGTTAAATTCTATATTTGATCAAATGGATTTTGGTCCTTTGTCTGAGTTTTTAGAAAATGAAGATATTACCGACATCTCTTATTCAAATGGAGGACAGGTATGGGTTAAAACATTATCGAAAGGAATTTATCAACTAAATCGTCCTGATATTAATAATGTTTTTATGGAAAAATTGGCCTTTCAGTGTTCAAATGTTATGGGAAAAACCTTCAATATGGCTCATCCATTTCTCGATGCTGAATCTGCTGAATTACGTATGAACTTTGTTCATGAATCAATTGCAACGAATGGTGTTGCCTGTCTTATTCGTAAGACTCCCGCTAAGATCCGTCTTAACAAAGATAAACTCATTAGTGAACAGTATATTACCTCACAATTGCATGACTTTTTACTCAAGTGTATTGAAGGACATTGTAATATTATCGTTGCAGGAGAGACTGGTTCAGGTAAAACAGAACTTGTAAAATATCTCGCTTCTAAGACAAAAGAGGATGAAAAAATTATTACAATTGAGGATACTCTAGAACTTCACTTAGATAAAATTTTTCCAACTCGTGATATTGTAGCAATGAAGACGAATAATATTGCCTCTTATACCGAAGCTTTAGTGGCTTGTATGAGACAGAATCCTATTTGGATTTTATTAGCCGAAGTTCGTTCTGCAGAAGCAGTACTTGCTGTTCGTAACTCGATTTCGTCTGGACATCATATCTTGTCAACAATTCATGCTGACCGTGCATCGAGTATTCCTATGCGTCTTTATTCTTTGTTGGAATCAAGTCAAGATATAGAACAATTTTTAGGATCTATTCATCGATATGTTCAATTGGGTATCTATGTAAAAGGATATTTTTCAAAGAGATTAGGACGTTTTCAAAGGGAAATTATTGAAGTGTGTGAATTCTATATCGATGAAAATAATAAACCAGCAAGTAATGTTTTATATCAAAAAAGTTTAGATGGAAGAGTTGTATTACATAATCCTACACAAGGTTTGATCGACTATTTGGCGATTGGGAATGTGTCCCTTCCTAAAGATACTTTTGGATTAGGAGATGCAACTGAGAAGATTGATGATACAAATAAAGTAGAATTAGTAGAGGAAGAGACGAAGACTCCATCGAATATAGAGGATCCATTTGCTATGAATGATAATGAGACAAGTAATGCTGCTAGTCAAAGTGTCCAAAATGGAGCAATGCCTGGACAAGTAACAAATACTTCGGGAAACTTGCAAAATGTAGTTTCTCCTGCGCCAGCAGTTGCCCCAGTAAATCAAACAGTAGCAGTGCCTATGAATCAAAATGGAAATCTCTCACAACCTGTTGCAACAAATAATGTTCAAGCCATGCCTGCAAATCCTGCTATGAATGTTTCAGGAAGTGCCCCTATACCAAATGGGACACCTGTAGTGAATGCTGTACCACCAAAGGTCGTCAATGCGGTACCAATGAATGGGCAGCCAACAAACCCTAATGTTGGAGTGCCTACACAACCCGTTGGATAGAGAAAGGAGGAAAAACAAATGGAACTACTTATCATGCTTGTTATTGCTGTTTTTGTTTTAAGTTATCGTAGACAGAGCGGAGAGAGTGTCTATCGTTTTATCGCGGATACTGTCACAACGATTTATAACAAATATGCTCCTTATAGTTATCAAGAGGTAAGAGAGAAGAGTAAGCAATTGGGACAAGAATATTCAGCGAAAGAATATTTAAGTCAAATTATTTTGATTGGTGGTGTTGCTGCTGTTGTCGGATATCTTTACTTTTATAGTATTATGATTGCGATTCTTTATGCTGTCATTGCCATTATGTTTATTCCTTATCTTGCTTATTTACGTAATAACCGTGTTTATTCAGAATTCTTATTTGAAGAAATTCAAGTTTATACGACAAACGTTATTAATGAATTCAATACCACGCAATCTTTTGTTAAAGCATTAGAAGGCGTTAGAGATTCAGGAATTTTAGAGGATCCTGTCTTGTCTGATGTGAAACAGATGATTGATATGAGTTATGCAAATGGAACGATTGATGAGGCTGTTGAAATGTTTAATCAAAAATATCCATATTATATGGTAAAAAATATGCATCAACTTTTCTTACAAATTACAAAAGAAGGAGCTAAAGACTCGGGTGAATCTTTAGAAAATATGATGCTTGATATAGACTTATTAGTAGAGGGTGTTTATCGAGATAAAGTGGACCGTGAAGCCTCTCATAAAAAATTCGTAGGTTTTGGTTTTGCTCTTTACTTCCTAGCTATATTAACACAAATGTTATTAGGAACTACCAATTATAAAAAGATGATTGGTTTGTGGTATGTACAACTCTTACTTCACTTAGTAGCCTTTATTAACTCTTACTTCTTAATTAGTGGGGAGAAATTTTATAACCAAGATACGGGGGTAGAGTAAAATGTATTATGAAATTTTAGTATTAGCGGTTATTGTCATCTTTATTATGCAATACATTGGAGGATTTAGTATAAATAAATTTGTCGATGATAATTCGGGCTATTTTAAAAGGCTTATTGAAGACGACTTTGAATTTTATTGTAAGGCAAAATATGGTGATGCCATTGATATTGATAAGCTCTTTAATTCAAGATTAAAAAATGCTTTGTTAGTAGGTTTGCTTGTAGGCTTTTTGATGATTAATAAAATGAGTTATGTAACACTTTTGCTTATTTTTGCAGCTATTTTTGGTATGTTTAAACTGCCTTATATGCAATTGAAGAGTTATTACAAAGCTCATTTACATTTAATTGATACGCAGCTCCCATATTACTTAAAGAATTTAGAGATTTTGATTCAACACTATACAGTACCAGTTGCATTAGGAAAGTCTGTTGGGGACGCACCAGAAATCTTTCAAGATGGATTGCGCGATTTAATTGAAAAGATTAATGCAGGAGATGCATCTATTAATCCATATATGGAATTTGCAAAAGAGTATCCAGTACGCGATAGTATGCGTATGATGCGTCTTTTGTATCGTTTAGGATTAGGAAAACAAGAAAGAAAACAAGAACAGATATTGACTTTTTCAAAGACGGTTTCTTCTTTACAACAAAAGGCAAGAGAAGCTAGATATAAATCACGTTTAGAAAAAATGGAAAGTAAGACAATGCGTATGCTTGTATGTACAGGAGTTGGCGTTATGTTATTGCTTGTCTTATCTATTTTACAGACATTTGGAGGGTAAAACCTCTTTTTTTATAAAAAAATATTGATTTTTATTACAAATCCTTTATTTTGAGGCATACATACAAAATTTAAAGTTATTTTACTACTGATTTACACTTGATAAATACATAGTAGGAAAATGTGTGTTATAATGACTAAAAGTAGGAGTGAATAATATGAATGAAAAATGTGGAATTATAGAAATAGGTAGTAGTAATACAAAGACTCATATTTATGAAAATAACAAAGTTATATATGATAAAACAACAACTATTGAATTTAAGAAAAATTATAAAAATAATGGTTTAGTAAGTGATGCTGATTTAGAAAAGTTATATAAAGAAATCAGCAGGGCTTTAGAATATACAGAAAATGTTCATATATACGGATGTAGTATTTTTAGAAATATAAGTGATACAGAGTTAGAACAAATTAATAGTACTTTAAAAGACAAATTTAGTTTAACAATAGAGGTAGTATCTCAAGAAGACGAAGCAAATCTTACGGCAAAGGGATGCTATCAAAATATTGATTATGATGGACCAATATGTATCTTCATTGGTGGAGGCGGGTCCATTGAATTAGTATTTGTTAAAAATAAAGAAATATTTGGACGTAAGTTTTATAACTTTGGGGTTGTAGATATAACAGGCAAATATCCAGACTTAAAAGAAGATATGCCGAAAGTTACTTTTGATGAGGTTACAGAGTATGTTAATTCTTTGATTGGAGATTTAGAATATAAAGCTACTCTTTTTGTTCTTGCTGGAGGAGACCATTTATATTGGTTTAATAATGCTTTATATAAGATGGATGACAATACTTTATATGCAAGTGATAGGCAAAAATATATGATTAAAACAGAAAAAATAGATATATATGACCGTGATATGATGGTTAGTTCATTAGATGCTATAAGAGGTAGGAGCGATAACCCCGCTTGGTTTGATGGTTCGAGAGCAATGAGAATAATAGCGAACTCAATTACTCATAAAATTGGAGCTGATGTAGTTATTCCTACGAACATTAATATGGAAGACGGCTTAAAAAGCGAATTGCAGAAATAGTGGGGATGCGATAGAAAAAATAAAAGAAATGATCAAAGAGCATCAGAACGAATGAGCAATTATAGCTGTTATATTTTCAAAATCTTTCATGAAAAAAATTGCTTGTCATATAGATAAATATATGATAAAATAGACTTGCTCTTAATAAAAAGAGACAAATGTAATCCGCTGAAAATATTTTATGATTATATGGGTGCAAATAAAAGAGAGGAGAGGATTTCATGAATTTAGTAGATAAAGTCAATGCTAAATCAATAAGAACCGATATTCCTGAGTTTCGTGTGGGAGATACAGTGAGAGTTGACTATAAGATTCAAGAAGGAAAAACTTCAAGAATTCAAGCATTTGAAGGCTTAGTTGTTTCCATTAAAGGTGGATCAATTAGTAAGACATTTACTGTACGTAAAAAAAGCGGTGGTATTGCCGTTAAAAGAGTATTTAAAGTAAACTCACCATTAGTAGATAAAGTAGTCGTTGTCCGTAAAGGAAAAGTGCGTCGTGCTAAACTTAACTTTATTGATAAAATGGCTAAGGAATATAAAGTACCTGAAAGAAATTAATTTTTCTTTCTTTTTTTATGCCTAGCAAACGAATAGAAAAGGAGCATAAAGGAAATTTTTCTTTTTCTTTTGAATCAATTTACAATTTTGCTTCTACGTGTTAAAATGAATATGGTGATACTTATGCATAAGAATAAGAAAAAACAAAAAACAGAAGAACAAGAACAAATTGAAAAAAATACGCAAAATGCTAAGCGAGATATGTTTTTAGAATATGCCCCATATCTTATTATAATTTTCTTTGTTGTAATCATCCGGATTTTTATCGCAACACCTGTGACAGTCAATGGATCTAGTATGAATCCCACGTTAAAACATGGAGATTATATGCTCCTTTATAAATTAAAAAAACGTATTTCAGGGATTAACCGCTTTGATATTGCTGTTATTGAAACTGATAGTGGCAAATTAATCAAGCGTGTAATTGGTCTTCCTGGTGAGAAAATTCGTTATGAAGTCAAGAAGAATGAAGAAGGAGAAATGGAGGCCATTTTAACCATTAACGGAAAAATTATAGAAGAAACCTTTATTGAAAATGATAAAAAAGAAGAAACTTGTATGAGTGATTGGTCTCTTTGTGAAAAAGAGATTACAATACCCGAAGGAGAATACTTTGTTATGGGAGACAATCGTGGTGATTCAAAAGATTCGCGAATGATTGGAACTGTAAGTGAAAAGAGTATTGTGGGAACGACAGAGCTTATCTTTTTTCCATTTAATCGTATAAAAAAAGTGAAATAGGAGAGACATATGATTTTTAGGGAAGCTTCAATCAATGATGCTAAGAGATGTGATGAATTGCTCACTCAATTAATTGAAGATGAGTACATCAATTATGACGATTCTTTATCACCTCTTGTTGTCGATGATTTTTATAAAAATATTCTCGTAAGAGAGAATACAAAGATTATTTTGTGTGAGGAAAAAGGGAAAATCGTTGGTTATATCTATGCTTATCTAACGGAAGAGAAGCATATTCTTATCGATGCTCTCTTTGTCTTACCAGAATATCGTAATAGGAAAATTGCTACAAAACTCATTGATGGAATAAAATTATGGGCAAAGGAAGATGATGTATCTATTATTGAAATCAGTGTATTATCCAAAAATGAGAGGGCAAAGCATCTGTACAACAAATTGGGATTTATAACTTTTAAGGAGACTTTGAGATTAAATGAAGGCAATAACAATTAAACAACCATGGGCAACTTTAATTGCTGAAGGGTATAAAGAATATGAATTTAGAACTTGGAAAACTAAATATCGTGGAGAACTATTCATTCATGCAGGTAAAGGGATAGATAAAAAGGCAATGGAGAGATTCAAACATTTGGGATTAGAATATCCAGTTGGTCAAATTATTGCAAAAGCAACGATTACAGATTGTGTTAAAGTGGATGAATCGTTAAGAACTCTTTTAGAGAAAAAAGATCCACTAGTATATAAGGGAGTTATCAGTAAAACATCAAACAATTGGGACGGCTATGGCTTTAAATTGGAAAACGTTGAAAAAATAATTCCGATTCCTATAAATGGGAAGTTGAGTTTATGGGATTTTGAAGGGGAAATAAAAATCGAATCGAACGAGTAAAGCGTTGTCTCTTTGAATAAAATAGACGAGAGTAATTTTATAAAAAGAAGGAGTAAAGATGGAAAAAGTAGAATATGCGAGGAAATTTTGTCAAGAAGTAAGGGCATTAGCCGAAGCCTATCAATTGCCTTTTTTTGTTGTGACTGATGGTGCAAGCGCTACAAGTAATAATGGTTGTGATGCAGTTAGACATGCGAGAGAGCAACAAATTCTTTGGGAACGACAGAATGGATTTGATCCAAATGAAGATTGGAGTAAGGATACCATCCATTTAGTTCCATCTACACTGGATGATATTGAATTGTTAAAAAGACATAAAAAGGAGTCTGTTTTAACTTATGCTAAGAATTTAACAGAAGCAGAAAAGACACAAATTGAAAGATATATAGAAGAAGAAATTCCTAAACAAATTGGTTTATCAAAAATAATAAAAAGAGATAGGGAGACTATAGGCTCATTCTTTACTCGTCCTTATGAAAATGGAGTATTAATTGATGAACTTTATCTTGAAGAAAAATGGAGAAATAAAGGAATTGGGACACAACTTATTAAAAGTGTTATTTCCAAAAATGAAGACGTTTATTTATTTGTCTATGCGAAAAATGAAAAGGCAATATTGCTTTATAAAAGACTTGGTTTTAAAGTGGTAAAAGAACAAGGAGAAAAATTTTTAATGAAGTATGAAGATGATGTTCTAACTGTCTTTACAGCAACAAAAGAAGGTAAATAGTAAGAAAAGGTCATAAAACGCATTTTTTATGACTTTTTTTGTTTTTTTTGATATAATAGCTCGCAGGTGATTTATGATGACAGAAGTCGAAAGAACAAGAGAATTTATGGAAAATTTAGTCTATGCTGAAGAACTCATTTTAGATAGTGTACAGGGGCTAAATCGTGGATGTCCTGTTGGAGATGCACGAAAACAAATAATAGGAACCGAGAAAAACTGCAAATTAATAAAATTGGATTCTACTTTTATGTCTGAAAATCCTTACATAAAGAATATTCAGATAGGTAATTGGATTGTAGGAAATGTGTGTTTGACAAAAACACCCATTTATGAGAGCTATAAAACCTATAATTATAATGCACGAAAAAGGGATCCTAAGACATTAACTTCGTTATATGAATTATGTTATTTCTCTGAAAACATGCATATTCCTACGATAGGAACAGTTTTTCCAGATATGAAATGGATGGGTGTAGAACCTTGTGAAATGAATACTTTTTCTTCATTTATTGAAGAAGCAAGTGGAAAAATATTGCTTATGGGTTGTGGACTAGGATATGTTGCCTATATGTTATCTTTAAAAGAAGAGGTTGAAGAAATAACCATTGTAGAATTAGATTCAGATGTAAAGAAAATGTTTGAACTTTATCTAAAACCACAAATGAATAGTAAGATTCATATTGTCAAAGGAGATGCTATCGAGTTTTTAAAGAGAGAAAATTTATCGATGTATCAATATTGTAGTGTTGATATTTGGCATGGTGCTTTTGAAATGTTTCCTATCTATTTAAAGTGTTTACTTCTAGAAGTGCATCATCCAAAAACAAAATTTCATTATTGGCTAGAAGAGGATTTATATATCGTATTAGAGACTTTTTGGATTATCTTATTAAGGAAACTTGTAAATAGTGAATTAACGAATAAGAAAGCAGAAATATTTACCAATATTTTATTTGATCAAAATATTGAAACATTAGAAGATATAAGAAAATTTATATTGGCACCAAAAAGGCAATTTATTAAAGAATGGGTATTAAATCATCCTAAAGAAGCGATGAATCATAAAGGCTTTGATAAAACTCTAAAGTTATAAATAATTTAGTGACTTTATGGACGAAAAAGAGTTCATAAAGTTTTTTGTTTACAGAAATGATTGTTTTTATACTAAAATGAGTATAGATATTACCAACTGGTAGTTAAAATATTTGCGATAAATAGACAAAGAAAAAACAAAGAATATATTGATTATTTTTACAAAATGTATTCTTTGTTTTCTATTGCTACTTCGACATTTTCAAAAACGCTTTCTGCTTCATTTAAATAATTTGATTTATCAATTTCTGGCCAAAAATGACTTAAAATTAATTTTCTTGTATTGCTTTTTTTAGCTAATATTCCAGCTTCTTCAGCACTTAAATGGTTTATATTGCCATTTTTTTGATGTTTTAAGAAACTTGATTCGCATATTAATATATCGGCATTTTGGAAAAAAGTTGATATATTTTCATCAAACCCGGTATCTGCTGAATAGGATATTTTTACATTTTCTTTAATTACATTCATAGCAAAAGTTTTTATATTGTGCTGTGTTTGGCAAAAAGAAACATTAATGCCGTTGATATTTAATTCTGTTTTTTCATCATATTCATAAAAATCCATATAATTTTCTGTACCATAGTTTGTCAAATAATGATAGTCTTCTAAATCTTTGCTATTTGGAATATAAACTTTGACTTTACTATTTAAAAGACCTAAATTATGGTAGACATAACTGGCATATGCAATAGCACTTAAATCAGCATAATGATCTTTATGTAAATGACTTATTATAATAGTTAAATTTTCTAAATCGCTTGGGAATTTCATTAATCTAGTTATACCATTACCGCAATCTAATAAGATTTTTTGATTGTTATTTGTATCATAAATGAAATAGCCTACACAATTATTATCTGCTTTTGGGTAGGGAGAGACACTTCCTAATATTCTTAAAATCATTTCTTTGGGGCCTCCTTTAACATCATTTTTTCTTCCACTATAGAATCTACATATTTTGAGATACTTTTATTTAAATAAAATATCATCTTTACAACACTTGAAGAAACAGTTTGTAGGCTAGAATCAGCAAATAGGCATATTGTATGTATTTGATTATGACTAATTTCTTTATTTATCTCTGCAAGTTCTTTTTCATATTCAAAATCCTTTATACTTCTAAGGCCTCTTATTATGGCATTACATTTATATTCTAGTGCTAAATCTGCTGTAGGATTAGTGCTTGTTATTACTTTTACTTTAGGATTCGTGCGATATAATGTATGTAATATTTCTAATCGTTCTTCCAATGTAAAAAAAGAATTCTTTTTGGTTGGATTTTGTAAAACAGCAATAACAACTTCATCGAATAACTGTGTTGCTTGTTCTATAATATTCATATGTCCCTTTGTTATAGGGTCAAAACTACCTGGATATAATACACGCATCATAAATCTTTTTCACTTCCTTTCTCGTTTGTTTAATATCACCATTTTTGATAATGTAATCGAATCGATTCTTTGTAAAATCTAATGTTGCTTGTTCTCTTTCTATGAATGCAACTTCATTTATTCCATCTCTTTTAGTTGCTCTTTTCATTCTTGTGTTGAAATCTGCCTGGACTAATATATTTATATTTGACTCATTAAAATACTTTGTTTTTGGAATAAGTATCCAATCGAGAATGATTGTTTTATCTTTATTTTTTGCCATAAATTGATCGATTTTATCCTCCATAGCCTCCCAAGTAATATCTGATAATTGTTTCATATTTCGATAGTTGTTGAAAACTAAGCCACCTAATTCTTTTCTATTTATTTTGTTGTCTTTTATTTTTAAATGAAATTTTTTTGAAATCATTTTTTTTATTTCAGGCATATCTAGGATAGCATGACCCACTGTATCAATATTTAAATGAACTATATTGTGGTCTAATGAACATAAAATTTCAGAAATAGAACTTTTCCCACTTCCTGATGCACCTGTTATTGTAATTATCATATTATCCCTCCTTCGATTGCATTATACGTCACATAATGATATAATTGAAATATGAATATTGGATATCTGTTATAAGGAGCAGTTATATCATGGAAAATATAAGTTTTGAATTATATAAGATTTTTTACTATGTTGCTAAAACAAAAAACATTACGAAAGCATCTGAAATATTGCTTATTTCACAACCAGCCATAACACAAACAATAAAAAAATTAGAAAATGAGTTAAATGTGACATTGTTTTATAGAACGTCTAGAGGTATGGAATTAACTCATTGTGGAGAAGAATTATTTCAAAATATCAAAAACAGCATAGAATGTTTGAATCATTGTAAAAGACTATTAGAGGAATTTGATTGTAAAGAGAATAAAACCCTTAGAATTGGCGGAGGGACAATTTTATTAAAGCACAATGCCTTAGAAGGTTTTAAAATATTTAAAGAGAAATATCCAAATGTAAAAATCGAAATAACGAGAGGAATAACATCAGAACTTTTAAATAAATTGCGAGATAATCTATTAGATTTGGTACTATTTACTATGCCTGTACAAATGGATGAACATTTAGATTATAGGGTTATTGAAACTACCCAAGATGCTTTTATCGCGAATTCTAGTTTCTATCATGATTTAAAGGGGGAAAAAATGAGCATAAAAGAGTTAACTAATTTACCATTAGTGTTACAATTTGATATGTCATCTTCAAGAAAATTTTTGAATGCTATATGTAAAAAAAATAAAATAGTCTTACATAATAGTTACGAATTAGAGAGTTATGATTTAGTTTTGGCATTTGTTAAGGCTGGGTTAGGAATTGGATTTATAAATAAAAATCATATTTTGGAAGAACTGAAGAGTGGAGAATTATTTGAGTTGAATATTGATTATCCGATACCAACAAGACAAATTGGAATCGCTTTTAATAAAAGAAATTTAAATAGTACATATATTATGGAATTTATAAATACGATCGATAAGAATAATAAAAATAGTGATATTAGAGGTGTAATTGATGAAAGAATTTATTAGTTTTCCTAAAAACGAATATGAGGATTACATCGCAAGATTAAGGAATAATAAAGTAATCTATACAACGAGAGTATCAAGTGAAGTAGGCAAATATAAAATCGGCATAGTATATCAATCAGATTTTGGAAACCTAAAGGTTGTCTGTTTAAAACATTATGAAAAATTGTGTCATCATCCTTTTTATAATGAACTTACCCAAAATCAAATTCGCGAAATTAATCAATACATTAAAGAAAACGGATATGATGTGATTGGTTTAATTAAAGCTTAAGACAGAATAAAAGAGTAAACTCAAAAAGTTTTATGAGAAAGGAATTACATGATGGAAAAATTATTTTTAGAAATTCCTACAATAAAAAGAAAAGAAGAAGCATTAGACTATTTAGAAGAAAATGTTAAGTATAATTCCGATATGAATGGTATGGGAAGCATGGATAGATGTCTGAATGAAGTAACATTTGAGGAATGGTTGTTAGAACTTGAAAAAAAAGAAGATATAGAGTATATAAATAGAATAAATCGATGTCAATCAAAAACATTTTTTGTAATAAGAGAAAATGATGATAGAATAGTTGGTATGATAAATGTTCGATATCATATTTCAGAAGAGCAACTGAAAACTTGGGCATCCCACATCGGTTATGGTATTAGACCTACTGAAAGGAGAAAAGGGTATGCGAAAATAGCTTTATATTTAGGATTGTTAGAAGAACAGAGATTAGGAGAAGAAAGAGTATTATTAGAATGTGCTGTTGATAATATTGGTTCAAAAAAAACGATTTTAGCTTTAGGGGGAGAGTTAGAAAAAACAGAACTCGATGAATATGATGATACCATGACAAATTATTATTGGATAAATGTTCATGATTCGATTGAAAAATATGATGAACAATATAAAGTTCATATAAAACAGATAAGTAAAAGCAAGTGAAGATAGCTGAAAGAAAGTTCTCTATTGTTAATAATCTAGCAGAAAGATTGTTGACTAGAGTTTTATAAAATCTGTATAGAAAAGGTGTTTTGATAAAATGAAATATGAATTAAAAGAGTTAAATATGAATATGGAAATTATTGAATATGAAATGTATCAAGATATCCCGCTAAAGGAATCTGGGTCAACTAATTTATGCAATGGCTTGCCTTATGAAGGATTTAAAGCTTATTTAGAAAGTAACTTGCAAGAAAATATCAGAATATTAGTGAATATGATACACCAACTATCACTTATATTATGTATGTTAATGATATTCCAGTGGGATATATTAGTTTAAGAACTAAAATTGATAATCAATGGAAGAAGTGGTCAGGTAATTTTTATTATGTAATTAGAATATCTGAAAGAAAAAAAGGATATGGTAATAAAATATTAGAATTAGCATTAGATGAATTTAAGAAATTAGACTTTAAGGAAATTTATGGACAATCCTCTGCAGGGAATATTACTTCTGCAAAAGTTATAGAGAATAATGGTGGAATATTATTGGAAGAAGTGGATGGAACGAGATACTACAAAATAGAGTTACAATAAGTGATATAAAAAACTTGGAGATATGAATTTTAGCAAAACAATCACAATCCCTTATAAATAAAGAAATTTTCCAGTTTTAGATCTTGCATATTTCTACTGAAAAGGAGCAAAAACAATTTTGGAGGAGAAAATTATGAATAATATAACTTATAAATTTGATGTTTCAAAAGAAAATAAAAAGTTTATTGAACATAATTTAGAATTATATAATTTTTCAAAAAATGAATGGCTAAATCCAATTATGTATAAAAGAGAAGAAAGAAAATTTGGCTTCTATGCATATGTTGGTAATGATATAATAGGTGGAGCATACGGGTTTATTGATGACGGATATTGGACATGGCTTGATTTATTATTTGTAGATGAAAAATATAGAGATATTGATGTTGCTACAAATTTAATGAAAAAGGTTGAAATATTTGCAATAGAAAATAAATGTATAGGGATTAGAACTGATACATGGAGTTTTCAAGCAAAAGGATTTTATGAAAAAATGGGATTTATTGTTTATGGACAATTAGAAAATCATCCTACGCATGCAACAGATTATTTATTAAAAAAAGTTTTAATAACTGATGCAAAAGATTTTCCAGAACCTATTAAATAAAAAAGAATGTGAAACAAATGGGTAATAACAATCGACAAAATGGGGCAAATATAAACTGGTTGATTACAATTTAATTAAGAACACTCTTAAACTATTATAAATAAAGGGAAATTATCTAATTTATATCTTGCATATTTTCATTAAAAAAGGGCTAAAAACACTAAAAATTCTTAAAAATATAGTAATTTTAGTGTTATTTATAATAAGAATCAATAAGGTTATTACGACATTTAAGAACATAAGAAAGAAGGT
>CATKZK010000024.1 GCA_949841325.1 uncultured Bacilli bacterium
ATTTCAATTTCTTGTTTAATAATATTAACCATTAAAGAATCTCCTCACTTTCTTTTACACAACAAAAAATCAATTCCATTTCTAGAATTGATATTTATCATTAAGCTCTAACTATAAAAAGTTCGAGCAGATTCTTCTCTGGTGCCCTAAAGGAAGAAGTATAACGACTTTTTAACTATTTTAAAGTAAATCCGCCATCAACAGTAAGAATTTGCCCCGTTATATAAGATGCTTCATCTGACAATAAAAAGCATATAGCATTAGCTATCTCTTCAGCAGTCCCCATTCTTTGAATAATAGAATAATCGGTAGTCGCTTTAGGATCCTCTCCTGTACTTGCAGTAAGAGGTGTATCAATAAGTCCTGGTGCTACAGCATTTACACGAATATCTTCACCAAAATATCTAGCAAACGATTTAGTAAGAGAAATTATTCCTGCCTTTGTGGCCGAATATATAGCATTATAAGGTTCTCCAATTATTCCATCTACACTTGTTGTCGTAACTATTGAACCATTTTTTGAAGTATCTTTAATTAAATTGCCAAAGATTTTTAACGTATTAAAAGTTCCAATTAAATTAACATTAATAGTTTTATCAATGTTTTCTGGAGTTATATTATCAATATCACATGGTAGTGGAATAATTCCAGCATGTGCAGCAACCATATCTAATCTTCCAAACTTTTGTAATATAAAACTTTTTAAAGATTCCAAATCATTAGAATTTGAAATATCAGCTTTAAAATAATAAACTTCTTTATCTTCAAAATTGTCTTTTATAAATTTATCATCAATGCCTTTATTATCATTTATAATAACAATATGATTTTTTGATAATTTTTTTGCAGTTGCCAAACCAATTCCTGAAGTACTTCCAGTAACTAATGCAATCATTTTCATCTACTTCATCCTTCCTAAATAAAATTATTGCTATTTAAAATCAACTATTTTTGACTATTACACCATGAATAGAAAATTGTTAGTCAATTTGCAAGTGTGTTTACTAAATTGACAAAATTTAGTATAAAATCATTGTTTCAAGAACAAATGTTTGTTATAATATATTCGGAACATTTAATAGTTGGGTGATTGCCAATCTTCATTAAAGAAGGGAGGCGATAAAATGAACAAGAAAGATTTTTTAATTCTATCTCTAGTAATTCTTATCTTCCTATTAGTATTATTACTATTTATAGTTTTAATATAAAAAGAAAATCACCTAACTCAGCAATGATTTAGGTGATACCCATTTATAGGCAACACTCAACACTGCAATATTGAATGTTCCATTTTATTTTATGCAAGTTTCCTTGACAAATACATAATAACATAAAAACGACTTTTTGACAAGTCGTTTTGCTAATACTCGAAAAAGTTCGAGTTTACTATCAATCTGGTGGCTCCAGCGGGAATTGAACCAGCGACACAAGGATTTTCAGTCCTCTGCTCTACCGACTGAGCTATGAAGCCAAAATGGCGGTCCGTACGGGATTCGAACCCGTGATCTTCTGCGTGACAGGCAGACGTCATAGGCCTCTAGACTAACGGACCAAAATGGTTGCGGGAGCAGGATTTGAACCTACGACCTCTGGGTTATGAGCCCAACGAGCTACCAGACTGCTCTATCCCGCGATAACAATTTAAATGGCGGAGAAAGAGGGATTCGAACCCCCGCGCCGTTTCCGACCTCCTGGTTTTCAAGACCAGTCCCTTCAACCGGACTTGGGTATTTCTCCATACATATTCACAAGGAACAAATTGATTATAACATAGTCATTTTTATTTAGTCAATCATTTTTAGTTTAATTTCTTATAATCTGTTATAATTTTATAAAAAAAAGGAAAGATTATTCCTTTTCTTTGTGAATTTCTTGATATTTACTCTCAATCCACGAAGGTAAGTGTTGCTTAAGAGGTGTAAATCCTCTCACAGACTCTTTCACTAATTGATTTTCGTCAATTCGGTAGTTTAATCCTTTTACGGATAAGATACACTTCTTTGCTGCATCATCAATACTTTTAATTTCTACATAAATGCTCTCTCCAACTTGAGCATAAGTTGTAATATCTCTAACAAACTTTTCTGTTATTTCGGATATATGAATCAATCCACTATAATTATTATTAAGTTTTACAAATATACCGTAACTTTCTATACCCGTTACCTCTCCTAAGACAACACTTCCGACTTTTAAGTCTTCCATAATTGCACCTCGTAATTCATTATAGCAAAGATTTTCCACTTTGTACATACACTAATCCTAAAACAATCAAGAAAGATGATAAGACATGTGTTATAATAAACATAGGTGATTTTATGGAAACAGAAAATAAAATGAAAATAATAGAAATTCTCAATCAATTGCGTCCCTACCTCAATAGTGAGGGTGGAGATTTAGAATTTATCAAATATGAAGATGATTATGTGTTCATTAAACTTTATGGAGCTTGTGCTACCTGTGGATTTCAAGACTATACGATTAAGGACAATATCTATGCTTCTTTAAAAGAAGAGATTCCTTCTTTAAAAGGAGTTATCAATGTAGAACTATAAGTTCTATTTTTTTATCCATTCTACTTCATATAAAGCAAATGTCGATTTTAATCTTAAAAAGAATTGGTACAAGAAGTTTTCATAATCTTCTTGTCGTTCTAAAATTCTTATGACTTCTTTGCTTTCTTCTTCTGTTAAAATAGAATCTTCGAATAAATCAAAAAAATAGGTAGGATAAAAAAGTCGGGCATATAAGAGTTTTACTTCTTCAGTAGTTAAATTCAATACTTGAATGTTATCCATCAACTCATCAAGAGATAACTGATCCTTAAAAAATTTAGCCTTTGTATACTCTGCCATATCACGAACTCTTGCATCAATCACATAAGTAGTTGGATCATAATAATGTATTGAATCTATTGGATAAGATACTCTGCGATGCTGCAGGGAATACTTCACTTGTGCATGTTGATTTTCTAAACGTGTTACCATCGCAATGGCATTTTCTGCCATTCCTACATAATAATTAAAAGCATTAATTAAAAGTTCTTTATGCATTCCCAATTCTCTCAATTGTTGCATATAGTAATCTATCTTTTTACTCCAAAGTTCACCCATTTTTACTTCATCTAAGCGAACTTCAAAAGAAGCAAATGAAGGAAAAAATTGCTCCTCTTTTAAAACTGCCATTAAACAATAATTCTTATTCTGATAAGATGTTATTATTTTCCCTTCTATGTTATAAAGAATTTGATGACTATAGAGAGAATAGAACTGTACAACTTCTATATTTTTTTTAATTTCTTCTTCACTTAGATACACTTCTTTGAAAAGTAGGGTTCCCTTTTCTGTTTGAAGCAAAGTAACACCATTTCGTTCCTCTGCTTTTTCATAACGTATTTGATAATAATACCAGATTATATTTCTCATAATACAGTATATAAAAAAAAGAATAAATTATGCATTTATTCTGTTGGTAATGACCCTGGACCTAAAATATCATTTCCTGGTGACATCTGTTGATTCATATAATTATTTGGTAAAACAACTTGGCTTCCTAAAGTACTTGGCGTGTCTGCTCCCATTTGCAGAGCTGCCCCATTATTATTGGCTGTATACCCTGTATTTTGTACTGGAGCAGGTGTCTCAATCGTTTCAAAATCATCTAAAGCATCCATATCAATAATTTGTGTATTAGGTATAGATCCAATTTCACTATTATTCGACACATTTAATGCTGGCATTTCTAGCATAGGTTCGATTGCTTGTGGCACAGGATCTAGTTTACTTTCTTGCATTGCAGGTGTTTCAAGGTAACTACTTTCCACTGGAGTACTTGCAACACTTGGAGTCATTGGAAGAGAGTCATTTAAAGATAACTCATCCATTAAAGAAATCGCTGATTCTGAAATTTCTAGTGGTTCTTCTCGTTTCTCTTCTTTTACTAAAGTTTCTCCTTCTCCTTTTATATAACACGTTAACACATCTAAAGCTTTTATAGCTTCCTCTTTTGTAACAGATGACTGAACGGTTATATTATCTTCTTTTGGCGACATATCAGGAACAATTTTTACCTCTGTATTTGTAATCGCTGGTTGAGGCATAATGGTTGGTTCTATAGAAGTATTTTCTTCTAGTGCAGGAGTCATTGGCGTATCAAAAATATTCACCATAGATGAGGAAGTATCAACTTCATCCTCTTTCTTTGCATCAGATACCTCGGGACTAAAAAATTGTGGTGTCGCATTACTATCGCCAACGGCTGGTTCGTTAGAAGAAGTATCAACTCTTGTAGCCATTGCCTCTATATAAAATCCTCTCAATGTCTGCTTTGCCAAATCGCTCACAGCAAGTTTTTTAGGAATTCCAATCATAAAGGTTCCTTCCCCCATTGGTAAACATTCCACTCCATCAATAGGGTTTCCTGAAGTAGCAGGCATTAAAGTATCGCGAATCATTGCCCATTCTTCATCAAGAATCTTATCAAGAGTACCCGCAGTCTCTCCTACTTCTCCTACATATATTTTTTTCATGTTGTTTTTTACAAGTTCATTTAACGTATAAATAACATATCGTTTTCCAGTTGTAGGAAATTTAAGAAAAGCTATACCCTCTGCTAAAATTCCATTATTATTCTTATCAATTATTGTTATATTCTCATTCATATACAAGCCCTCTTTTATTCTTTTTCATTATATCAATTCGACTCTTCCTTTTCAAGTAAAAAGTATCGGCAATCATAAGCGCAGTTATTTTTGATATATTGTTCTAATGATTTAATATCATTCATTGGTTTCACATTTTTGTGATCACTCTTATAAAATCCCTTTAAACGTAGTTTTCCATACGCCCAATCTCCAAAGATATAATCGTAAGGGGTAAAATACTCTGTTACCCTAGCTTCTACTTCTTCCTTTTTATATCCTTCACGATAATCTTTTACTACAGTATAGGTATTTTCGTTAAGTGTTATTTTCATCAAGCACCTCCTAAAATGGAAAGAATAATAACACCAATCATAATTTCGGTAGCTACTATACTTAAAATCATCAACTTATCAACAAATCCATTTCCCGTTGTCAAAATAATTTTATTGCGTTTTTTCCCTTTCTTTTTCTCTTCTACTTCAAAGAAGCGATCCTCTTCTTCCGTTATTCTTTGGTTAATCGTTCGTATTTCTTCTTCACTTAATAAAGCAATTGTTTTAATATCATATCCAAATTTGGAATAGGTATAGGGTTCTAAAAGATTTGGATTAATGGCCATCATCTTTATTTGTGTATTTGTAAGCCCATATTTGCGATCTTCCCATTTTTTTATTATAAGACCATCATTTGTATTAATTAGACTCTTTAATTTTCTTAAGTTTCCTTCACGAGGATTAAAGATTGTATCAAACTCACGAATTTCTGCTTCTGTAAACTCACGATGTTTACTTCTTTTTTCAATCATTTCGATAATAATCTTTTCGATTTCAACAATAAGTCCACCTGCTTTTTCATGTGAATGATTATTCTTTAAAAATTGATGATATAAAGCCATATACTTGATAAAGTTTTGCATATCACTTTCTTTTAAATCATACATTAATAAATTACATTCAAATGCTTTTTCATTTTCAATTTTATATGGTAAAAGAATTGATTTTTCTCCATATATAATAGTCAATGCCTTAATAATTGACATCTCAAAGGTATAACAAGTTTCAACAGGTAATCCCTCTTTAGCCTTTAAATAGGAACTTATCCCATATTCAATGGCAGGATTAATAAAAAACTTTTCTACATATGTATACTTCATATAATCACCCTACTATAATAATGATAGCATACTAAAAAAGAAATTGCTAGTCTTGGATTTCAAGTAAATTTGATATGCTTTTCATCGTTCCATTATAAAAGCTAGGGACATTTCCTTGAATGACTTTAGATCCTAAAATCATTTTATAATCTCTCGTAATTTTTTCTTCTTGATAGGGAATAATGAGTTTTTGTTCTAATGTCACTGTTAAGGTCACGTTTAAAAGGGCATTGTTAATGCCATATTCTTTTACTTCTGTTTCAATAGTTCCTAAAACATGTTCATAGTGACTAATCTTAATAGGTATTTTAGGACCTAATGATGAAAATAAGACACCATCAAAGGCTAACCCTAAGGGAAGAAGGAGATATAAATTACCATTATAGCTTTTTAACTCTCTCGCATTTTTAAAAGAGTTAATATCTCCTGCTTCTAGTGCAAGTAAATTATTTTGAATATTTACAATAATCTCTTTCATGAGTTTATAGGCAGCATTATAATCGACATCAACGGCAATAATTTCTTCTTTGCTATTTAAGTGTACATCTATTAGTTCTTCAATATCTTGTTTAGGTAAAATATCCTTTTTGATAAAAAGTGTATTGATTTCATCCAATTTTGAAAGGGCAACATTGAGTACTTTAGGACTGATATTACGGTTATAAAAATGCATCATAATAAGACTAATTACTAGTATAGAAATCAAAATAAAATCCAACTTTCCTCGGGTTATTCTTTTTGTCTTAAATCTTTTCATATTACATCATAGTCTATATCAAGAAAAAAAGAACTTTTTCATTTTAAAAGTTCTTCATTATTTTTCTTTTTCAATATCACCATAATCTAAAATAATCCCAATCCTAAAACATTATTTAAAATGTAAATAGCGCCTACAACAAGTGCTATAACAACAGCAAAGATAATAACTTTTAGGAAAATAGCTCCTGTATCTTGTTTAGATATATCTGAAAAGTCTTCATAATTCGTATCAATGTTAAGTTTTTTCATTGTCTTTTCTAAGTTGGTCTTTTCCTCTTTTTCTTCCTCTTTAGGAGGCTCTTCTTTTTTTTCTTCCTTTTTCTCTTCTGCTTTGTGAACGATGACTTGTGGTTTTGTCTCTTCTTTTACGGGAGTCACAGGTGCTTCTTCTTGTTCAAGAGGCTCTAAACTCTTTATTATTTCAGGCTTATTCTCCTCTTCCTTAACTGGTTCTTCTTTTGAAACAGGAACTTTCATCGTTTGCTTGTAGTTTGTTTCTAGTTCTGTAATCGTATTAATCAAACTTACCAATTCTTTTTCTTGTGCTTTTCTTTCTTGTTTGCTCGCTTCATCAACAGGCTTAATTCCTAAATCTAAATTATTGAGAATTTCATATTGAGCTTCTCGTATCTTTTTTAATCGTTCTTTATTATAATCAACATTTTTTCCCTTTTTCGCTTTTGCTAGAATGGCATTGATATCATATTCTTTTGTGTCTTGAATAGGTTCTTCTATAATAGGCTCATCAAATTCGGGCACCTCAATACTGCGCCTTTTAGGAGCATCATTATAACGTTCATCTAACATTTTCTTTACTTTACTAACATCTATACGATTGGCATTTTCTTCAATAACAGACACATTTGAATTTATGTCAAAATTTGTTAGAGAGCTGTGGCGCACATCTTCATATAGTGTTTGATTCTTTTTGGTACGGGAACTTATTTCTTCCCTTTTTGTATTATATCGGTCCATTCTCGTTTCCATATTCTTCACCCTATAATAAAATTTTATCATAAAAGGTCGAACTTTGTATATACAAGTTGTTTTTTTTCTTGTAAATTTGTATAATTGACTAGAACGGAGGAAAAAAGAATGACTACAAAAGTAATTGTAAATAAAGATAAATGTATTGGATGTGGGGCTTGTGTTGCGATTGCTCCAGAGACTTTCGATTTCGATGAAGAAGGAATTTCAAGTGTTATCAATGAAATGGTAACAGAAAAAGCAAAAGAAGCTGAGGAAGTATGTCCAGTATTTGCAATTGATATTATAGAAATAGATGCAAAAGAAACGACACAAGAAAATGGTGAAGAAACGGATATCCAAAAAGATTGCCACTCTGAAAATCAATGCACTTGTGATGGGTGTGAATGTGATGATGAATGCACTTGTGATGATGAATGCACTTGTGATGATGAGTGTGATTGTGACGATTGTGATTGTTGTGATGAACATCATTGTAATGAAAATTGCAACTGTAAAAAGGAAAAAGAGGAAGACACTAATTAATCTTCCTCTTTTTCTATTTCAAGTGGATTTACATGAATAATCGTAAGATAGACTTCATCTAAAGCACTAATCTCTTTTTCTAAGCGATTGGCAATTTCATGACTTTCAAAAGTACTTAAATTTCCATCGACGAAAATAGTAACAGATATTTGATATTTGTAACCAACAGGAGTAGAATTGAAATGATTGATTTTTTTTATTTCATCATAAGTTTCAATGATTTCTATAATTTGTTTCCGTAAAGCAGGATCGATTCCCTTATCCATGAGTACATCATAACTTTTTCTAAAAAGAATCCATCCTACAAAACATATCCATAAGGAAACAAAAACACCTACAACTCCATCGACAAAAGTCAGACCAAAATAACTAAAAATAGCAGATATCAACGTCAAAAGAGTTAAAAAACAATCATTACGATGATCTTTAGCATTGGCCTCTAAAAGTAAACTATTCGCTTTTATTGCCATTTTATTTGTATATAAATAAAGAGCAAACTTTATACATATTGTAATTAAAGATACTACAATTAATACTGGAGAATAGTGAAACCCAACATCCATAAAAAGAGAAAGAATAGAAGAAAGAAATAATTTACCTGCAATAAAAATCATAATCATACTAATAAACATAGAAAATATATATTCTGCTTTCCCATGTCCTAAGTTATGATCGTCATCAGCTGTTTTTGAAGCAATTCGATTTCCAATAAACGTCATCATTGATGAGATAATGTCCCCTGCACTATTTAAAGCATCACCAATCATCGCTTGAGAATGGGTAATAAAGCCAGCTACCCCCTTAATAACAAGCAAAAAAAGATTTCCTATTATGCCTAAAATGCTGGCATTCGCAGTTATTTGATATCTTTCCATAAAACTCCTCCTATAATAGTGTATTTTGATTATAGCATATTTGAGCATTCTTTTTCCGAATTTTTCCCTCCTGTATAAAAACAGAAAAGAAGACCATACTAAAAATGGGAGTGATGAAAATGAGTCAAAAAGAATTATTATACATAGAAGATATTTATAACCATGAATTATTGATTATTCATATCTTAAGTAAAACAATGGAAGAATGTGCAGATGAAAAATACTGTGCTTTATTAGAAAAACAATTAGATGAACATGAAAATAGAAATAAGAAAATTTTAAAATTACTGGAGGCGAACTGCAATGGATAAATATGGTTTAGAAAATGTTTTAACACTTACGAAGAGTTTAATCACACTTTATGAAACAGGAGCTGTTGAATCAAGCAATAAAAAGGTTCGTGATTTAATGGAACAAGGTTTAAAAGAGTGTTTAGATATGCAAGATACTTTATATCAGGCCATGAAAGATGATGGAATGTATACTGTTGAAAATGTAGCAGAAAGTGCCATTAAAAAGGTATGTACAAAATTAGAGGGTGCTAATTAGCATCCTTTTTACTTGTAAGAATTAGATCTGTTAATTCTTCCCATTTTTGATAATTTAGAGTTAATGAGGTTTCGAGTTCTTTTATTTTTTCTTGAAGTGCGTTCGCTTTTTGATAATCATTTATCACATCATTTTTTAAAAACTCTTGATTGTATTCTTCCTTTTTCGTTTCTAATCTTATGATTTCCTGTTCTAACTTATTTACTTCTTTACGGAGAGTATAAAGATTAACACTAGGAGATTTGACTTCTTGAGAAGGTTCTTTTTTTTGTTTTTTCTCACGAGGTTCTGGCTGTTTTTCTTCTTTATTCTCCTGTCCTCTTTTGTATTCTTCATAGCCATAAGGATAAAAGGTCGTCCCATTAGCATCAAATACAAGAAGCTGATTGGCAATCTTTTTTACAAAATAACGGTCATGAGAGACAAAGATAAGCGTTCCTTCATATTCTTCTAAAATGTTTTCTAAATGTTCTTTTCCTACAATGTCCATATGGTTTGTTGGTTCATCTAAAATTAAAAAGTTAGGTTTATTATATAGAATTTTACATAACTGCAAACGAACTTTTTCTCCTCCTGACAACACAGAAAGAGATTTATAGACATCTTCGCCTTTAAAGAGAAAGGATCCTAGTGCTTGCCTACATTTTGTTTCTTCCAATTCAGGATGAAAATTTCTAAATTCTTCTAATACAGTATGATCTTTTGATAAAAAAGCAAGCGATTGGTCAAAATATCCTGGATTTACACGAAGTCCATAGGAAACACTTCCACTGATTGGTTCAATAATCCCATGAAGTGTTTTTAAAAGAGTTGATTTTCCTATTCCATTCGCACCAATTATACCAATCTTTTTTCCCCTAGTAATCGACAGATTAAGAGTTGCAAGAGGAATATCATAGCCAATTTGTAAATCTTCAGCCGTTAAAACTGTTTTAACAGAAGTCTCCATTTCTTTTAAATTGGTTTTAAATGTATTCATGTCAATCTTATTTGGTTTTTCTATAATCTCCATTTTTTCTAATTGATGAAGTCGAGACATTGCAAGTCCTGCTTTACTGGGTTTAAAGCGAAATCTCTCATATATTGCGGTTAATCTCTTTATTTCCTTTTGTTGAAATTCATAGTCGCTTAACATTCTTTCATATCTTCTCTGTTTTTCTCGTTCATAAAATTCATAATTTCCAACATATCTACTCATCTTTCCATATTCGATATCATAAATAATAGAACAAGTATTATTAATAAACATACGATCATGAGATACGACGATAAAAGCTCCCTTATATTTTCTTAAATACTCTTCTAACCACTCGATTGTAGAGATATCCAAATGATTTGTTGGTTCATCCAAAAGTAAAACATCTGGTTTTGATAAAAGCAATTTCATTAAAGCAATTTTTGTTTTTTGCCCCCCAGAAAAGGTAGAAATGGCTTTTTCTTTATCACTTTCACTAAAGCCAAACTTATGAATCATAACTTCATATTCTTTTTGATAAGAATACCCACCTAATAATTTAAATTGTTCTTGTAAGTTTGTATATTCATTAATAAGTTTATCATCTGTTTTCTTATTAATTATTTCCACATAGCGATTTAGTTTTTCCTCCATTGCTACTAAAGAAGAAAAAGAACTCCTAATTTCACTAAGTAAAGTGACAGACTCATCATCAAATTCAATTTGTTTTAAATAGCCAATATGGGGATTACCTATTTTCGTTATTTGAAGTTTCTCTTCCCCGATTCCCTCTTCTAGTAAATCAGGATCTATTAAGGCTTTTAAAAAGGTTGTCTTACCCGCACCATTTCTTCCGACAATGGCAATGTGTTCATTGTCTTTAATTTCAAAATCAATCTGTTCTAGTATATTGTTTCCTGCTAATGTAACAGCGCCATTTTTAATACTTATTTTCATAGTTTACCTCAATCTAAAGTATTGATGATAGTTAGATGCATTTATTTCGACACATCCTTTTATCTTCTTTTGTTTCCTTTTTTCATTTAATCGTTCATAGAATTCTTTTGTACAACCGATGCTCTTCTTTGCTCCAAGTAAATAAAAGATAAGGTTTGTTTCATTACATCCGTCATAGCGAATTTCCCTTACCTCCTCTTTTAGAGAATCTTCTAATTGACGATATAAAAAGTCCTTAATAAACTCGATGACAATATCATCTAAACCATCATGAAAGAGGAGCAATTTTTCTTTGAATTCTTCAAAAGAATGACATAAACGCATGCGTAGCTTTTCTTCTTTATTTTCTAAAAAATCATCTTCTTTTTTATAAATGACTAAAAAGTCTTTTCCTGTAACACTCATTGAATAATCTAGATACCAAGTTTCTTCACAAGATAAGCAAGTGTGTTTAAAAGCAGTCTTATCAAGTATGATGGACATATCTTCTTCACTATATTCTTGTCTTATTTTAATACGGTTCTTTTTGTTACATTTTGGACAACGAACATCAATCTTTTGAAGTGCCATATTTTTTCTTCCTTTCAAGATAAAATTATATCATAATTTCTAAATATGTTATATAATTGTGCTAGTGATGTATATGAAAAAAAGAAGAATTTTATTGCTTTTATTGTTATTCTCTTTAACAGGATGTGGAAGAGATGTTTATAAAATGCCTAAAGAAGTAGAAATTACGTTAAATGAAAATCAATTTAAGGTTTTTAGTGATGTGAAAATAAAAGATTTAATTGCCTCCTCTAATGTCGAATTACAAAATGGAAATGATGAAATAGTCAATGATAAAATTGGGGAGCATACTGTCACTTTAGATTATCAATACAAAAGAAAAAAGTACAAGTTTGATATTACGTATAAAATGGTAGATAAAACCGCGCCAATTTTCTTAAGTGTTCCAGGGAACAAAACAGTTATCAAAGAAGATGATTTTTATCCATGTGAACTTCCCGTTTTTATCGATGATTATGACAGTGAACCAACTTGTGAAATTGAAGGAGAATATGATTTAACTAAAGTGGGCGTTTATCAAGTAAAATATGTAATAAAAGATTCCAGTCAAAATACTGTAAAACGTGATTTAAAGATTAATGTAGTAGATCATATTTCGACGAATAAAGGCTCTAGTTCAAATACGAATACGACTAATACTCCAACACCAAAAGATAAGATTGAAGATGTTATAGCAAAGTATAAAACTGATGAAACGATGATTGGTATTGATGTATCAAGATATCAAGGAGACATCGACTATGAACAAGTAAGAAATGCTGGAGTTGAATTCGTTATGATGCGCATTGGTGTGCAATCTGGGGTAAATAAAAATATGGAAATGGATACTTTCTTCTTAAAAAATATAGAAAATGCTAAAAATGCAGGATTAAAGATTGGTGTTTATGTCTATTCTACAGCGACCACTGATGAAAAAGCGAGAGAACATGCAAAATGGGTTGTAGAGAATCTAAAGGGAGCAAAGCTAGACTTTCCAATTGCCTATGACTGGGAAAACTGGAAATATTTAATGGAATATAAAACGAGTATTCATCGAATGAATGAAAACTTCAAAGCCTTTGCAACTGAGTTAAAAAAATACGACTATGAAGCTTTTCTTTATAGTTCAAAGTATTATTTGGAAAATATTTGGCAAACACATGAATATCCAGTTTGGCTCGCTCATTACACTAGTGAAACAACCTATAAAGGGAATTATACCATGTGGCAATTTTCCAATCGTGGGAAAGTCCCAGGTATTGAAGGGGATGTTGATTTAAACGTCTATTATAAAAATAAGGTTCAGTAAATCTGAACCTTTTTATTACAAATATATTTTAATAGAGTAAATGGTTAATTTGGCATTATAACTTGATGCACCCAATAGTATTTTTGTCTCATCTGTCACTTCAGGAATTGGATATGTCATCGTTCGTTTAGTAACACTACTATGGTTAGCACCTGATTCATCAAACATGTGTTGGTAAGTTTTCCCATTATCATTTGTCATTCCTGTTCCCCAATCCCATCCAGCTGTAAAAGAATAAGTGATTTCGATTGTACTATAATCAGTTAATATAACATCGTCTAAATATACATTTCGGACTCCTGAATCATCGCGTGGATAAAATAATGTTACACTCCCATCCTCATTATATGTTAAAGCTTCTGTATCGCCTTTAAAAACTACATTCTTAAGGTCAACTATTTTGATTTCTTCTTTGATTCTCTCTCCACCTAAGATGGTTCTCTCTACGGCATTAACATCTATTGTAATTTCAAAAGTATACTTTTGTTCTGTTGTTACTCCTTTGATGACTTTGAGTTTGAGTACTCCTTCTCTTGATGTTCTTGCTAGTAAGTTACTTGTATCAAAGTCGTTGGTCACTTGAAGGTATTCATTTCCATTTGGTACATTGATACTTACACTTACATCATAGTTCTTACTTGCATTTGTTACTTCATATTTTAGTTCGTATGTTTCTCCTATTTCACTTAAATTAGCAGTAAAAGTAATATGTGTTTTATCTTTAATTAATGCCCTTTTTTCTGTTCCATTTTCGATCACCTTACTAAAATACACATCAAAGTCACTTGTATTGCTTGCAACATTTGTATTTCCGTTTAAGTATAATGTTGTACTTACTGCGGCAAAACCTATGGACATTAAAATAATAGCTAATACTAAAATATTTTTTCTTTCATATAGAGACCTCCAATAGGACATGCTTTCCTACTGTAATTCTACCATTTTTTCTACACTACTAAAAAGAAAAGTCAAGATTTTTTTCTTCATATTTGACATTTTTTTCGTAAACCTTTTCTAGTTTTGACTACATTTAAAAGAAATTCTCACCTTTACTCATTCTCATGTTGAATTGGAAAATAAAAAGAAGATAAATAGATTTTAATCTTCTTCATTGTTATTTTACTGGTTCAATTTTGGTCTTTCCACCCATATATGGTTGAAGCGCCTTAGGAATATTTATTGATCCATCTTCATTATAGTTATTTTCCAAAAGAGCAATAAGGGCACGAGTAGAAGCAAGTACCGTATTATTTAATGTGTGTAAGTAATAATTTCCTTTTTCACTTTTTACACGAATACCTAATCTTCTCGCTTGTGCATCCGTTAAGTTAGAACAGCTTCCCACTTCAAAATATTTTTGCTGTCTTGGACTCCACGCCTCTATATCACATGATTTATATTTTAAATCAGCCAAATCTCCTGTACAGCATTCTAACTTTCTAACAGGGATATCTAAACTTCTAAAAAGATCAACTGTATATTTCCACATTTTTTCATACCATTCATTACTATCCTCTGGCTCACAAAGAACTATCATCTCTTGTTTTTCAAATTGATGCACGCGATAAATTCCTCTTTCTTCAATACCATGGGCACCAACTTCTTTTCTAAAACAAGGTGAATAAGACGTCATAGTAATTGGCAAACTTTCAGGTTTTAAGATTTGATCTTTAAATTTTCCAATCATCGAATGTTCACTTGTACCAATTAGGTATAGATCTTCTCCTTCTATTTTATACATCATCGCATCCATTTCTGCAAAAGACATAACACCAGTAACTACATCGCTGCGAATCATAAAGGGAGGAATACAATAAGTGAATCCTTTTTCGATCATAAAATCTCTAGCATAACTTAACATAGCACTAGAAAGTCTTGCGGCATCTCCCATAAGGTAGTAAAAACCATTTCCACTAGTACGCCCACTTGCTTCTTTGTCTAATGCATTAAACTTGGCAAGAATATCCGCATGATAAGGGATTTCAAAAGAAGGCACTAAAGCTTCACCAAATCTTTCTCTTTCGACATTTTCAGAATCATCTTTTCCAATAGGCACATCTTCTGCAACAATATTAGGTATTACCATCATCTTTTCTTTAATAATACTGCTTAATTCAGCTTCACGCTTTGTTAAAGTTTCAATCTCTTCTCCCATTGAAGAAACACGAGTTTTTATCTCATTTGCTTCATCAATTTTTTTATCACGCATAAGCGTACCAATTTCGGCACTTAGCTTATTCTTTTCTCCTCTTTTAATATCCATTTCTTGTTTTACTTTAAGATATTCTACGTCAAGCGTATAGATTTCATCTACTAAAGGGAGCTTTTCTTCTTGATATTTTTTCTTAATGTTCTCTTTAACTTTATTTCTTCCCTCTTCATCCCTTATTAACTTAATATCAATCATAATTTACTATCCTTTCTTAATATTGTTTTCCAAAATATATTTTTGTAGTAGCTGTTTTCCCACAACAGATACAATTTCCATCAGGTTCTGCTCCTATAAAAGGAATACAGCGCGATTTTAAACTAAGATCATCTTTAATTTTTTCTTCACAAGAAACATCTCCACACCAATTGACGAAGGCAAATCCTCCTGCTTTTTCACTCATGGCTTTTAATTCATCATATGTATTTATCGTATATATCATGGAATCTCTTCGCATCAGTGCTCTGTTATATAGATTTTCTTGAATTTCTTCAAGAAGGTTTTGAATAGTAGAAAGAACATTCTCTACTTTAACTTTTATCTTTTCAATGGTATCACGTCTAACTAACGTAACTTCACCTGATTCTAAATCTCTTGGTCCTACTTCCATACGAAGTGGGTATCCTTTTACTTCAGCTTCAGCAAAACGATATCCTGGAGATTTGTCTGAATCATCTATAGTATAAGAAATTCCATTTTCCTTTAATTTTTCCTCTATTTCTTTTATCGTACTTACAACTTCATCAGTGTTACGAATAGGAATAATATCAACCTTTATAGGTGCAATTTTAGGAGGAAGAACAAGTCCAGCATCATCACTATGAGTCATGATAAGACCACCAATCATTCTTGTTGTACAGCCCCATGAAGTTTGATAAGGAGTTTCTAATTTATTCTCTTTACTTAGAAATTTAATGTCAAAAGCTTTGGCAAATCCTTGTCCAAAATAATGACTCGTTCCATTTTGTAATGCTACACCATCATACATCATGGCTTCTATCGTATAAGTTTCTTCTGCTCCAGCAAATTTTTCTTTGTCAGTTTTTTTACCAACTAAGACAGGCATTGCCAAATAATCTCTTTGAAAATTTTCATAGATACGTAGCATTTGTAATGTTTCTTCTTTTGCTTCTTTTTCTGTAGCATGTAGTGTATGTCCTTCTTGCCATAAAATTTCACGACTCCGAAGAAATGGTCTTGTTGTCTTTTCCCATCTTACAATAGTACACCATTGGTTATATAAAAGAGGTAAATCGCGATAAGATTTAACAATTTTTTTAAAGTGATCACAAAATAAAGTTTCACTGGTAGGTCTTACACACATTCTCTCTTCTAATGGGGTATTTCCTCCATGTGTTACCCATGCCACTTCTGGTGCAAAACCTTCCACATGATCTTTTTCCACTTGAAGTAAAGACTCAGGAATAAACATTGGCATTTGTACATTTGTATGTCCAGTACGTTTAAACTCTTTATCTAATGCATCCACCATATTTTCCCAAATGGCATATCCATAAGGGCGAATAATCATACTTCCTTTAACACTTGAGTAATCCACTAAATCTGCCACTTTAATGACATCTGTATACCATTTAGCAAAATCTTCATCTCTTTTGGTTATCTTTTCATTATTCATCTTTATCTTCCTCTCTTTTATAAAAAAAAGGATGGACCTTAAGGAGTGCTATTAAGCACGGTACCATCCTTTTATTCACTCATTTTGATAACGGATTCTATCCGGTTGTGATTAACAACACTCATAGGTAGGTTCGTAGTTTTTACACTTGATTGTTTTCACCAGCCACAATCTCTCTAAAAAGGCACTAAACTATTACTTATCCTATTTCTTCGCTTTTCTACTTGCATTATAACCTTATTCATGATGTTTGTCAATAATGCTAAATCTTGTTAATTTAAATCTGAAGTGCAACAAAGATGCATTGAAAAAGACATAAGAGTAATTTATAATATCTATTCGCAACAAACAGAAAGGAAATTACTCATATGTCTATGGCAAATAATACAATAAAATCAAAG
>CATKZK010000025.1 GCA_949841325.1 uncultured Bacilli bacterium
TAGATATAACATAAAAGATAAAGAGGTTTTAATATGAATGTGAATGAAAGATTGGCCATAAATACTGAAAAAAAGGATTTATTGGATTTAGCAGAAGAGATTGAGACTCTAGAACCTGTTCCTGTAAAAAGTGAAGACGTAGAATTAGATATTTTACGTAGAGAGCGTAAGAAATTTGAAATAGAAAAAAGCATTGCATATGATAGACTTAATTTAGAAAGAGAAATCTTAAAACAGGACAGAAGTCATTTTGAACGTATCCGCAGGCAATATGAAAAACAACGAAGATTGGATGAAGAAACCTTTCAGGAAGCAAAATTAGAATTTGAAAAGTATAAGGAATTAGAAAAGCAAAAGATGCAGTTAGAAACGAGAGAAATATTAAATAATTGTTTGAATTTTAAAGAATTTTTAGATGATTATCAAAATACTAGTTCCAATAAATGAGGTGAGTTATGAATACAAGAAGAACAGAGACGGATGAAATATTAAATGAATTAACAAGTATTGAGATTGATGATGATGATGCTTTAACACTTTTAGATGACGAGGAAATGGCACCTATTTCTAAAGGGGTAATAGAAGATGAGGATTTAGTTTCTTTTTATTCTGATAGTATTGAGGATTTAAAACCAAAAGAAAAGAAGGCAGAAGTATATACAGAGAAGGTTACACCAAAAACTGTAGTTAAGAAAGAAGAACCTTCTAAAGAAGATATTAAAGAGCTTACTCCTGAGCTGCCAAAGGTAAGTGGGAAAGCTGAGAGATATCAAAAAACAGAAGAGAAAAGAGCTAGTCTTGATGCTTATTTAAATGGTTCTCTTGACAGTAAAAAGGATGAGGTAAAAGTAGAAAAAGTTACAATCCCAACTCCGAAAATTGTAGAAATTCCAAAGGAGGATAGCGCTGTTGAGCCAGCTGAGCCACCAAAGTTAGTTCCTTCCATGGTAGCGCCAAAAGAAGAGCAAGTAGATATTGATAGCTTAAATCAATTATTTGCAAAAGTTTCTAGCAATGTTAAGGGTGCTTCTGATATGGTTAATAAAAATGCGGAAATTAAAAAGCGTATTGATGAGAAATTCTTAGAATTAAAAAAATTACAGGAAGAGCATGAACAAAATAAACAAAGCGATTATGCAGAAATTAATGCCTATAAAGAAGATGTTTATGCTAAATTGAAAGAAAAGAAGACAGAAGTAGAAGAACAAATGACTCTTTTAAGTCGAGCTAAGGAAGCCTTTGAAATAGAGAAGAAAGCTTTTGAAAAAGAAAAAGCAGAAACATTAGCTACTTTAGCGAAAAGAGATCAAGAACTTGATAAGTCTTATCAAGAGCGTGTTCAAGGAATCACTCAGATTGAAGAAGGCTTAGTAAAGAGAAAAGAACAATTAGACATAGAAAGAAATGCTATCCAACAAGAAAGAATTCAATGTGATAAAGAGAAAAAAGAGTTAGCGGATAATCTTTTGAAGTTTAATCAATTAGTGGATGATTTTACAAGAGGAGTAGATCGTTTTAATGAAACAAATTAAAAGTATTGAATTTTCAATACTTTTTTTCTTGATTTTTAGGAACTAATTTAGTTATAATGAACTTAGGTGATTATATGGCTTTTTTAACAATTTCAAGTGATTCTTCTGGTATAGAAGGTGTTAAATTAATGGAAGGGGAAGTTTGGCAAATAGATCGTTATACTATCTCTTTTAGAGATTCTTTTGAAATACGAAGAAAAAACGAAAGATTATTTCAAGCTTTTCAAAAAAGATATCCACAAAGTGGCGATGGAAACGTCTCTCTTTTAGTACCAAATAGAAAAGAATATAAAAAATGGACTGTTTTATATGAAAAACATTTCATTGCGTTTAAGAAAATATTGAATGATGAGAATTTTTTAGATTATTATGATAGCTTAGAGCAAAGTAAACATTTTGTGCAAAGTAGTAGAAGTGTTTATCAATTTTTAAAAGAGACTCAACCACGAGATGGAAATAAATTATATTTTGAAGTAATGCGAGATATGATATGGAATTATATGCAATATGTAAAAACTCATCCCAAAGCAAAGTCAATTGACCAATTAAATCAAGAGGCTTTTAGAGAAGAGAATAGTCGTCCTAGTTTTTTAGTGTCACCAACTAGAGTTCAACAAGAAAGAAGAATTTTAAGTACAAAGCATCACGAAGTAGATCCTGATATTGAAATTTATGACCAAATGGATAGAGTAGAAGGAAGATATAATATTTTAGATGGATTTTTAGGAAATCCTCATTTTGACCGTCATTATCAAAATGTTTTTACAGATGGTTATTTCTTTTTATTAGGAACAACAATAGAGAGTCTGCTACAAAAGGAAATTTATCAACAATGGTATCAATATGCTGAAAATGGATTTGAAGGTACTGTGGTGTGCCCAGCTCTTTATAAAAATTCTAGTGCCTTAACAGAGTTAGAGAAAGCTTCTATTGCTATGTTCTGCATTTTTGAAGAAGAACTAGAGGTTGAAAAATTAATTGCGCTTACTCTTGCCAATCAAGCAGAGGTTATTATTGAACTTTATGATATCCAGCTTTATCCAAGATATTCTAAAAAATTTCCAAAAGCTATTATTGTTATTCCAGGAATACAAGATGAGAATACAGTATTAGATTTAACAGATGCTTTTATGATAGATTGTTATAATCATGCTAATAATAAAAGGTATGAAAAATGAGAAAACTTGTGATAGACTTTTTAGAGTATATTGAATTTGAAAAGAATTATTCTAATTATACTGTTATCAATTACCGAGATGATTTAGAAGATTTTTTACAGTTTGTAGAAGATAAAAAATTAAATATAAAAGAAATAGACTATACTGCTATTAGAGATTACTTAAATTTGTTATATGATAAAAAGTATTCTAATAAAACAATTTCTAGACATATTAGTACTCTTAGAAGTTTCTATAGATATTTAAAAAAGAAAAATATTATAGAAAATAATCCTATGACTTTAATTTCTAATCCTAAATTGGAGAAAAAATTACCTAAGGTGTTATCTTATAGTGATGTAGAGGCTATTTTAAATGCCTTAGATGATGGTACTCAATTGGGAAAAAGAAATACTCTTATTTTAGAACTTTTATATGCAACAGGGGTACGTGTTTCAGAGTTAGTAAATATGAAATGGGTAGATATCGATTTTTCAAGAAGGGAAATTCATATCTTAGGAAAAGGCAATAAAGAAAGAATTGTTTTATTTGGTAGTAGATGTGAAGAATTATTATTAGATTATCAAAAAAATGCTTATTTAGAATGGAATAAAAAGGATATTGATTATCTTTTACTAGGAGTACGTGGCAATAAGATAAATGAGCGTCAAGTTCGTACAGTTGTGGATGATGCAGTTACAAAAGCGGGGATGAAGTTGCATATATCTCCCCATGTTTTAAGACATACTTTTGCAACTCATATGTTAAATGAAGGAGCAGATTTAAGAAGTGTTCAGGCTTTGTTAGGACATGAATCATTAAGTACAACAACTATTTATACTCATGTTTCCAATGAACGTCTTAGAAATGTTTATTTACATACTCATCCACGTGCTTAGGGGGATTTTTATGTATAGTGACGATATTAAAGATTTGAAGAAACAAAAAAGGGAGGCTAAGCTAGCTATAATAACTGATTTTATCAAAATTTATTTTCAGTTAAAAATCGCATTTCCTTCTTTAGTGAAAGAAAGGGAAGATTTAGTAAAATTAGTGGGGAGATATTTGGATGCTGATGAAAATGAGACAGAAGTATTAAATAAAATTGGTAAAATTTATGGAAAAAGGGAAGACCATGAAGGAGTAGATGAGCTTTTAGAAGAATTTGATGAAATGTTTGAAAATATGTATGAGCATTGTCAGAGAACTTTTTTAGATTACGAAACTTTTTTAGAAGATTACGGTGATTTCTTTTCTTTAGTAGTACTTCGATTAGAATGTGCTTTAAAGGGGACTCAAATAGAAACAACTGATTATTCACGTATCAGGATGATTCATTATCCTATTCATTTTCAAGTTTTTGATGAAGCATATAAACAGAAAATGTTAGAATTTGTTCCTAAGTTACCAGAACCAGTTGAGGAGGAATTTTAATGGCTAAGTTTTATTTTCGTTATGGAGCAATGGATTGTGGAAAAACAACAGCCTTGTTACAAGTCGCTCATAATTATGAAGAAAAAGGGTTAAAAGTAATTATTGTAAAACCTTCTATTGATACTAAAGGTGGAAAATGCATTGTTTCCAGATTAGGAATTAAGAGAAAAGTAGATATTTGGTTACGTCCTAAAGACCATGTTCGTAATATGATTGATTTTGAAAATACAGACTGTATTTTAGTAGATGAAGCCCAATTTTTAAAACCTGATCAAGTACAAGATTTTTGGTTAATTGCTAAACTTTATAATATTCCTGTTATCTGTTATGGACTTCGAACTACTTTTCAGACAAAATTATTTGAAGGTAGTAGACCCATTATGGAACTTGCTGATGAATTGGAAGAACTAGTAACGATTTGTAAATGTGGCTCTAGAGCAAAATTTCAAGCAAGAAAAGTAAATGGTGTTTTTGTAACAGAGGGAGGGGAAGTAGCAATTGATGGTGAAAATTCTGTTACTTACGAATCTCTTTGTGGAAAGTGTTATATTGAAGAAGTTTTAGGAATTCACGAACTTTAAATAAAAGTGTCAAAAAGAGGAAAAAAGTGGAAATTTTCTCTTTTTTTATTGCTAGGATTTCCCCTTAATGTTATAATAGACGGTGTTAGGAGGAATATGATGACAAAATATGTTTATTTGTTTACCGAAGGTAATGCTGATATGAGAAACCTTCTTGGTGGTAAAGGTGCTAATTTAGCAGAAATGACGAATATTGGTCTACCTGTACCTCAAGGATTTACTATCACTACTGAAGCATGTACTCAATATTATGAAGATGGTAGAGAAATTAATGATGAAATCCAATCTCAAATTAATGAGTATATCGGTAAGATGGAAAGTATTACTGGAAAGAAGTTTGGAGATAAAGAAAATCCATTACTTGTTTCAGTAAGATCAGGAGCAAGGGCTTCTATGCCAGGTATGATGGATACTATTCTTAATTTAGGTTTAAATGAAGAAGTAGTAAATGTTCTAGCAGAAAAATCAGGAAATGCTAGATGGGCTTGGGATTGCTACAGAAGATTTATTCAAATGTATTCTGATGTAGTAATGGAAGTTGGAAAGAAATATTTTGAAGAGTTAATCGACAAAATGAAAGAAGCTAAAGGAGTTACACAAGATGTAGAGCTTGATGCTGATGATTTAAAAGAATTAGCAAATCAATTCAAAGCTGAATATAAAGAAAAAATTGGGGAAGACTTCCCAAGTGATCCAAAAGAGCAATTAATGGGAGCTATCAAAGCTGTATTCCGCTCTTGGGATAATCCACGTGCTAATATCTATAGAAGAGATAATGACATTCCTTATTCTTGGGGAACTGCTGTTAACGTTCAATCTATGGCATTTGGTAATATGGGTGATGACTGTGGTACTGGTGTTGCATTTACTCGTGACCCAGCAACAGGAGCTAAAGGTTTATTTGGTGAATTCTTAACAAATGCACAAGGAGAAGACGTAGTTGCCGGTGTTCGTACACCAATGCATATTACAGAAATGGAAACAAAATTCCCAGAAGCATTTAAAGAATTTAAACAAGTTTGTGAAACGTTAGAATCTCACTATAGAGATATGCAAGATATGGAATTTACTGTTGAGCATGGTAAACTTTATATGTTACAAACAAGAAATGGTAAAAGAACAGCACAAGCTGCTTTAAAAATTGCTTGTGATTTAGTAGATGAGGGAATGCGTACTGAAGAAGAAGCAGTACTTATGATTGATCCAAGAAACTTAGATACATTATTACACCCTCAATTTGATGCTGCTGCATTAAAAGCTGCTAAACCAATCGGAAAAGGATTAGGAGCTAGTCCTGGTGCTGCTTGTGGTAAAGTTGTATTTACTGCTGAAGAAGCTGAAAAACAAGGATTAGGTGGAGCAGGAGAAAAAGTTATTTTAGTTAGACTTGAAACTTCACCAGAAGATATCGGCGGTATGAAAGCTGCTCAAGGTATCTTAACAGTTCGTGGTGGAATGACATCACATGCTGCCGTAGTTGCTCGTGGTATGGGTTCTTGCTGTGTATCTGGATGTGGAGAAATTGCCATGAACGAAGCTAAGAAAGAATTTACTTTAGCTGGAAAAACATATCATGAAGGAGATGTAATCTCTATTGATGGTACTACTGGTAATATCTATGATGGAGCTATTCCTACTGTAGATGCTTCTATCGCTGGAGAATTTGGACGTGTTATGGCATGGGCTGACAAATATAGAAAATTAGGCGTTAGAACAAATGCTGATAACCCAACAGATACTAAAAAAGCTATTGAATTAGGTGCTGAAGGTATTGGTCTATGCCGTACAGAGCACATGTTCTTTGAGGAAGATAGAATTCCTGCTATTAGAAAGATGATTCTTGCTGATACTGTAGAAGAAAGAGAAAAAGCATTAGATGCATTAATTCCATTCCAAAAAGGTGACTTTAAGGCAATGTATAAGGAATTAAAAGGTCTACCAATGACAGTTCGTTACCTAGACCCACCTCTACATGAATTCTTACCAAAAGAAGAAAAAGATATTGAAGCATTAGCTAGTGAAATGGGAGTTACTGTAGAACAATTAAAACAAAAATGTGATGATTTACATGAATTTAACCCAATGATGGGACATAGAGGTTGTCGTTTAGCAGTTACTTATCCAGAAATTGCTAAAATGCAAACAAGAGCGCTTATGGAAGCTGCTATTGAAGTAAAAGCAGAAGAAGGATATGATATCGTTCCTGAAATCATGATTCCATTAGTTGGAGAAGTAAAAGAACTTAAATATGTTAAAGATGTAGTAGTTGCTACTGCTGAAGAAGTTAAGAAAGAAAAGAATTCTGATATGGAATACCATATTGGTACGATGATTGAAATTCCAAGAGCTGCTTTAACAGCTGATGAAATTGCTAAAGAAGCTGAATTCTTCTCATTTGGAACAAATGACTTAACTCAAATGACATTTGGTTTCTCAAGAGACGATGCTGGTAAGTTCTTAAAATCTTACTATGAAACTAAGATTTATGAGCAAGATCCATTCGCAAGAATCGATCAAACTGGTGTAGGTTCTTTAGTAAAACTTGCAGTTGAAAAAGGTAAATCTACAAGACCAAATATCAAACTTGGTATTTGTGGAGAGCATGGTGGAGATCCATCAAGTGTTGAATTCTGTCATAATATAGGATTAACATATGTTTCTTGTTCACCATTTAGAGTACCAATTGCTCGTTTAGCTGCTGCTCAAGCTGCAATTAAAGAAAATCAATAATAATAATAAAAAGAGGAAAATACTTTTTCCTCTTTTTTAACATATTTTTGACATTTCAAATACTTAAGTCATTGCAATTCTTTCTTATTTTATATATAATAGAATTGGTGATAATATGAAGGTATTATGTATTGGACATGCTGCTTATGATATTACAACTCCTGTAGATACATTTCCTAAAGAAAATACAAAAACGAGAGTTCAAGAAAGAATTGAATGTGGTGGTGGTCCTGCTGGTAATGCAGCCTATCTTTTAGGAAAATGGGGGATAAGTACTTATTTTGCTGGTATCGTAGGGGATGACTTATATGGTCATCGTATTATAGAAGAATATCAAAAAGTAGGTGTAAATACCGATTACTTACAAGTTAGTAAAAATCATGTTACTGCTTCTAGTTATATTATTGCAAATCGAGAGAATGGAAGTAGAACAATTTTAACTTATCGTCCAAGTGATATGAATATGGATGATGTAGATATCGATATAGAACCAGATATTATTTTAATAGATGGTCAAGAGCCTGAAATATCTAAAAAAATGATAGAAAAATATCCTAATGCAGTTAGCATTATTGATGCAGGTCGTACGAAAAGAGCAATTAGAGAGTTATGTCGTATGGTGAATTATGTAGTTTGTTCGAAAGACTTTGCTGAAAAGATTAGTGGAATCTCTATTTATGAAAATGAAAGTCTAGAGCATGCTATTACAAAATTAGAAAATGAATTTCATACAGAAATTATTGTTACATTAGAAGCGACTGGCTGTGCTTATCGTAATGAAGAAGGAAAAATAGAAATTGTCCCATCTTTAAAAGTAAGAGCAATTGATTCTACTGGGGCTGGTGATATTTTCCATGGAGCATTTACTTATGGGATTGCTCAAAATTGGCCTATGAGCAAAATTCTTCGCTTTTCTAATTTGACTGGTGCTATGTCTGTTACTAGAATAGGTGGCAGAAACTCTATTTTTGAATTAGATGATATGATAGAAATTTACAATGAAGTTAAGTGATATTTTCTTTATTGATCAATTTCCATCATTAGATTTACATGGTTATGATAGAGATTATGCTAGAATAAAAATTAATGAATTTATTCAAGATAACGTTATTATGAAAAATGAATTTGTAGTAATTGTTCATGGTGTTGGAAATGGAATTTTAAAAAAAGAGACATTAGAGACTTTAAAAAGAAATAAAAATGTAGTAGAATATCAGATATTCAAAGGAAATATAGGCTGTACAATTGTAAAAATTAAGAAAAAATAAAAAATTATTTAAAAAAGTTGACAATATAAAAAAAAAGTGGTAGTATATGAGCCATCTCATTGAAAAGGGGGAAATTTTATGTACGAAGAAAGAAGAGAAAGTTTTTCAGTAAGAGATTTAATTTTACAGGTATTATTCATTGTATTATTTGTCTTTATCCTAATTTGGTTATTCCCAACTAAGGATTACATGAAAAAATATATTAAGGACAATAACAAAGGAAATAGTACCCAAATTATTCAATCAGACTTTGATGTTGATCAATTAGCGGTATTATATAATCAGATATTTGCAAATAATGTCGTTGCTATGAAAGAGGCTGCTGTTGGATATTATACAACAGATAGATTACCAGCTAAAGTTGGTCAATCTGATAAGATGACATTACAACAAATGTATGATAAGCATTTAGTATTGAAATTAACAGATAAAAATGGAAATGCATGTGATGTTAATAAATCTTATGTTTCTGTAACAAAATACGAAAATGAATATCAAATGAAGGTTAACTTAAGTTGTGGTAGTGAAGAGGATTATATCATTGTATACTTAGGATGCTATGATTACTGTGATGCTACAGGTGTTTGTGAGAAACAAACTCCAGCAAAACCAACTACTCCTTCTAAACCAGCTCCAAGTAAACCAAACAATACTACAGTAAATAAAGTTACAAATATTACAAATAATTATTATTATAATAATTGTGATTGTGAAAAGCCTAAATATTACTGTTCAATCGTAAATGGTAAGTACTATGATGCGAGTGGAAATGAAGTTAATAAAGAAGCGTATGAAAAAGCTTGTACAACGCCAAATAAATATTACTGTTCTGTTGTAAATGGAAAATATTATGACGATAAAGGTAATTTAACAGATAAAGCAGGTTATGAGAAAGCTTGTTCAGTAAAATATTATTGTAAAGTTGTAGATGGAAAATACTATGACGATAAAGGTAATTTAACAGATAAAGCAGGTTATGAAAAAGCTTGTTCAACTAAGAAATACATTTGTGAATATAAGAAAGTAACAAATGGAAGTTGGGGACCTTATGGTGAATGGTCATCATGGACAACAACAAAAATTTCTTCAAGTGATAATACGCAAGTAGAAACAAAATCAGAGAGAGTTGTTACTGGTTATACAACTGAAAGAAAACAAACAGGTACAAAGAATGAAACTTATATTTCAGGATATACAACTTCTAGATATATTTCAGGATATACAACAGAAAAATATCAATCAGGAACAACTACAGAAAAATATATTACAGGATATACAACGCAAAAAGTACAAACAGGTACTAAGAAAGTTCAAGTAGGAACAACAAAACAAACAACTACTAAGAAAGTTGCTGCTGGTACTACAAGTACCCGTGTATCTTCAGGTTCAGGTAGAACAGTACCATCAGATACTAGTGAATACAAGTATGTTAAAACTGGTTCAACTACATCACAAAGCTGTTCAAGTTGTGCAACAGTCACAATTTATACTTGGGATGTATATAAAATTCAAACAGTTTATAAAACAGAAACAGTAACAGTAGACGTTCCAGTATATGCCACTGAGCCAGTATATGAAACTAAACAAGTTCCAGTATACGGAACAAGAAAAGTTCCAGTATACTCAACTAGACAAGTTCCAGTATACTCAACAAAGAAAACACCAGTATATGCTACTAAACAAGTTCCAGTTTATGAAGAAGTAAAAGTTCCAGTATACGGAACACAAGTTTACTATCGTTCAAGAACTAGAGTATATAATGGTGGAACTACAGATATTAAATGGAGTACATGTGACCCAGTTGATTCATCTTTAATAAATCAAGGATATTATCAAACTGGTAATGTAAAGGAAGCATAAAGGAAGCGTTGAAAAACGCTTTTTTTGTTTGACAGGAAAAATCTTATATGTTATCATAAATTTAGAATAAGGATAATATAATACTATAATAGGAAGGGGTGTACTGTGAAAGGGACATATCTATTCGACTATGTAAATGAAAATGAATTTAAAAAGCTAGAGCGTTCTTTAAAGAAGTATAATATGCTCGCATACAAAAAATTATATTTTGAGTATTACCCAGCCTTAAAGGAAGGAAAGTTTTTAGGAAAGTTGATTTCAACAAACAAGACAAATGGAACAAAAACTTATGAATTAAAGCTTCCTACAGATGCCCTTTTTTCAAAGGTGCATGGAGATATCAAATTATATTATTTAGTTTATGAGAATGAAAAGATTGTAATGTTGGACAAGTTTGAACCAATGGATATTCTAAGTGAGGGACATGCTAGTGAACTAGTAACTTACAAAGGAGTAATGGTCTCTAAACAACATTCTGATAAAGATATGTTTAAAATTAATTTATTAAATATGTTAGACAAATAAAAAAGGTAAAATCTTACCTTTTTTATTTTGCTTTAGAGTGAATTTCTTCTTCATTTAATGTTGTTTGAAGTGTATAGGTTAAATAAGATGGATGTTTATTGCTGTATTCTACTGCTTTTTCAATCCCATATTGACTAGCTGTAATTTCATAGCTATCATTATAATAGAGTGAAAAGCATATGTAAATAGATTTTAAGAATTTAGTATCCATTCAATAATAATTTTTTTAATTTGAAAATATTCCTCTTCTTCAAATTGCATATTAGCAATACAAAACTTTTTATTAGCGATGTGGGAACAAAAGATGCATTCATGTAAGTTAAAACAGTCTTGAATAAAGATAGAATTACTTACCTTATTGGAACAAATAACATGATAACTGTTACTGCAGTCTTTGGAGTCATCTACTTTAATACAAAAGAGGGAAGAACTAGTCCTTTGGGATGCTAATAAAAATTCACTATTTCCACAGGAATCACAGTAGATAAGATTTTTAGAATCACTACAGTCTGTTGATTGATAAATATTTTCACAGCGGTAAATAGTATCACTTTTGGCCACATTGATAGAGTCATATACTCTTTCTGTTGTGGTTAAATTTACCTGGTTCCATATATCGATGATTTCTTGTAAATTGCTAACATTTTTTTTGGGTAACATCCAACCAGTGTCAATATCTCTTTTCTCCATATTGTTTAAAGTAATGAATTTACCACTACTGATAGCATCTGCCCAAGTAACTTCATTGGTAGTAGAATCATTTACTTTTTTGGGTAATTTTACATCAAATGCAAATTTTTCTAAAATTGTTTCTAATGAGCATTGATTTTGTTGCTCAAAAATATTTTGAAATATTTTATTAATGATTGTCATAGCCATAGAATCATTCATTTTCTATTCCTCCTCTTTTTGATGAATGAGTAATTAAAATGTCCTTTAAACTAGTAGTATTTCCAATAGAAAATTCTATTTTTTTCTCTTGTTTTGGTTGGGAAGAAGGAGAACTTTCTACCGCTTCCTTTTTTATTCTTGGGATACTTTCAAAGTCCATTGTTTTTGCTTTAAATGCGGGAAGCAATATGCCATTTGCATTTATTCTCATAATACATTCTCGATTATTTAATTCTGTTAATAATTTGGCTTTTGCTTCCTCAGTATCTTCTAAAGGAACTTTCATAGGTAAGTGTTTTACTAGTAGGGAAGCATCTGTTCTAGAAACGCGAAATAGATAATAGTTTATAGTATTTGCAAATATGGAGTCTTTTAAATTATTGGACACTTGATTAAAATATTGACTCGCTAAAATGATGGATAAATTATATTTTCTTGCTTCTGATAAAAAACGAGATAATATTGGATTTTCTACTACTGCTACTTCATCTACAATAAAAATAATATGTTCATCAAATGGTTGAGATTGGACAAGGGTAAGTAGTTGTTGCATCACTAATCCTGAAATGGTTTTTACACTTTTATCTCCAAGTTTTGTTTTATCTAGTGAGAAAATGGTTAAAAAATTCTCTTGTATTGTATCTTTTAAAGAGATGTTTTGTTTTTTTTGATTAAAAATTGGAATCATTTCCATTTCATCAATGAAGGAAATGATAGGAGAAATGGCTTCTCCATAGGATTTTGTTTTTAAATCATTAAAGTCTGAAAGAAAAAATTCTGTTACACTTACTGGTAAAACTCGTGCCTGTTGTTTTAGCAAAAGAGTACGATATTCTATATCGAGTAATAATTTTCTTAGTGTATGGAATGTAAAATCATTTACAGATAAAAGTAGATGAATAGAATGCCTTAGAACTCTTTCTAATTTAGAATTATATTGATCTGCAATTAAAGATTTGAATAATTCTAATAATAGTTCAGTAGAAGATATTATATCATTTTGATTGTTATTAAATAGATTGATACTGTCTATATTTGTTTTAAAATCAATTACTTTTCCAATCCCTCCAATGTCCTTTTCTAAAGCGGCATGTGGGTCAATAATAACAACTTTATATTGATTTTTAAATGCTGGATTTTTATAAATATTATGGATGAAAAGACTGATGAATTTTGATTTTCCAGCTCCACTTGCTCCCAAAATTAGAGAGTGTTTATTGAATTCATAATGATTTAATTTTAAGTAAAATTCCCCTTGTAAATAAGGAAATGTATCTATTTTTACTATCGAAGAACTAGATTCACTTTGTAAGAGATGTAATATTTTTTGAATATCTAGATACTTTGGTATACTTTTATAGAAAAAACGAGTATTTTTGTCTAGATTTAAAGTTAAAATAGAAGAAGGATAGGAGAATAAATTCCTATGTCGATAGAAAACATTCTCTTTTTCTAAATAGAAATAAGTTTTAGAATGAATTTTAGTGTCTCCTAATTTACGAAATTCTATTTCAATAAATCTTAATTTTTCTTCTTTTTTTATCTCAAAGTATTCTAAAATATCAATTAGTTTGTTAACTGTTTTAAAAGTAGGTAAAGAATATATATAGTTTTTTATTTCTATTTCTTCACACTGTCTTAAAACAAAATCAGATAAATTGTGAATAGTAGAAGGAAGACTATACTTCGTTTTTACATAATAGTGAATTTCATTATTATAGATTGCTATGGTTAGTTTCCATTTTTTAAATAGCCCTTGATAATTTGATATAGTTTTTATAAATTCTAACCATTTTTCTTCTGATATGTTAGAATTTGCTAAAAAGATTTCTGACGTTAACCCCATAAAACCGCCCCTCAATGAGTACTATATCAAAAAAAGGAGAAAAAAAACTGACTTTTTATTTATCAAAAAAGTCAGTTATTCAATTGCTACTAAAAAGTCTGTTATATCATCATGGTAGTACTCTAGTTCAGGAATGCTTTTTAAGCTATATTTACAACTTGGTAAAAATTCTAAATAGAACTGTTGGGATATGGCATGAATATCTTCAGCTTCCTGGCTAGGAATTCGAAAGGCAAGCCATTTACTAGTTGGGATAGTTATTCTTTTAAAAGTAGGGATTTCTTGCTCATATAATATATAATAGTAATTACAATGTATGTGTTCCTCTTCTTTATAAGAAATTAACGCATAGGGGATAGGGCCATATTCTTTCTTATATTTTTCTTCCATTTTCATAAAAAAATCGGGAGCATCCTCTTTAATATGAGCATTATCAGTAGCTACTCCTATTCCATACATAGTCATTTCTGGTAATTCTATGATTTTATATTCCATATTTTCAGTTGATGTGTCTATCTCATTTAAAATAATTCTAGGAAAATTTTTTAGAGTAGTAGTACTTGTTATTTTGCTTGGATTAATACCATGAAAAGTTGCGAATGCTCTAGAGAATGCTGTAGCACTATCGTATTGATATTTAATTGCTACATCAACAATTTTTTCATTATTACTAATAAAGTCATATCCAGCACAAGACAGTCTTCTTTTTCTAATATAGTCTGATAGTGTTATATTGGTTAATAGCGAAAAAATTCTTTGCATCGTATAAGAATTTACTCCCATCATACGTGCTAATATATTGTAGTCTATTTTTTCTTCTAAGTGATTGTCGATATATTCTGTTATTTCATTTATTCTTTGATAAACATTCATATTCTCACCAAAAATATTATATCATAAAATGATAAAAGATAATAAAAACTAGCAATTAAAATTACTAGTTTTCAAAATAAAATTATTTTTCTTTTGTAATAGTGGTATATTCTGCTAACATCGCTAATTCTTCATCTATTTGCTTTTGAAGGTAACTTCCCAATGATTTTACATAGGCCTCTTTAAATCGTGTAGCTAGAAAAATTCTTAGTTCTTGGTCTAATACAATAGGTGGATATTCTCCATACAATCCTACATTTTGTGTGCATAGATGAAAATCGCTAGCTCTATAAGTATCCAAAGTATGTATTCCATCTCCAGTATTAATAAGGACGTATTGATTTCCATTCAAATCTTTTCTATTTGGTTCTTGATGACGTTCTACCCAAGTAATTGCTTTTGGAGGTTCTATTCCTTTTTTTCTACAATGGTGTTGCATACTGAAATTGATTAATGCAATCCATTCTTCATCTTTTAAAGTAGTAATATAATTTAAATTCATAACATACTCCTTTCTAAAAATTGTTTTCTATTATAACAAATAGTGATGAAAATATCAATTTTATGTTATAATGAAAAAGAATTGAGAGGATTTTGTATGAATTTAAAAGAATTAATAAGTCAATATGAGCCTTATAATGCGCAAGAAGAACAAGATAAAAAGATGATATTAAAATATTTAGATTTATTTGAAGACGTTTTAACACGAAAAAATGATATTGTTCATTTTACATGTTCTGGTTTTGTATTAAATAAAAGTAGAGATAAGGTTTTAATGGTTTATCATAATATTTATCATTCTTGGTCATGGACTGGTGGACACGCAGATGGAAATGACAATTTCTTAGAAGTTGCTATAAAAGAGGTCCAAGAAGAAACTGGCGTACAAAAAGTAAATGTTCTTAGTGAAAAAATTGCTTCTTTAGATGTTTTATCTGTTCTAGGTCATATAAAAAAAGGAAAGTATGTTACTTCACATATTCATATTTCGGTTGCCTATTTATTAGAAGTAGAGGAAGGAGAAAACTTAAAAATAAAAGAAGATGAAAACAGTAATGTTGGTTGGTTACCGTTATCTTCTTTCTTAGAGGAAGTAAAAGAAGAACATATGAAACCCATTTATCAAAAAATAATTGATAAAGCAGTATTAGATGGGTATATTAAAAAAACTTCTACAAAATAGAAGCTATATAAAAACCAAGCAATTAGCTTGGTTATTTTTTTATGGTGCGAGTGAAGGGATTTAGAACCTTTTCTAGATTTTCTAGAAAGGTTATATGGAAAAGGCTTATTTTATTGTTTATGATAAAAATGATAACATTGTATGCTATATTGATAATTTAGAGGAACTTGCTTTATATTTTAATCGTAGAAAAAAGCAATTTGCTTATTTATTTAGGAAAAAAGATGTAGTACAAGTACAAACAGATACAATTTATAATGTATATAAATTTAGTTGAGGGTCATACCTCAATTTTTTTTGATGTAAGATTAAATCACAATACGGAAGGAGTGAAAATATGAAAGTGTTGTTAATGCAATTACAAAAGAATACTTTTGTAAATGAAAAAACTGGAGAGGTTATTAATTATGCTAGAGGTATCATTGCTAAAAAGGTAGATACTGATAGAAAGAAAGGTTATGATTTCGATACTATTTCTATTCCAAATAGTGCAGTTGATAACTTAATTCCTTTGATTTCGGCAGAAAAAGAAATCGATATTGACGTTGATGTTGTAAAAGTAAAAGAAGGTCAATACAAGATGAAACTTGCTAGTGTAAATGGAAAGGAATTATAGTATGTGGGAAACTCAAGATGTAAAATATGAAAAAGTTTATACAGTTGAAAGTGATAATTTTGAAATGATTAAAACTTTACTGATAGATTACAATAATCATTTATTAGATTTTAAAGAAACGTTAAAATCTGATAAAAAGGCTATGAAGAAAAAAGGTATGAAAGAATTCATTGAGGCAATTGATGAAAAGAGAAAATTAATTGCTGAATACATTTCATACATGCAAAAAAAAGAAGAATAAATTTTTTGGTGGTTGCCTCGGGTCGAGGCTACCAAGATTGTTATTTGTTATAAAAATCTAATTTAGATTTTTATATAAATAAAAGGGGGTTAGGCTATGCTACCAGTTTTGACTGAGGCTTCAACAGCAATTGACTTTTCGCCTTATACACAGGCTTTACAAAGTTCAATCACTGTACCTCAATTAATTGCAGTACTTGCTAGTGTTGTTGGTGTTGGTATGATGTTCTTCCTTGCTTGGCTTGGAGTACGTAAGGCTACTAATACATTCACAATGGCAGTTGCAACTGGACGAATTCGTATTTAGTCCAATGAAGGAACTATCCATATTGGATAGTTCTTTTATTTTAGAAGGAGCGATTTTATGTTTTATTCAATTAAAGAATTTTTTGATTATGTTAATACAGATACTTTTGCTTTAGCATTTTTTATTATGTTGGTTTTGATTGGTTTTATTTTGTTTATATTAATTTGGTTTATTGA
>CATKZK010000026.1 GCA_949841325.1 uncultured Bacilli bacterium
GGTGACTTGAAGGTATTCATTTCCATTTGGTACATGGATACTTACACTTACATCATAGTTCTTGCTTGCATTAGTCACTTCGTATTTTAGTTCATATACTTCATCGATTTCTTTTAAATTGGCTGCAAAAGTAATATGCGTCTTATCTTGAATCAATGTATTATTTTCTACTCCATTTTCATAAGCCTTACTGAAGTACACATCAAAGTCTTGTGTATTACTTGCCACATTCGTATTTCCATTTAGAAATAAGGTTGTTGATACTGCAGCAAATCCAATTGCCATCAACAAAATTGCAAAGATTAATATATTCTTTCTTTTCATAAATATCCTCCAATAGACGTACTTTCCTACTATCATTGTATCATTTTTGTACATATGTTTTGGTCATTTCTATATAGAAAATATCAATTTGTACAGTTTGTTTACAGAAAAAAACACCATTCAATAATGATGTTTAAAATCTATTTTATCGACTTACTTTGCTCTTTAAACGAGGCAATTCAATTTCTTCATCTTCGTCAAGCTGACTTAAGTCAACTGTGACTAAAGATGTTTTTTCTTTCAATTTTGGTAAAGTGACTTGATGAATAATTACCTTATCTACTTTAATAACTAAAAGAACTATAATCCATGAAATAAACACACCCATAGCAAGTTCATATAAACTCATTAGTACAGGATTTGTAAAAACACTAAACTCATCAAAAGCAACTTCATTCGTATTAATATATTCAATTATACATAAGAATAAAAATGATATTGTAATTGGCACTGAAGTGTTTATCACCTTTAATAAGGTACTACTCTTTTTAAGAAGTAGAGTTACTAACATAATAAGAATAGATAAAGACATTACAATAAAGAATTCAAGTGTTGAAGGAAAATAAATAAGTTCAACAATTTGTGTAGAAATATTATCAATAAATACTTTTATTGTTCCTACATAATTTGTAATATAGAATCCTAAAATAGTAAGACTTGCAAAAATAGAAGTAACATGCACCACCTTTTTGTTCATGACTTTACTAAAAACAAAAGATACAAGTAAAATAAGTGCTTCTAAAACAAGTAATACAATCACTTTTGAATCAAGAAATGCCTTTATTGTATATTTAATCATTTCTAAAATAGATAACTCTGCCATCTTTATTCCCCCTCACTTACTAATTCAAAGTTGAATATTGTCTGAGTTGTTTTATCATCCCTTGTACATGTAATTAATGTCAAGGTTGTTTTTTCTTCATTTCTCGTAATCTCTAATGTTCCAACTTTAGGAACAGTATAAGAATTTTTTAATTCATATGTATACACTTTATTGCGATAATAAATTTTAGCTTGAGCGTTTTCTTTTAATAAATATAATTTATCAAAAAATGATACTGCACTATTTCCACGATGAGCTGCAAGAATTAAATTTCCTTTTTGCTTTGTTGGCATATCTGATCCACTTACAAGCATGACATTATAGCCAACACTGTTATATTTAGAGTTTTCCGCTACGAATCCTCTTCTTATTGAGACATCTGGCACTTCTAAATAACCAATATAATTATCTTTACGATCATCAAATTCATCCACAGTTGGTTCATAATCTATTTCATTTATTTCTTCTAAATTCTCTACTACAACTACTTGTTTCGACATTAAAGCCATATTTTTATTAGTAAAAACATTTTCCTTAATTCCGATAAAATAATTACAGAGAATAAGATATAACCCAATAATGGTGAAAAGAATGCTAAGAGTAGCCTTAACATTCTTTGATAGTTTTTTTAGCACAAGCTATACCACCAATCAATAATGCAATACCACCGATAATCATTAATGTTGCTGATTTGTCAGTTGCTGGAACTTCAACAATTTCTTTTGTACTTTTTGAATTGTAGAATGTAATAATTGCACTATCAATGTATTTTCCCTCTTTATTCTTTACTTTAAGTGTTCCATCACTATTTAAATTGAAATAGATTACTTCTTTACTTAATACATATCCATTAGGAGCTTTTAACTCAGACAATGTATACTCTCCTGCATCTAATGTAAGAGAATAAACCTTATCAGTTGATGTAAATGTATGTACTACTTTTCCATTACGATCTTTAATTACAAGTGTTGCTCCACTTACAAATTCATCTGTTTTTGTATCTTTCTTTGCAAAACTTACAACGTCTTTTAATTCATTAACCATTATAACACGATCAACTGATACATATGATCCTTTATCATTTTTTACATATAGACCACCCATTGTATCTAACATAAATTCAACTGTAGTTTTACTTAAACGATAACCTTCAGGTGCGATAGTTTCTGTTAAACTATATTTCCCAGGTGCTAACATCATTTTATGTGAAGTCGTATCAGATACCCATGTATCAATTACTTTTCCTTCTTCATTTTTAACAACTAATGTTGCTCCCTTGATTTCTTTTTCTCCAGTAATATCTGTTTTACTAATATTTACTTCATATTTTTCAGCACGATTTTGAATCGTCATTGGAATTTCATCTTTAAGTGTTACTAATTCTTCAAGTGGTTCTTGGAATAATAATCTTTGATACTTAGAACTATGGAAGTAATAATATCCTCTATATTTTGTATAAGAACCTTCAACATGTAAACTTAAAGTAATTTGTTTTCCAACACTAATTTTATTTACTGGTACTCTTACGATAACACCATTTTCACTTTTAACAATTTGAGCTCCTGCTGGTGCTTTGCTAAGTGAATATTTAATTTTACTATCTATGTTTGTTGCATTCACTTTAATCTCACTTGATACAAAATAGTCACCTTGTTTTGTAAATGTGATGTTGTCTTTTCCTAATGATAATTCATGTTTCTTCTCTTTATAATGTTTAGCACCATCATATAGAGCATAAATTTGCTTACTAACATCATTGTTGTCATCTTTATGTCTGATGATGTATTTTTTTACTTCAGACACTAAGTTGAAGTTATTTTGATTTAGGTAATCTTCATAATACCATACAGCCATTTGAGCAATATAGAAATCTTTTTCTTTATCTCCTGTATTTGGTCTGTGAGTTAAAATGTAGTTATACCCTTCATCTACTTCACCTGTTTTTGTAAATGTTACATCAGCTGCATAAGTTGCTGATAAATTCATACAGTATACGAAATATTTTCCATTTTCAGCAGTTTTTAAAACGACTGGGAAGTTTTTAATATACTCTACTTCCTTTAATCCACCTTGTAAATTGGCATTTGCTGTACGATCAGTTGTTACTGATGCCGGTAAATTTGTTGCCGCTTTGGTGATACTCATACCTCCAAAAAGGACAACTGCAATTAACATGATAATTGCTACTAATTTTGTGTTTATCTTTTTCATAATCCTCTTTCCCCCTTAAAGATGTCGACTATATTAACATAAAATTTTCAAAAAAGCAAATTTTTAATGCCTCTTTTTACAATTTTTTCTAAAAAGAAGGAATTTTCACTGTTTTTTTTAAGGAAATAAAGCTTATTTTCATCTAAAAAATCTTAAAAAAAATGATTGCATCTCCTCATATTTTATGATATATTTAGTAGGCATGAAGCAATATGGATCTTTAGCTCAGTTGGTTAGAGCATCCGGCTCATAACCGGGCGGTCGTAGGTTCGAGTCCTACAAGATCCACCACTTATGCGGGTATGGCGAAACTGGCAGACGCGCTAGACTTAGGATCTAGTGGAGTAATCCGTGCAGGTTCAAGTCCTGTTACCCGCACCAGATTGATAGGAAACTCGAACTTCGAGTTAAAATAGCAAAACGACTTGTCAAAAAGCCGTTTTTGTGTTATTATGAATATGTCAAGGAAACTTGCATAAAATAAAAAAGGGAATACTTAACATCGCAAAGTTGAGTACTCACTAAATTGGTTTGCACTTAATCTTGTTAGATTGAGTGCGTTTTCTTTTTATAATTCATTATCATTTAAATAATAGAAGAATAAGTAGAATGATGATAACGATTAAAGCAAAGATTAAAAAATCTTTCTTAGTCATTTTCATCACCTCCTTTCGGAGGTAAGCACTCAACTGTTAGAGTATTCCTAAATAAATTATACTAAATTATTTATTGCAGTACAACGAATTTAGATAAATTTTGTCAATTTAGTAAAACACACTTGCATATTGTCAACAACAAATATGCGAAATATAAGGGAGATTTTATATGGGATTTACAATTAAAAATAGAACTTATTATAATAGCTTAGGACAAGTTGTCTCAAGAGAAATTTTTGAAAGTGAATGGGAAGTATTTTGTCAAAAATTAGATGAAGAATATAATAAACAGTTAGATGAGTTAATTTCCATAATACCGTTGGGTTTATCTCCAGAAGAAAAAATGAAATTTATATTTAGTTGGCTAGTAAATAATATAGAGTATGAGCATAACCTTGATTATTATAATGATGGCAGTGTTTCTTGTCCATTAATTTCCATATATAATAATTGGGGAATAAGAATTAGTGATAAATATGCCCCATTTTTGTTAAAGAAAACAATATGTTCAGGAATTGTACCTGTTATAAATGATATTTGCTCGAAATTAGGTATTGAATCTGCATCAATAATGGGAAAAACAAGGGAACTCGAAAATGGTTCAAGAGTTAAGCACGTATGGAATATAGTAACTATTGATGGAGTACCAAGACATTTTGATGTTGTATATGGAATTTATAATAAAGAAAAAGGAATAGAACCCTTGAATTTTTGTTTAATAAGTGATGAAACATTACAACAATTAGGTCCACATTGTAACTACGATACTACAATTTTTGTTAATAACTCTATAAAGAAGTAGTGTTGTTGTACGTCCTCCCTTAGGGCACCAGATGAATAGAAAACTCGGACTTTAAAAAAAATTATAAGAGTTCGAGTTTTTATATGTTAAAAATTAGTGTATAATGTTTATAGAAATTATGCATGTGTAAATTTAGTTAGGAGAATTTAAATGTTAGATAGCAGTATAGAATCATATTATGAAAAATGTTTGGAGTTTATGGAAAAAATTAAGAACCCTATTTTAAAAGAATGTTGTCAAATAATTTATAAAGACTTTAAAGAAAAATTAATTAATAAACCTGCAACTACAGGTAGTCATCATTTTTTTAAAGGAGGATTACTTTATCATATATATTGTGTTACTAGAAATGCTGTTGCAATTTGTAATTTATATCCCGAATTAGAAGTTGATATGGACTTAATTATTTTTGGTGGCTTATTACATGATATTGGTAAAACAAATGATTTCTATGATTTTATAGAAAATGGTGATAATAAAAAACATAAAGGTAATAGTGCATCTTTATTGGGTCATTCATATGAAGGTGTTCATATTGTTGAAAATTATTTAAATAATTATGACATTGATGAGCAATTTAAAAATCAAGTTATACATACAATTGGAAGTCATATGAATGAATATAGTGAATGGGGTGCATTAGTAATGCCAAAAATGTTAGAAGTTATCATTATTAACTTTGCGGATAATATGGATGCACATATTGAACCCGCCCATCAAATAATAAAACAAGCTAGTAAAGGAGAATTGTATAAAATTAATAATGCTCCTAGAGAATATTATAAGTCTTTAAATCCTTTTTACAATTTACAAAGATAAAAATTATTGTTTATTATTTTCTTAAGCTCATTGCTATCAATTTATTTCCCCCTTTCCATTAATTTTAACATAAATTTGTTATCAAATCTTAAAACAAACTAAAATTAAAAAAGTAATTATAAATGTAATTTTGTAGTATGTATTATAAAATGCTTATTTCCCCTATGGCACTTTTCAAGTATAAAACAAACCGTATGTTAGCAAAAATATATTTACAATGATTCATTTTAATTGAAATATTTTATTAATAATGGTAGAATACCTTTTAAATTGTATTGGGAGGAATTCATATGTCATTATTAGAACTAAAAAAAATATTAAATGATTTATTAGAAAAAGGACATCAAGAAGGTCTGTACAGAGAAGATTATAGTACTCTAGTCTATCTTCTTAGCCAAAGTAATCCTATGAAAAATGCAGATCAAGAGTGGATTGATTTTAATAAAGACTTATTAGACTTAAAAAGGAATTTTCATGATGCAGGTCTTTTAACAAAATATAGTCAAAACAATTGCCAATACATCGTTAGCCATTCATCTATACTTGCATTAGCACTTGCAAATAATATCTCATCAAAAATTAAATTGGATAATCATGGTGGTTATTTATTCTGCTGTCATTTTCATCCTGAGAAAAGACCATCTATGAGAGTATCAGAGGATACAAATACTGTATATTGTCACAGTTGTAAAATCAGCTACAATGCGATTTCTTATTTAATGAACTTTGAGCAATGTTCCTTTAAAGATTCGATCGATTTATTGGCACAAATATTTCGATTTGAACTACCCTATTTTAGATCAAATAAGAAGGATTTAGTTGAACACTATCAAGAAGCGCTTTTAAGTCAAGAGTATGAGATGCTCATTCAAAATATATACCAACAAATGTTAGAAATCTCTACGGAAGAACACGCAGAATCATTTATCACATCTAAAAAAGACTTAATAACTCGAATTAGAAATAATGAATTTGACAAAAACTTTGTTTATGAAGAACCTGCTAAAAAATTCTATTTAAAATAATTTTGAATAAACACATAAAAAATACTAGAATTAATTAGAATATATGGTATAATAAATGTGTTAGTCGCCTGCGTGGTGAAATTGGTAGACGCGTTGGACTCAAAATCCAATGGTAGTGATACCGTGCCGGTTCAAGTCCGGCCGCAGGCACCAGATGGATAGGAAACTCGAACTTTTTATTCGAGAGTAATAAATATTAACTAGAAGTACCGTCTAGTTTTTTTGTTATTTGAGAATGGAAGTGATGAGTTATGAAGGAAGTTAAGGAATTATTAATTTAACTGATGAAGAAATTTATAATATTAATCAAGTTATTTTGCCTTTAGTTAAAAAGGACAAACTACTAATCATTTATATATTAATCATCCTGAGGTATTAAATTTTGGAAAAAGTACCTATTACAGATATATAAATAATGGGATTTTTGAATTTGGTCCTTTAGACTTTCCCAGAATTGTTAAACATAAAAAAAGAAAAAAATACAAAAGAGGATCTAGACAAGAAAGAGAAATACTTATTGGTAGAACATATGAAAGCTTCCTTGAATATACAAGTACAAATCTAAATTTAAATATTGTAGAAATAGATACTGTTGAGGTACAAAACAGATTCTAAATGTATTCATACTCTATTTTGGAGAAAATCTAACTTTATGCTCATGTTTTTATTAGAATTTTAAACTCCAGTTGAAGTTACTAGAAATCACGAATTTATCAGGTATGTATTACCTAAAAAAACTACTTTTAAAGATTTGACTCAAAATGATTGTAATATTATTGCGAATAATATTAATAGCTTATGCAGAGAGTCTTTAAATAATAATTGTCCATTTAAAGCAATGTTATTTCTATGCGGTGAACAAGTTTTAAATAAATTAAATATGTATTATATTGAATCTGATGAAATTATATTAAATAATAAATTATTAAAATAAAAAAAGATATTTATAACCAACACTTATAAATATCAATCTGACAAATAAATTGCCACATACTACATATATAACAGAATTGTGCACTTTCTTTTAAAAATTGATGAATGTTCTGTCTTTTCGTCATGGGAAAATATTCCTCTGACATTTAATACTATAACATATTTTGCTAATTTTTCAAATTTTTATGGATATGTTAATTTAAATCTGAAGTGCAACAAAGATGCATTGAAAAGACACATAAATAATTTATAATATCTATTCGCTACAAATAGAAAGGAAATATTCATATGTCTATAGCAAATAATACAATAAAATCAAAGAAAAATCAATATCATCATTAAAAAGAAGCAGCTAGAATGCTGATTCAAATTATCATAAGAAAAATTTCTTTTATCTTTTACCTAAGTTCGAGTTGTTTTTTTTTTTTATATTTGATATAATGTTCAAAGAATTTATTAAGTAAAATGGAAAATTTGAAGGGAGATTAGCATATGGAAAAACAGAAGTTTATTAGTGAATTGAAACAAATGAAATTCATAGCGCATCGTTTAGGCTTCAAAATGACAGATTATCCAGAAAACTCATTAGAAGTTTTAGAAACAATCCTAAAGAGAAAAGAACTGCTAGATGCCTGTGCTGGTTTTGAATTCGATATCTGTTTTACTAAAGATCATATTCCCGTTGTTCTTCACGATAAGTACATTGACGATATTACAAATGAGGAAGGATTTGTTAGAAACTATTCTTTTGACGAACTTCGTAAAATGAATTTTCAATTTAGAAAAAGCCAAGGAAATTATGCCAATACATTACAATATAAAGTTGTCTCTTTAGAATCTTTACTTGACTTTTTTCAAGACTCTCTTCCTCTCTTAGAAGAAAAAGTAATAAAAATTGAAACAAAGGATTATCTCCTAAGCAATCGGGATAATGTTACAACAAAAAATCTTAGAGCTCTAGCCTGTATCCTTCAAAAGTATCCAGATTTAGCTAACAATATGATACATTTATCTTTTTGGCCACTTAACTTAGCTATCTTAAAAAAAGTCCAAAAAAAGAAGAATTATCCCATTATAAAAAGTGACCTCTTATGTGATTATAGCATAACTGTGTTTTTCACCCATTTTATGCCTTTTCTAGATGCAATCTCATTAAGAGTTAAATCTGCAGAAGTGATAAGTACTGCTAAAAACTATTCTAAAAGAATCAATAAATCGATACGTTTTGATTTATTTTGCAAGCGTTTCTCGAATGCAATTAAGGAAAAAAATATCACCTATGCTATAAACAAATATGGAACAGTTGGCCTTTATACAGTAAATGAATTAGAAGAAATCGACGAACTTTCTAAACATCTCTCTTTAGAATTTTTACATGAACACATAGAAGATTTTTTCATTACAACTGATAATCCTGTTGCTTTAAAAAAGTTAAAATAAAGGATACTCATCATTTTGAGTATCCTTTATTATTCAAATAGGAATGAAAATACTTCTTGAAACAAGGCAATCGTTTTATTTGCAGAATATTGTATAAACTCTGAAATATCTTCTCCTAAATGACTATAAGAGTTCGAGTAATCCACTTGATTTGGTAAAATATAGTCATTAATATCTACATATTCCCCATTTTCTACATCTTGCTCAAACTGTTTAATTTGTTCTTCTGTAAAAAGAGCTTTATTTTCATTTATTTTTTGCAGATAACCATTGGTACTTACCGTATAAAGACACATAAATAAGATAAATAAAATAGCCAAAATACGGAAAAACCAATGATATCCTTTTTTCCCCTTCTCCATTATTCACCTATATATTCCAAAAGAATATTCTTAAAAATTTGTAAACTGTTTTGCACTTCTTCCATTGTATTGTGAGGCCCACCCACTTCAATTAAAATAACATTACTATTTAAGTCTTGATTATAACTGCTATTCTCTCTTACAAAAATTCCTCTTGATAATTTTGCATATTGATTCTTTAAACGTTTATTTAAGTCATCAGCAATGCGATAATTATTCTTATATGTCTCATGCTTCCCGCCTATCACAAACATCATTCGAGCATATTTTTTTCCGTTCCATTCTGTTGTCGCGGTTGAATAAGAAGCTGAATCGCGATGCAAGTCAATATAAAGCACCGTATTATCATTAATATGTTGATTCAATAGCTCACGAGTAATCTTATAGGAATCTTTATAAGCAAGATTCCCCTTCTTTAAAGCTTCTTTAATATTTGTAGTCTCTACAATGACTTCAATATCATGTGGCTCTAACTGAGCTTTTAAATACTCTGCTGCCTTTAATACATCTCCGTCTTTATACTCTTCTGTCTGGTGTGTATTATAAATATATATAGATGGTTTTAAATACGTTTCATTAAAGACAGGAACTTCTACTTTAGTTGTTGTCGTTTCTTTCGTCACTGGAGACATTTCTTTCTCTTTATAATTGAAACCTAAAAAAAGCAAGATTTTTTTTGTATCAAGATGAAATTTTACATCTTTTAAATCTCGGTCTAACAAATAGGCACTGCTGACATTTTCTATTAATAGTTGATTTAAAAAAACAGAACAAATGCCAAGTATCACCCATAAGAGAAAAGTATGCTTCTTTTTTTTATGTGACTTAAACGTTTTTTTCATATAACCACCACTTAGATTATACGAAAAGAAAGATAAAAAAATTGTAAAATTGTGTTCTAATTATCACTTTTCTTTAAATTTTTTTTCGTTTTAGTCAATAGCGCCATGATTTGCATATCATCTAAAGTCTCTAGGTCTTCTAAAGACATTTCCTCTAGATTTTCAAGTAATCCACACTGAATGAGAGAACTTAGAATAGAAAAGCGTTCTTTTTCTAAAAGAGTACCAACATTATCTACTAATTCTTTTGTACTCTGTCTTAAAAGAAGAAGAATCAATCGGATAAAAAGACTTTCTCCTAATGCATTATAACTTTTTTTATTAATCATATGATGTGTTATATTCTTATGATTTAAAAATTCGATAAGAGTTGCTAAAGGTTCCTCAAAAGAAGAAAAGAGAATAGATAGTAAGAAGGTATCCTGCTCTTTTACAAAAGGAAGTAGAAACCCTTTTTGTTCGAGTGTTAAGCTTTCAAATTTTTCTTTTAAACTTTTTCCTTTGTAGTTTTCCTCTCCAGTTGCATATCTTTCATATTCTAAGTCTGCCACGAGCAGAGGAATTTCCATGTATTTGCGGCCTATAATAATCCCCTTCTTTTCAATATAGGAGACGGCTTCTTTCCCTAGACGAAGAGTTTTACGAAAATAAAAAAGACATTCTTTATTTTTCTTAATTTCCATACAACTATGTAAATAAGCATTTATAAAGGAGACAAAATCACTTTCTTCTAATTTAAGAAAGGTCTCTTGCAACATATCGCTTACCTCTTCTTCGTCATAGTATTTACTTAACTCGCAAATAAAACGTTCAATCAACTCCTGCGTATGCTTATATTTTTCTTCAAGACCTATATTATAAGTCATATTTTCCCTAATTAATTCATTTGGGATATAAGGGACAAGTAAAGGATACTTATTTTCAAAACTGCTCTTTTTCTTCATGATTTTTTTAATCCTTCCATCGTTTTATATCATACTAAATATCCATTTTCTTGTCAATAAAAAAGACAGTTACGCAATGGCAACAATCTTTACTTGGTAACTTCCTGCTGGACTTGCAATCTCTACAACATCGTTTATCTTTGAACCTACTAAAGCTTTCCCTATAGGAGATTCGTCTGATATTTTATTTGCAAGAGGATCAGCTTCAAGAGAACCAACGATTTTGTATTCATCTGTCTCATCATCTTCAATGTATTGAATAGTTACTGTAGAACCTAATCCCACAATTCCCTTCTCTACCTTTTCAACAATCGTTGCATGCTCTACCATATATTCAAGCTCTTGAATACGTGCTTCTACTTTTGCTTGTTCATCTCTTGCTGCGTCATAGTCTGCATTTTCTGATAAGTCTCCTTGAGCACGTGCTTCCTTTATCGCATTTATAATTCTTGGTCTATCTTCCTCTCTTAACTTGCTTAGTTCTTCTTGAACTTCTAAAAAGCCAGCTGGAGTTAGTTTTATCTCTTTTTTTCCTGACATTATAATCACCTTTCTTTTTATGATTTATTAAAACTACGTTTAAAAGATTACAACATTTTTTATGAAATGTCAAACACTTTTATACGCATCATATCAAATTGTTGTAATTTTACATTAACTTTTAATTTCACAATCATTTGTGCATGATTAGCTTTTTCAATTTTATTATCGCATTCATCCCATATTTCTTCTACTTTATAGTCAAAAGTTTCGAGGTTTGGACCTATAAATTGAACAATATCACCTCTTTTAAAATAGTTTCTCTGTTCAATTATAGCAAAACCCTCTTGATAATCCAAGACTAAACCTAAAAAATCTTGATTAGAAATCTCTTGTCTACCTAAAAAATACTGTTCGTTCTTTCCTGGCAAAGAATCAAAAAATTGTGGAGCAGATTCACGATTCGCTACTCGATTTAAGATATTTAAAGCATATTCTTGATATTCTTTTGTTAAAGTATTAGCAAGAATTTTATCTATTAGCCTGCGATAAATTAAAATCACTGTGGCTACATAATAAATACTTCTCATTCGCCCTTCTATTTTAAACGAATTCACACCTATTTTCATCATTTCTTCTATAAAAGGAATCATATTCAAATCCTTTGGGGTCATTGAAAATGGTATTTCGCTCTGTTTTTTTCCATCCTTTAAATAATCAAATTCAAAACGGCAGATTTGAGCACAACCTCCACGATTTGAATCACGATTGGTACAATAATTGGAAAGTACGCATCTTCCAGAAAGACTTGTACACATTGCTCCATGCATAAAACATTCTAATTCTAATCCAGTAGTCTCTTTTATTTTCTTGATATCATCACGGTTTGCTTCTCTAGCTAAGACAAGTCTCGTTGCTCCCAACTCTTTATAAAAAAGCGCCGCTTCTTCATTTAAAATAGAAGCCTGTGTAGAGATATGCAACTCTAGAGGAATCTTTTTTCTATTGATTAAACTCATAACGGCCAAATCACTGGCAATAATAGCATCTACTTTAATTTCTCCTAAAAATCGCAAGTACTCTTCTAAGCCCACTAAGTCCTCATTATGAAAAACAATATTGACTGTCACATAAACTTTCTTTTCACGTTCATGCGCATAAGTAACAGCCTCTCGCATTTCATTTCGACTAAAATTTTTAGCATTAGCCCGAAGAGAAAACTCAGTTCCTCCCAAATAAACGGCATCTGCTCCATAAAGAAGAGCAATCTTCATCTTTTCTAATGATCCTGCAGGCGCTAGTAACTCAATATTTTTCACGTTTTCACCTACTTCTTATCGTCGTATTCTGCCATTTTATATACTGTTTTCTTTTCCAAAAATCCCCTATTTCCCACTTCTTTTCCATCCAAAATTTCCCCAATTTCCTGAACACTAAATTCTAAATTAAGAATCAAATAGTAAAGAACTTTTTCATCTGGAATTTCTTCTGAAAACTCTAAATAATTGAAATATTCATGGGCAAATAGAAGGGTTCCATTTTCTTCTTCATGAGCAAAAAAACTTCCCCTTTTTGTCTCTAAGACGACATCATTCATCTCATCAAGCCCTACATGTTCATTAAAATTAGAAAGCAGCTTTCGCCTCGAATACATCACATTATTCTTTCCAAATACAGTAAAAACAAGGGGCTTTAAAGATGATGAAAACATTTCTTTAATCTCTTCCTTATGTAACTCATTTGAAATAATTGCACTTAAACATCCTGATTCTAAATAGTAATTGAGAGATTCTTTATTGGTCACAAAGTGATTTTGTGCCCATATCAAAGGAATTTTTTCATCTTTCAAAAGGTGAAAAACACCCAAATCTTCAAAGATAATTCCTCTAAATCGTTTTAACTGAGGAATGATTTTTTTGAAATTTGTCACTGTATTTGTATCCATAATGCGATTCACATAGACAAAGACCTCATCAGGAGCATCTTCTATTGGTATCGTCGGATATGCTATCGAGAATTCAGGTATAAATATAAGAAAATTGGTAATCCCAATTTTCTTATACTCTTCTATCTCCTCACAACATTTTATATTAATCAATCGTTTTAACGTTTTCATCATTTTTCCTAAAACTTACAGAAAGTCCATCTCCAATATCATAAAACTTTGTCGTATAGTCTTCCTTTCCCTTCAAAAAATCAATGTATTTTTCAATTTTATCGACTAATCCTTTGACATTTTTCGATTGAATTGCTTCCTTATTTTTCACTAACCCATGGAATTTTAAATTATCAGTTATGATAACTCCTCCAGGATTTAAATAATTTTCAAAACGCTCAAAAAATTTAATATATTGTCCTTTAGCTGCATCAATAAAAATAAGATCGAACTTCTGGCCCACTAAATTTACGTCTAATGCATCATTAAACACCAATTTAATCCTTTTATCTAATTCACACGCATTGACATTTTTTACTGCCTCGCGATATTTTTTTTCATCTCTTTCGATGGTTGTCACTTCGACATCATCTTTTGTACTTGCCATTAAAATAGCTGAATAGCCAATAGCAGTACCTAATTCCAATACTTTTTTGACATCATTTAATTTGATGTACTTTTTGATAAATTCAGCTGAATCTTTCTCAATGATAGGAACATTGTTTGCCTCAGCATAATGCTCCATTTCTTTAATTAATCCATTCATTTTTAAATTTACACCTCTTATTTAGGCCAAATATTTTTATTTTTTAAATCATTTATAATCTGATCATGTTCAGTACTCGTCTTTGTTGGATATATTTTATTATGAATATCTGCAACAAAGAAGTAATAATCATTCTTTTCAGGCTCTATTGCAGCCACAATAGAAGAATATGAACTTGCACACATTGGCCCAACTGGTAACCCGCTTATTGCGCAGGTTCCCCTAGTATTATATGCATTACATTGATTTAAATCACTATTGGTAAGAGACTCTATCATCTCTTTTTTGACTGCATAGTAAGTTGTAACATCACTTCCAAGAGGAATATTCCCATGAAGGCGATTGATAAAGATGCCCGCAACAATTGCGCGATCTTCTGCCGTTACAGCTTCTAATTCTACCATACTTGCAAGCGTAAGTAAACCATGAATTGAATACTCACTCATTGCAATCTCTTCTTTATAGATTGAAAGCTTCGCATCCATTCCCGCAAGCATTACATCGATGGCTTCCTCTATCGTAGATGATTGTTTAAAGGAATAAGTATCTGGAAATAAGTATCCCTCTAACGGATAATAGAGATCCTTTTTTAACACTTCTTCTGTAATAAACCAATATTTCTCTATCAAACTCTTTAAATATGTCTCGCTAGAAGTTAATGTATAAACGTCGTTTTCTTCAAAACCTAACTCATCACATAATTTTTTTACATAGTACGGAAATCTTTTCCCTTCTACAAAAGTAATCGTCTTTTGCATATTTTCTTTTGAATTCCCACTCGTAATCACTTTAATAATCTCATTTACGCTCATACTTGGAGATAAAGAATATGTCCCTGAAAAAAAGGTCTTTGATTTTGCAAGCTTTACATACACTTTAAAGATAAAACCATTTCGTATTAAACCTTTGCTTTCAAGTTCATCTGCTATTTTGCTTTTTCCCCAGCCACTTTCAATAATAAAATCATGCGTTTCTTCGTATTTTTTATTCACTGGTGATAAGGAATACCAAAAGAATCCACAAAAAGCAGCAATGCACATAAAGAAAAGGAGAAAGAGAATTAAAAATACTTTCTTCTGAAGTTTTTTTTCCTTCGTTTTTCTTTCTTTATTCTCTTCCATCATCAGTACTTCCATCTTCCTTAAATTTTTCTTGAGCAGCAGAAAGGATAATCTCAATGACCTTCCACTCTTTTTCACTCGTAAGCGGCTTTAAAGAAGGATCTTTTCCCGTTGGATCATAAATACTAGCATAAACCCTCGTTTTTCCGTCTTTATCTAATGTATTATCTGTATAAGCGATATAGCTTTTCCCCGTCTCATCTGAATCAAAAGTAAAGAGTTTATCACACTCAATTCGCTCACCCTTATCATTTTTTATAATTAATTTTTCATCTTGTAAAACAGTCTTTTCAAAAACTTCTTTTTCTTCTATTCCCTTTTTCATAAATTTATCCTCTCTTCTTTAAATAGGTATCTAAAATAATACTTGCAGCAACACTATCTATGACTTTTTTTCTGCCACTTCGGGAAACATCAGAGCCAATTAAGATATGTTCAGCTTCTACTGTAGATAATCTTTCATCGACAAGTTCGACTGTCATATGTATTCGACTTTCTAATTTCTCTTTAAAATTCATCGTTCTTTCTACAGCAAATCCTAATGAATTATTCATATTTTTAGGGTATCCAAGCACTAATACTTCTATGTGAAGTTCTTCAATGATTGAAACAACTTCTTCAACTAGATCATCTAATTGTTCATAGCGAATTGTCTTATAAGGGCTGGCTATAATTCCCAGTTTATCACTGGTTGCAAGTCCTAATGTCTTTGTCCCTAAATCCATTCCTAAGCACTTCATTAAACACCTAAATAATCCCTTACGATAATTTCAAGCATCTTCGCTCTTTCTACCGTTAGGATTTTTTCTCTTGCCCCTTTAAACGTTGTTATATAGCTAGCATCACCTGTAAGTAAATATCCGACAATTTGATTGACTGGATTATATCCCTTTTCCTTTATTGCATCACATATTTCATCTAAAGTTGTCTCCACTAAAGCATCTTGGATTTCATCAATATCAAAAAGTGTCGTTTTTTCAAACATTGTATCACCCCTATTAAAGATATTTTAACACGTTTATAGAAGAAGTACAATAAGAGATAGTAAAAAATCTAAGCATAACGAAGAAGACGTGCTCCACCACCAACCCATGCATAGTAGAAGCGCCATCAAAAGGAAAATAACATAAACCAGATCGAAGAAAACTATTCCATCTTCCTCCCAAGGGCAATTCGTTTTCCTGTTGCTTGCAAATAATAGTCACTTATAGGTGAATTTTCACTTCCTCCTAAAGATACAGCAAAGGAAAAAAGTGGGTGTTTGGAATCATACCCTAAAGATTTTACGTAACCATCTTCTTTGGCATTTACGTATTCTAATGCTTGATAATCTCCATTAAAAGTATCCACTTGATATGTCTTGGGATTATAATTGATATAGGTTTGATGATTTTTTACATTGATTCCATCTACATACTGATAAAGGTTTCCAAAGATATCTTCTATCCCTCGGTAAATCATTGAATGTTTTCCATCATTATTTAAAGTTCCTGATTTCATTCCTAAAGTATTACATCCTCCACTAGATACAGCAGCTGTATTCGCGGTATTTCCTTGTCCTAATATTTCTTGACTATTATAGTCAGCGTACTCAA
>CATKZK010000027.1 GCA_949841325.1 uncultured Bacilli bacterium
GATTATGCTTATAAAAAAATTTATTTTTAAAATAAGTACGGGAAAATGTGTTTTTGACTTTGTGAAGAAAATGGGCGTTGTCTATATTAAGTTTGCCCAAATGCTTGCTATGCAGAGTCATGAGACCTTATTTACAGAAGATGATCGAAAAGATTTGGCTAATATTTGTGATCAATGTAATCCACTTCCTTTTAAAAAGGTAAGGAAGATTATTGAAAAGGAATATGGAATACCTCTTGAAGAAAAGTTTTTAGCGGTTTTTGAAAAGCCAATAGGCTCTGCTTCTATCTCTCAAGTACATAAAGGACTCTTAAACAATGGTGGAGAAGTTGCGATTAAGATAAAAAGGCCTAATGTCGATAAAAGAATCGAAAAAGATATTAAACGTATTAAACGTCTAATTCATCTATTTGGTAAGTTTTTTAAACTAAATAATCTTATTGGAAGTGATGAAGCTCTTGATTTATATCTGTCATGGATACGTGAAGAAGTGAACTTTAAAAGTGAGAAAGCAAATATCTTAAAATACCAAGAATTTGCTGATACAATGAATGCTTTAGAATTAACAAATAAAAAACTCACTTTGCCAGCTCTTTATGAAGAATTATGTACAGACCGTATTATTGTTATGGAATTTATTAAAGGTAAAACGGTAAATCGTATGGCAGACACTTTAGAAAATAAAAAGAGAATAAATACTTCTATAAATGATTATATCTATGTCTCTTTTTATGCATTACTGCATCAAATGCCTCTTATTTTCCATGGAGATCTACATATGGGAAATCTTTATCTTGATGAAGACGATAACTTGGGATTTTTGGATATGGGATTGATTTTTACTTTAAATGAAAGTGAAGAGAAGTTTGTTCTTGAGTTATTCTTATATGCGTATACTTGCAATATTGAAAAACTTTTTGATGTATTATTAAAAGAGTCTACTGTACATGGTTTACAAGACTTGGAAAAGTTAAAGAAAGAAATGGAACAATGCTGTGAGAAATTTAAAGAAAATACAATTCCAGAATTCTTTTGTAATATGATTGGTATTTTTACAAAATATAACGTTTGTCCACCTAAAGTACTTTTTAAACTTGCCAAATGTTTTGTTCCTCTTTTCGGAATGGGAAATTTCTTACACAACAGGGAAAATACAGAACATCTATTAAAAGAACAAATTATTGAATATTATATTCAAAAGACTACTAGAGATATAAAGAATACGACTATAAAGGCGGTTTCTATATTGCCAAATTTCTTTATTCAAGCGATGAAAGGAAATATTGCCAAAGGAATAAGCCAAGAAATAACGACGGTAGAAGATTGCTTAAATGATATGCATACTACGTTTGGACATTTTAAAGATTTATTTAAAGTGATGAAGTGATTTGCAAAATAAAAAAGAGTATGCTAAAATACGGGCAAAAAAGGAGGAAAAGCTTTTATGGGACCAATAGATGGAAGAAATGAAGCCGAAGTTCCATATTTTTCACTTCAAGAGTATGTCAATCGGATTCACGTTGAGAAAAATGTATTGGAGCATATGGAAGAGACTAATCATGCTTTTGATGAGTATTTAAGTTATCTTCTTCAATTTGATGAATATTCGCTAGGCATGTTTTTTGTTGAGCTCTTATATAAAGAATTATATAGTTCTTTTGAAATGGAACATTCAAAATTGATAAATCTTAATTTAGTAGAAGAAAAGGGTTTGTTTTTTGATTCACTTAAAATTAATCATAAAAGAATTAAGGATCTTCATGGATTTGTTGTTGGAAATAATGAAGATTACAGAAAAAGTGAAGTAAGGGTAAGCAAGTTTACACGTGAAGGCGAAGTCATCTTTTGGAAAGGCGCTAAAAGTGAAGATGTATATAAATTCATGTGTTCATTTATCGATATTTACAAATCGAAATCATTATCTGTTATTAACACAAATCCATTTTTGAAATGCGCTTTAATTCATTTGCTCTTTGTGCGAATTCACCCCTTTACTGACGGGAATGGTAGAACGGCTCGATTATTACATAATATGAAGTTTGCGAATATTTTGAATGATGTATATGGAATGCATTTGAAAGTAAGTCCGCTTAATTTGTCACCAAGTATTCTCCTTAATCAAGTGACATATGCGAAACGAATTAATCAGATTTATTTTGATTTAGAACATGATTCTAATGAAGAAATTAATCTGTGGTTTGATTTCATATTAAATATGGTTGATGAACAATTATACTATATTCTGTCTAGAAGAGAAAGAGTTACTTCAGAATTTGAAGAAATGAGTAAGATGCGTGTTATGCGAGATAGTCAATTTGCAGAACTAATCGCTAAAATGAAAATTAAGAAATAGGTCTATTTATCCTATTTCTTTTTTGCTATAATAAAACAATAAAGGAGTGTGACTATGGAAGAAAAAACACTTGTTGTATTGGCGGCAGGAATGGGGAGTCGCTTTGGAGGGCTTAAACAAATTGAGCCTGTTGGGCCTAACGGAGAATTTATACTTGATTATTCTATTTATTCAGCTATACGTTATGGATTTAATAAAATTGTTTTTATTATAAAAGAAGAAAACTTGCAAACATTTAAAGAAACCATTGGTCATAGAATAGAAGACAAAATTAAAGTAGAATATGCTTTTCAAAAACTTGAGGATTTACCTATTGAGCTTGTTATTCCTGAAAAAAGGGTAAAACCATGGGGAACAGCTCATGCATTATATGCTGCAAGGGATTTTCTTCATGGCAAGTTTGCGATCATTAATGCGGATGATTTTTATGGAGATCAAGCTTTTATGGAATTATCAAAGCATATGGATGAATCCAATGATTATCTAATCATTGGCTATAAAGTAGGACAAACACTTTCTGGAAATGGCGCTGTAAAAAGGGCTGTGTTACCAAATGAAAATGGCGTAGTTTCTTCTGTTATTGAGTGTTCTTGTATGTTGGAAGAAGAGTATGTGAATTGTATTCCATTAGATACGTCGAAGGAGCCTTTCTTAATTGACAAAGATGCCCTTGTTTCAGTCTCCTTAAATAGTTTTCATGAAAGTTTTATAGAAGCTATAAAAGAAGAATTAGTGAATTTAGAAAACCATCAAGATAAGTTAGACGATATAGAAATATTAATTCCCGATATTTTAGATAAGGAAATAAAATGCGGAAAAACAGTTAGAGTGTATAGAACTGATGCTAAATGGATGGGAATGACTTACAAAGAAGATAAAGTAATGGTGCAAAATTTTATTAATACAGAAATAGAAAAGGGAGTATATCCTGAACATTTATGGAGTGATGAAAATTGAAGAAATGGTTCATAATTTTTAGTTTTGTTCTTTTCATTTTATGTGGTTGTGGAAAAAGGGAAAGTTCAAAGAATTTACTTTCGACTACCACTACATCAGTAATAACCACGACTTCTCAAACAACAACGACTATAAGCACATCAAGTAAAAAGGCAACGACGACAAAGAATAAAAAAACAACAAAGGCTTGTACTTCCATGAAATTTAATGATACCTATCATTATGTGTATAAGACGTTTTTACAATGTAAAAAGCAGGGAAAAGAAGCATTTTTAGAGGTAAGTAATCATTTAGATAATGTATTATCTTATGGTTGTGAAGAGATCGTTGATGATTGTAATGATAAATGGTATAGCCTTTATTTTTATGTTTATAATCGTGAAACGGATCAAGAAAAAATGGTTCATTATTGATAAAATTTTTCTTATATTTAAAGCTATGACAAGTAAAAGGATTATTTATTGATTCATTTACATTTTTAGCGTATGTTTAAATTTAGGAGGTATGGAAAAGAGAAGTGAATCCAAATAATGAGTTAACAATAAAAAATAGAAGAACTAACAGAAGAGACACTGAGTGGAATGATTGTCTCAAAAAGTATTTTATCTTCGATGGATGAACTATTAGCTTTTGAAGCGGAGCATAAACATGATTCTGATATGGTTAAAAAATGTAGAATTTTCGTTTTTTAGTATCTGATTTTAATAAAAGAGAGTTATCTCCAGAAGAGCAAAAACAGCTTGCTGAAATAGAGAAGATTTACGAACAACTTGAAGAAATAGATCGTCAATCGAGTTTAGATGGTATAGATGAGATTGAAAAACCAAGATTAAAGTAGAAGTGTTTATAACACTTTTTCTTTTTTTCTAGTGAGGAAAACTTCTTTTTTTGGTATACTAATAGTAGGTGATAAAAATGGACAGATACAATGAACTTGTAGAACTTATTACAAAAGCCAATTATGAATATCATGTATTAGATAATCCAGAAACATTAACAGATGAAGAGTATGATAATTATTTAAGAGAACTGTATAAAATAGAAAGCGAACATCCTGAATGGATAAGAAGTGATTCACCAACGCATAAAATTGGTGGAGTCGTTTTAGATAAGTTCGAAAAAGTAACGCATAATATTCCAATGATGAGTTTGGCTGATGTCTTTAATGAGGAAGAGATAAGAGAATTTGATGGTCGTATTGTAAAAGAGGGAATAAAGCCAAAGTATGTTTGTGAGTTAAAGATAGATGGTTTATCTGTTTCTTTAAAATATAAAGATGGAAAACTTGTTTCAGGAGCAACACGTGGAGATGGTGTTGTGGGAGAAGATATTACACATAACGTAAAAACAATTAAACAAGTTCCATTAAAATTAAGTCGTCCCATTGATATAGAAGTTCGTGGAGAAATTTATATGAGTCGTAAGACCCTTGAAAGCTTAAATAAAGAAAGAGAAGAAAATGGAGAACCGTTACTTAAAAATTGTCGTAATGCTGCAGCTGGATCTGTTCGTCAGCTTGATTCAAGCATTGCAGCTAAAAGAAATTTGGAGATTTGGATTTATCATTTGCCAGATCCCGAAGATTATGGAATTAAAACGCATCATGAGTCTTTAGAGTTTATGAAAGAATTAGGTTTTCGTACAAATCCCAATAATCGTCTTGTGGAATCTATTGATGAAGTGATGGACTTTATTCATGAAAAAGGAAAACTACGCGAATCTCTTCCATATGACATTGATGGTGTTGTTATCAAATTAGACGATTTACATGATCACGAAATTATGGGAAATACCATTCGTTATCCTAAGTGGGCTTGTGCCTATAAATTCCCTGCAATGGTTGTTTCTACTAAATTAAAAGATATAAAGTTTACTGTTGGGCGTACTGGACAGGTAACACCAAATGCCATTTTAGAACCTGTTATGGTGATGGGGTCTTTAATTAGTAAGGCTACTTTACATAATGAAGAATATTGTATTACAAAAGATATTCGTATAGGAGATACAGTGCGAATTATTAAAGCAGGAGATGTTATTCCAAGAGTAGAAAGTGTTGTTTTGGAACAGAGAAGCGTTTCTTCAAATCCTTTTGTCTTTCCTAAAACTTGTCCAATATGTGAAAGTGAACTTGTAAAAAAAGAGGCGAGTTACTATTGTGTAAATGCCGAATGTCCAAAAAAAGATATAGAATCCCTCATTCATTTTGTTTCAAGAGATACGATGAATATTGTGGGATTAGGAGATGCAATTGTCGAAGATTTCTTTAATCTAGGTTACCTGAAGAAGATTTCTGATATCTATCGCTTAAATGAACACATTGAAGACTTAAAACTATTAGAAGGCTTTGGAGAAAAATCCATAAATAATCTGCTTGAAAGTATTGAGTATTCAAAAACAAATTCACTTGATCGATTACTGTTTGCTTTGGGGATCCGCTATGTAGGGAAAAAAACAGGGAAGATTTTGGCAAAGCATTTCAAAACAATAGATGCGTTAATGGAAGCTGATTTTGATACATTAAATGCTATACGTGATGTTGGTGATGTCATTGCTAAAAGTGTTGAAGATTATTTTAACAATGAGGAAAATAGACTGTTAATTGAAGAATTAAAGAATCTTGGTTTAAATATGCAATACTTAGGAACTGAAGTAGAGGAAGAAACTGTATTTTCTGGGAAAACATTTGTCTTAACAGGAACACTTGATACAATTACGAGGGATGAAGCAAAAGAAAAAATTGAGGCTTTAGGAGGTAATTGTACGGGATCTGTTTCTAAAAAGACCAATGTTGTTATTGTAGGACATGATGCGGGATCAAAACTTGTGAAAGCAGAAGAATTAGGAATTGAAATTTGGAATGAAGAAGCATTTTTAAACTATTTAAGATGATAATCTCATCTTTTTTTTCGGGCTCTTATGTGTTACTATAGGGATACATTTTTTTGAAGGAGAACGTATATGAATACAGAAGAGCTTATAGAAACCTTTTTAGAAAGTACAACGTATTATAATGATGATAATGTGCTAGCTATTATTGTCTATGGAAGTCGTATGTATGGGACAGCTCATGAAAATAGTGATTTAGATATCTTGATGTTAACGAGTGATTTTTCTTCTTTTCGTGGGAGAGAGACAATTGCTGGAATTGTTATTGATTATTTTTTAATTCCTGTAACCTTATTTGAAAAACGTATTATGCTTTCTGCTTCTATGGGGGATGCATATCCTAAATCTGTATTAAAGCATGGAAAAGTACTTAAAAATCGTTTGAATATAGTAGAAACACTAGGAAATTTGCTTACATCATTCTCCCTTGTTAAGAAAAAGATTACTTTGAATTCTGTCCTTATCACGACGGCTTTAAATGAATTGGAGTTGTTTGAAAGTGGAGATGAAGAGCTAATTGGTTATTATAATTGCCTAGAATGTTTAAGACAGTTACTTCATGCAAAAAACGGTTGGTCGAATTTGCCTACTAAAAAAGTATATGATTTGTATGTGAATTCTACTGTAGCTAGATCATATTATGAATTGATATTGCCTGAGGAGCCATTTATTATCTCTTATATAAATGCTTTGAAAGAAGAAACGAGGAACAAAGGAGAAATTTTATATGCGCTTTTTGAACAGTTAAATATCAACACGAGTGTCCGTTTTAGAGCTTTCAAAGAGAATTACTCTAAAGGGCAGATCAAAAGCCACCTTATCTCTTTGCATGACCATATAAGAAAAGAGGAAGAATATTTGTTACAAGAACACCCTTATGCAATTGCTTACTATTATTTACTTATAAAAGAAATGAAGGATTTGTATGAGAGAATTGAACTCTTTCCTAGTCAAGAGTTTTCTTTGCTTTGTCAAATGTCAAAAGAAGCAAACACTATCGAGAAAAAATACAATCATTAGAACAGTTATTTTCTTATTTGAATACGTTTTTTTCGCTTACATTTGATCGTTTCTTGTTAAAATTAGACAATTAACCTTATGAAAAGAGTCGACAAAATATAAATTGCAAGCCCGAATATAATGTAGTATAATATAGATACTATTTAAAGGTGGAGAAATTATGAAAAAATTAAAGAAATTTTATAATAATAATCGAGTTTATTGTATTTTGATGTTGGTCTCTTTATTTTGTTTTATTTTAATGGGTTCTGCTGTTGTTATTTACTTTTTAGGACAAGCTACTTCTAGTAAATATGGAAAAAGGTTAGATAATATTTCAAAATATGAGATTGAAAGTGAATTAGAAAAAGTAGAGGAGTATTTTAAAAATTCAAAGTCTGTTTTAGAGGCATCAGTTCGTTTGCAGGGACGAATTATTTATGTGTCAGTAAAAGTAGAAGAGAAGATGACTAATGAAGATATTCAAAATTTAGGAAATGGTTGTTTAGAAAAATTGACAGAAGAACAAAAAGGTTTTTATCATTTACAATTCATATTTGAAAGAGATAATTTGACTCCTTATATGGGAAGTAAATCTTCTTCTAAAACAGCAATAAGTTGGGCTAATTATAATTTTGAAACAGAGGAAGAGACAACAACGACCACGAAAAAGGGAAAAAAGTAGGTGTTAATAACAATGAAGAAAGTAAAGAAGATTCTCGTCTTAGTTCTCGTAGGAATTCTTTTATCGAGTGTTATAGGTATCGCGTTATATAATGCGATTATAGATGAAAATTCATTGTCGATTTCGGAAAAGAAGTGGGTTGATTCCCATAGTTCAAATGTTATTTCACTCGTCATTCCGAATGATTTACCTGTCTTTGGGTCAACAGGCGCAGGAGTGTTTTTTGATTTTTCAAAATATTTACAGGATGATTTAAAGTTAAATATCAATAATAATCCAGTTTCTTATTTGTCTAAAACAGAAGGGTATGGGTTTGAGGTATCCACGCAGTTTGATAAAGATAAATTGCTTTTATTTAAAGATCATTATGTATTAATTAGTAAAAATACTGGGCTTATTAATAATGCAAGTTCTATTGTAAGTTTAAGACCTGCTGTTTTAAAAAGTGCACTTGAAAATGTAAGTGGCTATTTTGGTACAAATGCAGGAAATTTTGTTGGATATGATTCCTATGCAAAGATAACAGAAGACTTGAATAATGGAATTATCCAATATGCTTTGGTCTCTTTAAATGAATATAAAGATGAACTGATTGGAAATGGAATAAATACATTGTATCATGTGTCAGATTTAAATAAATATTACTATCTTCGTCTAGGAAGTGATAAAAATTTAAATAGTATTTTGACAAAGAGATTTAATGCATGGAAAGAAAAAAAGTTTGAGCAATCTTATAATAAAAATAATTATACTTTGTTTGTGAATCGTTTGAAAATAACGGAGGCCGATGAAGATACTTTGACAAATAAAGTGTATCGTTATGGATTTGCGGAAAATCGTCCTTATGAAGTATTGGCAAGTGGAGACTATGGAGGAATTACGGCAGCATATTTGAAGAGCTTTTCTGATTTTTCAAATGTTGATTTTACCTATAAAAAATATCGTACATCTACAGAACTTGCTTCTGCAGCTATAAAAAATGAAATTGATTTATATTATAATTATTATAATGTCGTTACGAACTTCATCGATGTAGGGTCATTGACTCCTGCGAACTATTACGTTATTGCTCATAACGCTATTGATTTGAGTCTATCAAATCTAAACGGCTTGCAGTATCAAACAGTATATGTCTTAAAAAATTCTTATTTGTATGACATGATTAAAGACTTAGAGGGAATTAATATTATTACTTTTGAAAAGATGAGTGAACTTAAGAAACTTGTTAAAAAGGAAAATATTATTGTCATTGATGAAAACACATTTGATTATTATCTAAACAGTTGTACAAATTCATATTCGGTTCGATATAAAGGAACTTTTGAAAGTGAATATTATACTTTCCGTTATCTAAATGATAAAGATACATTTTATCAATTGTTCAATGCTTATACGAAAACAATTGATCCAAGTGACTTAATTAGAACAGGTGTTACATCTTATAATAATGTGGAGAGAAAAGGGAGAATTGTTGGAAATATTGCAACCTATATATTGGCATTTGTCTTCTTTGCTCTTGTAATGTTTGTCTTTATGAAAAAGAATGTTAAGAAAGTAAAATTGAATACTAAAGTAAAAAAAGAAGATCGCTTAAAATATATCGACTTGCTTACTTCTCTTAAGAATCGAAATTACTTCAATGAAAGAGTAGATACTTGGAATCGAAATACGATTTATCCTCAAGCGTGTATTGTAATGGATTTAAATCGCATAAAAGAATTGAATGATACTCTAGGACATACTGAAGGTGATAAACAGATTCAAGCTGTTGCCAATGTTTTGATTAAGACACAGATTGATAATACGGAAATCATGCGTACTGATGGAAATGAGTTTTTTGTCTATGCTGTGGGATATTCTGAAAAACAAATTATTTCTTATATGAAAAAGTTGACGAAAGAATTTGCTCATCTTCCTTATGATTATGGAGTTCCTATGGGCTTCAGTATGATTGAAGATGATACAAAGTTAATAGAAGATGCATTCAATGAAGCAAGTGAACTGATGAGAAAAAATAAAGAAATATCTGAGGATAAAGATGACAAAAAGAATAAGTAAAATGAGCCGTAAGACAAAGGAAAATTTGATAAATTATGCCAAAAAAATATGGGAGATTATTTTAAAACCAGAGATGTCTATTCTTCCAGGGCAACTTGCTTTCTTTTTGATTTTATCTTTAGTTCCTATTATTACACTTTGTGGATATGCAGCAGGCCTTTTTAATATCAATATGGATACGATTGTTGATATGTTAGGAAGCGTTGTTCCAGGGGGCATTGGTCCTTTAATTCCTATTATTGAAGGAAATACAATTGATTTAAAACTTGCATTTATCTTTATTTGGATGTTCTATTTAGCGAGTAATGGATGTAATTCTGTTATACTGGTTAGCAATCAAATCTATGGTATTAATCAATCTAATTTCTTTAAAAGAAGAATAAAGGCTATCTTTATGACTTTGGCGATTGTGTTACTTATTTTATTCCTCCTTCTTGTTCCTGTTTTTGGAAATAAGATGGCTGGATTGTTTAGTTTATTCAATATAGATAAAACCGTCTATCAGGTTTTAAAAGTACTACAGGGGCCAATTACATGGATTATTATCTTTTTCTTTATAAGAACGCTTTATGAGTTTGCTCCAGATCGAGTAAGAAGAAACTCGCATTTGAATACAGGCTCTATTTTTACAACCATTGGTTTTATTGTTGTAACCGATATTTATAAATTCTTTGCTTTAAATATGACAACTTATAATATGTTCTATGGGGCTTTATCAAATATAGCCATTCTCATGTTGTGGTTATACTTTATTTCATTTGTCTTTGTGATTGGTCTTTCCTTAAATTATGGTGAAGAGATTGACAAAGAAACAATGGATAAAACAGGAGCTGTAAAAATAGTAAAAAACAGATAAAATCTGTTTTTTTAGTGCTCTAATTTTTTACCTTGATAAGTGTTTCTCTTGACCATTTCTTTATCAATGTCGTTTAAGACACAAAATTTTTTAATTAACCAAGTGGGACTAACTAAGTCTTCTTTTACAGGATCTCCTGTAATTCTTTCAATGATAATCTCTTGATTTAAGAATTCGAGTTGAGTAATGACAATGTCGATATATTCTTCTTTTGTTAATACATGAAATTTTTCCTTCTTATAACGATTTTCTAGTTCTGTATCTTTGATAATATGAAGCATATGAATTTTGATACCATCGATGTCTAAATCATTTAAATATTTTACGGTTTCTACCATCATTTCTTTTGTTTCATAAGGAAGGCCATTAATAATATGCACAACAACTCTGATGTTTCGTCTTTTTAATTCTTTGATGCAGGCTTCAAAATTCTTCAAAGTATGCCCACGGTTGATATAGTCTAAAGTGCTCTGATGCATTGATTGTAAGCCAATTTCCACTGTTAAAAAAGTTCTCTTATTTAAAACACTTAAGTAGTCATATGTTTCTTTGCTAATCGCATCACTTCTTGTTGCAATATTTATTCCCACAACATTAGGAAGGGCAAGAATAGACTCAAACTTTTCTTTTAAAATAGGAAGAGGTGCGTAAGTGTTTGTGTTTGCTTGAAAGTAACCAATGTATTTTCCATCAGGCCATTTTTGGTGAATTTGCGTTCTTATTTTATTAAACTGAGTGACTAAATCATCTTCTACTTTTCCTGCAAAGTCGCCACTTCCAAGTTTTGAACAATAGATACATCCACCAAGTCCCCTTTGCTTATTTGGACAACTAAAGCCAGCATTTAAGGTGACTTTGAATACTTTACAGCCAAATTTCTGTTTATAAAAATAATTTAAAGTTGTATATCTTTTATTATCTAAAGTGTTCTTAAACATAATTCATCACATCATTATTTTACCATAAAATAAAAAGGAAAGAGTATTTTCCTTTATTAATCTACGTATTTAGCAAATAAGTGCCTCTTCTAAGGATTTTTTTTGTTTACAAAAAAGGTAAAGTGTACTATGATAATCTCAAGAGGTGAAGATATGAAAAAATCATATATATTTGTTGCTTTGATTGAACTTGTTGTTATGTCTATTTATTACTACTTTGTGTTACCTCCACTTAATCCAAGTGCGATGTCTTTTTGGGTTTTTGTTATTCTTGCATTAGCTCTTCTTGTGATGATGTTAGCGCTTGTTCAGGAGACGGGAACAAAAATAATACGAAAAAAGAAAAGTGTTAATGATTTTTCTCTTGTTCTATCGATTCCAGTCTATTTAATAGTTGGGATTATAGGTGTTATTCTGGTTGTCGATATTGCTTGTTCGCCAATTTTTAATGCTTCTAGTTATTCAAAGCGAATTGTGATTGATGAGACGGGGGAATTTACAAAGGATATAGAGGAAGTAGATTTTAAAATGCTTCCATTATTAGATCGCGATTCTTCGGAAAAACTAGGGGATCGTGTTATGGGCCAAATGAGTGAGCTTGTCAGTCAATATTATGTATCTGACCAATATACACAAATTAATTATAATAATGATATTTTAAGAGTAACACCATTAGAGTATGCTGATATCATTAAATGGGTTAGTAATCGCAAGGAAGGTGTCAAAGGATACATTACTGTAAATTCAGTCAATGGAGAAGCTGGGTTAGTAAAACTTGATAAGGGAATGAAATATATGCCAAGTGCTTATTTTGGAGAAAACTTATATCGAAAACTCCGATTTGCTTATCCTACGACGATATTTGATGATGCAAAGTTTGAAGTTGATAATGAAGGAAAACCTTATTGGATTGTACCAACTTATAGTTATACTGGAATAAATTTAAAGACAAGAGTGACAGGAGTGATCATCTTAGATCCAATAACAGGAGAATCTAAAAAGTATAAGATGGAAGATGTTCCTACTTGGGTGGATAATGCCTATAATGCCGATTTATTGATTGAACAAGTTGATGATTGGGGAAATTATCGAGGAGGATTCTTTAATAGTCTCTTTGGTCAAAAGAATGTCGTAAATACGACAGAGGGATATAACTATTTGGCGATGAATGATGATGTTTATTTATATACAGGGATTACTTCTGTTTTGGCAGATGAGTCAAATCTTGGTTTTATTTTATCAAATATGCGAACTGGACATACCACATTTTATAGTGTTGCAGGAGCAGAGGAGTATAGTGCAATGGCTTCAGCTCAAGGACAAGTACAACAGATGAACTATAAATCTACTTTCCCACTTTTAATCAACTTAAATAATAAACCTACTTATTTAGTGAGTTTAAAGGATGCTGCAGGACTTGTTAAAATGTATGGTTTTGTAGATGTAGGTGATTATCAAAAAGTAGTTGTAACAGATGCTTCAAAGGGAATTAATGAGGCTGCGCAAAATTATTTGAATCAATATGCTGATGAAATTAGTGATGATTTGCTTAAGAAAAAAGAGATTACAATTAAGAGTATCAAATCAGCTACTAAATCAGGTAATACGTATTATTATATTGTTGATGATGAAAATCAAAAATACATCGCTTCTATTGAATTAAGTGAACTACTCCCATTTAGTGGTAATGGTGATAAAATATCCATTGGCTACTATGATAAAAAAAGTGAAATAATTGAGATTGTTAAAATCATGTCATAATATGAGAAGACTTATCCATTTAGGGTAAGTTTTTTTGTTTATTTAAAGGAGGAAATCTTTTAACTTCATAAGCGAGATTATGTATGAATACTAGTAAAAAAGAAAAGAAAGAAACAATGTTATTTAATTGTCTCTTTCTTCGTTTTTATAATCATTAAAAGCTTGAGCATATGCTTCAATTTTTAGTTTGTTATCATTATCTAAATTGCGGTAATTTTGAAGAAGAATTAATTCTTTTTCTGATAGTCTAAAGTCGGCAGGCAGAGGATTGTCGGTTAAATCAAGCAAATAATCAGTGGATGTATTAAATATCTCTGCCATTTTTAATAAGATTGTTACTTTAGGATAGATTTTACCACTGATATATTGACTAATGGCTTCTTGCGATATTCCTAAATCAACGGCAATAGAAATAAGCGTCTTATTTTTTGCTTTCGCCAGTTTCTTTAAATTCTTCATAATAATGCTCCTGTCTATTTAATAAAAAGTTACAAATTTTTAAAATCTGTAAGAAAATTATATAATTAATACTTCAAGTCAACTTGAAGTTATTGAAAATATTGTTTAAAGTATTAATTATGTCTATAGTTATATTGGATTAAATAGCAGATTTCATTCGTTTACTACCAAATGGAAGCGTGTTATAATAATGATATGGGAGTGTTAGAGATGAACGAAATAATTATTGAAAATTTAACGAGTGAATTAAATGTAAAAAAAGAGCAGATTGAAGCAACTTTAAAGTTGCTTGAAGAGGGTGCTACAATTCCCTTTATCGCAAGATATCGAAAGGAAATAACAGGTGCTTTAGATGAAAATCAAATCAAATCGATTGGGGATTTATACCAATATTATCAAAATTTATTAGATAGAAAAGAGGCAGTTATTCGTCTTATTGATGAAAAAGGTCTATTAACAGAGGAATTAAAAACGCAAATTATGGCTTGTAAGAAGCTAACAGAAGTAGAAGATTTATACCGTCCTTATAAAGAAAAAAAGAAAACGAAGGCAAGTGAAGCTATAAATAATGGGCTAGAGCCTCTTGCTAAAATGATTATGGCCTTTCCTACAACGGGCTCTTTAGAAAATATGGCCGAAAAATATATTACAGATAAAGTAAAAGACACAGCATCGGCTTTAGAAGGAGCTGGTTATATCATCGCTGAGTGGATAAGTGACAATGCCTATTACCGCAAATGGATTAGAAATAATGTGTTTCATAATGGAAAAATTGTCTCTAAGTTGAAGAAAAATGCAGTTGATGAAAAGAAATTATACGATATGTATTATGAATTTGAAGAAGCTTTAAAATATGCTAAACATTATCGAGTACTTGCTATTAATAGAGGAGAAAGTGAAAAAGTTTTAAGTGTATCTATTGATATGGATAACGAAGCTATTCAAGCATATTTAGAATCGAAGATCATAAAGAATAAAGATTCTTTTGTTTGTGATTTAGTAAAATCTAGTATTAAAGATTCCCTAAAAAGACTTATTTTACCTAGTATCGAAAGAGAAATAAGGAGTGAACTTACAGAAAATGCTGAGGCAAAAGCCATTGAAACTTTTGGTGTGAATTTAGAACATTTGTTATTAACAAGACCGATTAAAGGAATGGTTGTTTTAGGCTTTGATCCAGGATATGTCAACGGATGTAAGCTTGCTGTTATTGATGCCTCAGGTAAATATTTGGATTCAACTGTAATTAAACCTTTCTTGAATGGATCAAAACAGGAAGAGTATATTAAACAAAGTAAAGAGATTGTGAAAAACTTAATTGAAAAATATCATGTAGATATTATTTCCATTGGAAATGGAACTGCTTCTCGTGAATCGGAAAAATTTTGTGCGGAAATGATTAAAGAGTATCATTTGGATTGTAAATATATTATTACTTCAGAAGCAGGAGCTTCTATTTATAGTGCCTCTAAACTTGCTATAGAAGAATTCCCTGACTTAGCTGTTGAAAAGCGAAGTGCTGTATCAATTGGTAGGAGACTGCAAGATCCTCTTTCAGAACTCGTTAAGATTGATCCTAAGTCAATTGGTGTTGGAGAGTATCAGTATGATGTAAATCAAAAAGCATTAGGAGAGACATTAGACTTTACGACATCCAAAGTTGTGAATGAAGTGGGTGTCAATATTAATACAGCTTCTAAAAGCATTTTAAAGTATGTATCAGGGTTAACAAAATCTGTTATTGAGAATATAATAAAGTATAAAGAAGAAAAGAAAATTACGAATCGTGAAGAGATTAAAAAAATCAAGGGCATGAGCGAGAAAGTGTATGAACAATCAATTGGTTTCTTAAGAATACCAGATGGAGATAATCCGTTTGATAATACAGGAATCCATCCTGAAAGCTACTCGATAGCAGAAAACTTACTTGCGAAACTAGATCTACTAATAAAAGATATCAACGATGAAAAGTTTAAAGAAACTTTACAAAATGCCAATAAAAAAATGTTAGCAGAAGAGCTGAATGCTGACATTTATACAATTGAAGATATTATAAAAGAGTTATTAAATCCAGGACTTGATCCGCGTGATGAATTGGAAGCTCCTATGTTAAAAAGTGATGTTTTACATATAGAGGATTTGCGTATAGGAATGGAACTTCAAGGAACTGTTCGTAATGTAGCTTCTTTTGGAGCATTTGTCGATATTGGCTTACATGATGATGGACTCATTCATATTTCTAAAATGAGTAAGTCTTTTGTTAAAAATCCAAATGATATTGTAAATGTAGGCGATATTATAAAATGTTATGTGGATCATATTGATAAAGAAAAAGAAAAAGTGGGATTAAGTTTAATCAAACCATAAAAAAATAAGTCGAATAAACAAAAAAATGAAAAAAAGTATTGCAATTAGAATTCATTATGGTATAATTCTAATTGTCTACTTGATGCGGGTGTAGTTTAATGGTAGAGCTTCAGCCTTCCAAGCTGATAACGTGGGTTCGATTCCCATCACCCGCTCCAGATGCCCAATTAGCTCAGTCGGTAGAGCGCACGGCTGTTAACCGTTAG
>CATKZK010000028.1 GCA_949841325.1 uncultured Bacilli bacterium
ATAGTTATAGGTAATAATATCACTCCATGGGTAAATGTTATCAAAATCATTTTCTACTTCACTTCCATCTTTGGTAGCATTAGCAATTAAACCAACTGAGTCTTCAATTCTTTCCCATTTTGTACTAGTTGATTCTATGTCTCGTTTTACTCCATAGATAGTTCCATTTTTGATGGTTTCACTTCCTAATATTGTTCTCTCAACAGCATTTACTGTAATCGTGATTTCTATTGGAAACTGTATCTCTTCTGTTACTCCTTTGATCACTTTTAACGTAAGTATTCCTTCTCTTGAAGTTCTTGCAAGTAAATTACTTGTATCAAAGTCATTGGTTACTCTTAAATATTCATTTCCATTTGGTACATGGATACTTACACTTACATCATAGTTTTTGCTTGCATTGGTTACTTCATATTTTAATTCGTATACTTCATCGATTTCTTTTAAATTGGCTGTAAAAGTAATATGTGTCTTATCTAGTATTAAAGTTTTATTTTCTACTCCATTTTCAAAGACTCTCGAAAAGTATACATCAAAGTCATTTGTATTACTTGCTACATTTGTATTTGCATTTAGAAATAAGGTCGTACTTACTGCGGCAAATCCTATGGACATAAGTACTATTGCAAGTATCAATATATTCTTTCTTTTCATAGATAACCTCCTAAAGAACGTACTTTCCTACTATCATTGTATCATTTTTTGTACATATGTTTTGGTGGTACCTGTGTAAAATACATCAATTTGTACAGTTTCTTTACAACATGAAAAAAAGGAAGTGCACGCTTCCTCAATCTATATAAAACGTTATATAACGTATATTATAATGTATGTCTTAATGTTTAAAAAGTTTCTACTTTTTCTTTTTTATTATGACGTATACTCCTCCAATAACGAAAACAAATGGAGCATAAACAGGATATTTTTCAATAAATGCTAAAACATCTTCCACAAATTCATCTTCTTCATTTTTCGAAGACTCTTTCTTTGTTTTGGTGGTCTTTTTATTTGTACTGTTACTCTTTGTCTTACAGTACCCTTCTTCTCTTGTACCATCTGCCCATATTCCCATTTTATTTAAAATTGCTTGTCCTTGAAGCTTACATAATTCTTCTACATATTTATATTTTCCATAAATATAAGCAATTTCTGCAAGTCCATTTTCAATCAATGTCTTTTGCAACATGACTCCATCAATATAAATCCAAGCAAGCCCTCTTCCATACTTATCCTTTTTACTACTCGCCTCATCATATTCAATTTCGATTGTCTTTGCATTGGTCAAAGCATCACAAGTAAAAGTACTTGCTTCTTTTCCAAAAGCCTCTTTTTCTTTTGTTGGGTGAACAGACTCAGGAGTATCAACTGCTAGAAAGCGAAATTTTACTTCTTCCTCTTGCACTTTAAAAACAGCTGTATCACCGTCTACACATTTCACGAGTGAAACATTTTCTCTTTCGGAAGCATCAACAGAAAAAAGAGGAAGAAAGAAGAAAAAACAAACCCATAATTTTTTCATACTACCTCTTATATCTACTTTTGTTTTTTTATCATTTTAACAAGAACCATGAAAAGAACATAATACGCTATAAAGGCAATAAAAGCCATCTGAGCCTTTTTTAAATCAATGACAGCATCACTACAAGTAAGAAGACTTACACCTTCACAAGCTGCCTTTTCAATCGTTTTAAAATAAACATAGCCCCAAGCACTAATGAAAATGGAAATAAGACCTGTTACATTATGATAAGTAAGTGCCAAATGAAACTTTTCTATATATAATTTGGCAAAGAAATAAAGACAGCCAACATTCAGGGCAATAAAGAGAAGCAAAGTAACAGCCATCACTCCTTGGTTTACTCCCCAAACTTGTTCTACAACAAAACGGTTATAGCAAAAATAAGTAATTATTCCTAATAAAGGAACAATAATTAATTCATAGAGTAAAGCAATTCCTAACTTTCTTACATTTTCTTTCATCATCTAATTCCCTCTAACTTTCTATTTTTTTTCCACAATTTCCACAAAACTTATCTCCCTTTTCTAAATGTTCGCCACAATTTCCACAAAAATGGGGAGTATTCACAGATTTAGAAGACTGTGGAATTTCTTTTTTTATTCCCGCTTTTTCAGGTTCTTTAAACGATTTAAAAACACCTAACAGTAGAGACAATCCTAAAACAAGTAAAAGAGCAAAAGCACCTAATCCCTCTAGATATTCCATTAAATCTATTAAACTTAAAATACCAAATACAATTCCAAAAGCACGTGAACTTCCTGCTTCTTTTGAAATAAAGAATAAAACAATAGAAGCAACTAAAACTAAAAGAGTCGTAAGTAAAGTATCTTCCCCAAAACAGCAAAGAGAAAGGAAAACAAATATAAGATTTAACCAAGCCACTTTAGATTTATTCACTATTTTTAAAGAAAAAACAAAACCAACAAAATATAGAAGTAAATATTCTGCAACCATTGTAATGGATGAATATTCAAATATACCTGCAATATATTGAAGTAATACGTAGAGAATAAATGGTAAAGTAATGCCCATATAAAGGTGATTTTCATAATGTAGTGCACAAAGAAGAAGTAATACACAACTTAATACTAAATAGGCTAAATTACAAGGATATTGTTCCATTAGAATAAACAAAAAACCTAAGGTTATAAAATAATGTGTCTTTTTATACTTTTCTTCTTGTTCTTTCATACTGAATGTAAAGAATAAATAATTAATTAGGATTACGAGTGACGTAACAATAAACTGCAAGTTTTCAAAGTCTTTAAAGACAAGAAAACAGGAAAACACGATCGTTAATAATTTCATTTCTTTTTTTAATAAAGGCTTTTTTCCAACAAAAGCAACTACAAGAGCCATAAAATTAATAATAACCAATAGCAAATAGTATTTTATATTTTCAGGAAACATCAAATTTCCCACAATTAACAAAGCAAATAAAGCCTTTATAAAGACGACATTTTTTTCATTTTCATCATGTTTAAAAATAAATAAATTAACAGTTGCTGTAATAGATAGTAAAACTAATATGACAGCTAACGCTTTTCCACTTTCTACAGAATATAAAATGATTAGATATCCAATCGTGCAAAGCAATTTTGCCAATTTTTTCAAGAATGTATTTTTAAACAATGAGAAACAATTTAAACATATTTCTATAAGCGCAATTTCTATGGTCATCATAGGCAAAAACAACTGTCCCTCAGCACTGTAATTGCTATAAAGACAAAGAAAATAAATGCTTGAAAGCAAAAGACTAATCATTTGACATTCATCTGATGAATCTTGATATAAAATAATAAGCAAATTGATGATATGAACAAGTGATAAAAGAAAAAGAAAATAGACATTTTCTTCACTAAAGAAGAAAAGACAAGAAAATAGCATTAGTCCAAGACTTGCATATTTTCCAAGTTTTTTCACATGCTCGTTTTTTATAAAATGGAGAATACCCATAAAAATGGAAACAATAAACAAAACAAGTAAGTTTGAATGAATAAACATTGTTAGTAAACTCGTAATGAAAAGTAAAAAACTTACGACCATTACATAGACAAATAGGTATTCTTTATAACGTATCACCATTAAACTTGAAAGAAGTGCTAGAACTAACCATAAACTTGCAACAAATAGTTGTGACCACTCTCCATAAAAAGAAAATGCACTTCCAAATAAACCTTGTGTTCCAATAAAAATATAGGTAATAAAAAAAGAAAGCAAACTTAATAAAAAAGGTATCTTACTTATATCTTTAAATGTTTCTTCCTCAAAAGATTTACAGGCGATTCCAAGTAAACCAATGCCTATTCCCATTTGAATAACGCATTTTAAAACATTACTTTGAATGCCAGAGGATAAAATACTGATTCCTGCTAAAAATAAAATAACAACCCCTAAAGTATACATGACTAACCTAGTTTCATTTTTCATACCATCAATCCTTTATAAGAAGATTATATCACAAATGAAAAGAAAAGAGAACGACTTCATTATTCGTTCTCCTCTTCTTTTTTCTTTTTCTTTTCTTCAAAAGGAAGCTCAGTTACTTCTTCTAAAGAATGCATAATGACCACATTTTCTATAAGTTCTATTAGTGAACTGAAGGCAAGTACTCCTCCTATAATACGCAAGAATAAAACGGCTGATTTAAAAGGGTTGACTAAAAGCAAAATACCAATTGTAGCACTGATAAGACCTAAGACTAAATTATAGCGCCATTTATCAGAAATTCCTTTTAAATTTAAAGCAAACTGTATTTTGAAAATAGCTTTTATAAGAATCGTCACACCAATAATAATGGTAATAAATTTCACGAGTGAATCTAAATTCAAGAGTAAAAATAACCCTCCACCTAAGAAAAAAACACTTAAGAATAACGAAAGACTCATCATCTTTTCTTCTCTAGATTGACGAATATAACCAAAAAGTTGAAAAGCTCCCATTAACAAAAAGATGATACCAATTACACAAGTCATCATTCGAATCGATCCCACAGGCTCTATCATTAAAATTAGTCCCAATAAAAACGTAAGAATGCTCCCAATCATCATCGTCTTTTCACATTTTTTCGCATAATCAATTATCATTTTATTCACTCCTCGTATGTTCATTATAAGATAGCCTAAAAAAAAAGACAAGAAAAAGAAATTTCTCATCATTCATCTTTGTACAAATACCTCTATTTTGTCTATAAAGTTATCTCTTCTCCTGCTTCTACAAAATGGATCAACATAAATGACTACACTATCATCTGTAATAAAATAAAGACTTCCTTGCCCTTGAAATAAAAATTTACTCTTATACATCATCTAATAAAAAAATGCAGTAGGCACTGCACTTAAAGTATACCATATCTTCTTATGAATGAAAATAACTTTTATACAATTTCACCAATTTTATCAATTTCACCAAGATAAATATTACGATAATCAAAGGCATCTACACGAACTTGAAGTTGCGTATAAAAAAGAGTTTCTTCATCATCTTCATAATTTAAGATATCTGTAACTATTCCCTCCACTTTTTTTCCATCTTTTAGAGTAATTAAAACATGTTTATTTAAAAAATCTTTTAAACTCATAAGTACCTCCAAATACAATAACTATAAAATAGAATCGTAATAATATGAATGACCATAAATTTTGTCTTTCTTATCTTATGATGAAAAATTATCATCGCCACAAACCCCAAATAGCATCCACCCACTAACGAAAAGAATAGCAAAGTTTTCTCACGAATTCTTCTTTTATTCTTTATTGCCCGTCTTTTATCTATGACATAGAGAATAAAGGCGATAAAATTTATACAAGTAAAATAATAAAAAACTACTTTCATATTATTCACAACCTATCTTAAGTATAATACAGAACACATTTGACAACAATATAAAATACCATTGAAATAAAATTTTTTAGTTCATTTATATTATACATGTTATAATAGATTTAGAAATATAAACAAGGAGATTATCATGAATATAGAAGTTAATGATTTAACAAAAACATTTGAAGAATTTAAATTGGATCATATATCCATCCAAATAGCTAAAGGAAAAATTGTTGGATTAATTGGCGAAAATGGTGCCGGAAAAACGACACTTATAAAATGTATAATCGATGCTATGCATTTTGATTCTGGAGAAGTCCTGCTCTTTGATAAACCCTATAGTGCAGATTTAAAAGAGGATGTTGGGGTAGTCTTTGATCATTCCTTCATGAATGAAACATTTACAATCCAAGATATTAATATCATTATGAAAAACATCTACAAAAATTGGGATTCCAATCGTTTTTTTAAATATATAAAGGAGTTTAAAATTCCTTTAAAGAAGGAAATAAAAAAACTATCAACGGGAATGAAGAAGAAAGTTGAAATTGCAACTGCCCTTTCTCATCACCCTAAACTCCTTATTTTAGACGAACCAACAAGTGGACTTGACCCTATTATACGCAGTGAGATTCTCGATATGTTTGAAGATTATGTTTCAAATGGAGAAAATTCTATTTTACTTTCAACGCATATTACATCAGATTTAGAACACATTGCTGATGATGTCATCTTTATATCAAAAGGAAAAGTCATTTTTGATCGTCCTTTACAAGATATAAAAAACGACTATGTAATGCTAGAACTTACTTTTGAAGAATTTGATCAATTTCCAAAACAAGACATTATTCGGAAAAAAAAGAATCGCTTAGATTATCAAATCTTAATTCACAAAAAATCAATGAAAAAGAACTATGAAAAATATCAAAAGAAATTCACGACATTAGATGATATCATGTTACTTTATATAAAAGGAGAAGAAGTATGAAAGGACTAATCATTAAAGACATTTTATTTATGAAAAACACTTGGAAGAATATGGTTCTCATATTTGTTGGATCTCTTCTTCTTTCTATTGCTCTAGGGAATTATTTACTTGCGATATGTTCCCTTCCATTAATGCTTTTAACTTCAGGAATCAATACTTTTCAAACAGATGAATTTTATAATACAGAGAGCTTTATGCTAAGTTATCCATTATCACGTAAAAAAATAGTTTTGAGCAAATATGCCTTTACTTTAGTTATGTTACTCTTATCAACCTATATAGGATGTGTCATTTATTTTCTTATTTATTTCATTATTCATCCTGGTATAAATGGACTTAATCTAGATATGTTAAAACATTTACTCATGCTTGAACTTGCAGGAATATTAGTAGATGCTATTTTCTATCCCGTTATCTACAAATTTGGATGTGAAAAAAGTCGTTTTGTTCTTATGAGCATTGTTATGTTATTATTAGGAGTAGGTTCTATTTTAAGTGTTTATATTCACGTTATTAAAATGGATAAAATTCCTTTAGAAACAATTATTCAATTTATTGATCAATATGGTCTTCTCTCTTTAAGTTTATTTGTAAGTGTCTCCGTTGTTTTGTCTTATGTGCTATCCTTATTAGCCTTTAGACACAAAGATTATTAAAAAAAATGTAAAACTTTGTGTCAATTTGAAAAAAAATGAAAAAAAGATAAGACAACAGAAATGTTCTATTGTAAAATATTCCTAGATGGTACTATGGATATAATGACAATTAACGAATTCATTTTAATTGTTGATTATATAGTTTGGAAGCATAGTCAATGACATCTTGCATTTACAGAGACCATCTTACATTTAAAAGTTAAAAGGTTCGCAGGATTGCTTATTCTCTTTAACACTAGTGTCACATTCTTTTACTTTCGGGTATTAGGGCTAGGTCGCAAGGCAAATGTGAAAGACAATTTTATTTTTTTAATCTATTTATTTAAAATTCTTATTTTTATAAGAAAGATACGGTTAAATGATTTGTTTCGAAATGATAAAATGATATGTAAACATTTCTTTCCCCCTAAACTTTTAGAGACAAATACTTTACCGTAGGAAGTGATGAAAAAAAGAACTATTTAGTAGTTCTTTTTTTGTGCGATTATAGATAACTTTCTTTATTCTTCTAGTCCTTCTAAATACTTAGCAAGCTCGTGATAAGCTTTCGTATCAAAGCAAGAAAGTTGTTCTTCTTCTGTCATTTCAGAAAAAGTTCGCGTATCCCCTTTGGGTATAAAAAACTCATCATAAGGGTATCCCCTTAAAGGTCTTGCATCAAGAGAAATAGTTCCATAGGTTTTTGAAGTAAATAATACAGGATCACAGCCAGGTTTACAATAAGCTAACACTTCTATCCAATAACATGTGCGATTTTCAACATCTTTCATCAGTTTAAGAAAACCCTCAGCTCTTAAATTATTTTCCACGTATTTTGCTAAAGCCCCTGGGAATCCATCTAAAGCTTCAATAACAAGCCCAGAATCGTTTTTTAATACAGGTTCTCCTAATCTATCCGCAGCATCTTTAGCTGAATGAAAAGCTACTTCATGACAATCTAGAGATTGGATTTCAGGAATATCTATATCTCTTTGAATTATTTCAATAGGATAATTTGCTAAAATCATTTGGGCAAGTTTTACTTTTCCTTTATTTCCAGTAACATAATTAATTTTCATAACAATCAAATCCTTCCAATTCATAACTTTGATACTCCTCATATGAAATAGGGTATTCTTCTATACGAGCAAGCAAACTTTCTTCTTCTAATAAATTACCTAAGGTCTCTTTAATTTCCTTAGCATCCATTTGGGTATACTCATAAGTAATTGTGGTAACTGATTTGCCTCCAATCAGAGAAGATGTCGCACTGACTCCTTTTAATGTATTATAAAGTTCTCTATATTGATCTCCAGCAAAGGTAAGATCATCAGAGGATATCGTTTGATAGATGACCTTTTTCACAACGTCATCACTTAACGTAATATATATTCTAAGTTCAGACGAAAAACTCTCTCCTTCTATTTCCTCCATAAAACTCTTCTTACAATAAACATCACTTGGATATGTTGGAATCTCTTCGACATTCTCTTGCTTTTGATTTTGTTTCAAAAAGACAATTCCTCCTATGATTAAGAGAAGGAATGCTACAATTGCTATTTTCTTCTTCATAATTCACCTTGCACTTTTCTTATTATCTTTTGAGCTTCTTCCTTTGATTCGTCATAAAAATCAATGCGAAAACAAGTAATACCATACGTAATATAGTGTTTTATATCGTCTATACGATCTATTTGTTTATAATGCATCAATGTCGTCATGTGTCGGATTGGATCTGTCTCAAGGGGATACTTTTTTCCATTGCGATCCACTAGATAATAATTTTGTTCAGAACATATAGAACAAACAGATGCCTTATTTACATAATCTTTTAATAAGCAATACTTTAATAACATCAATCGCACTCTTCCATAGACAAAGACCTCAACAGGAGCACTCCCCTTATAGTATACCATAAGTTCTTTTATTTCCTCTAAAGGAAGTTCAATAGATAACGTCATAGATTTTAAATTATCGCTTAAAACATTTACAGTTTCATGATTGCAAATATTTAACGTATAATCCCCGATTGAGTTTTTATTAGAAAGAGCACCTATTTCTGTAACAAGACTCTTCTCACTTGCTTTTTCCCCTGTTCTTGAAGTCTCCAAATAAAGAGAAGATAAATCTCTATACTTTTGATAAAGCTTCTTATTTCGTGTATAAATTCTCCTGACATTACATTCTAAACTTGCTAAAAGTTGTTCTTCTGTTTTAACGAAAACTGTAATCACCTTTTCCTCTTGTTTGTATCTTTTTTTCTCACACAATTTTAAAGAAGTAGGCAAATGTCTATTACAGTGTTTTCTTTTCTCTACTAAGAAAGAAATAGCTTGTCTTCTTAATTCATTCAATTCTTTTATCGAAATAAAGATATTTTCATCCATCTTTATAGAAAGTTTATCAAGGCAAAAAGGCGTATTTCCAAGACGTCTGACTTGTCTTTCGATAGCTTCTTTTGTCATTGGTTGATTACAAGCTTCCAATACATGACCAAAAGAAATAGATACTGTATTAACTCCATCAAAAAGAGTCATTTCAGCTTCTTTTCCACATTCTAAAACAACGTTCATCTGTACAGGAATCTTTATTTCATTACATTCTCGATATTTTTTCAATACTTCACTTGAAGAAGTTAAGTGCACTTTTTCCCCTACTAAAACAGGCTTTCTAACTTTTACACAAACGATATCTCCCTTAGAAGCACGATGAATTAACTTTCCCTTTGTATCGTACAGATAATTAAGAATAAATCCTTCATCAGAAGACATAAAACGAATGCCATCGCCTTGAACGATATCTTCTTCTAAAGCTATATAAATAAACTCATGAGTAAATTTTTTCACACTCCCTATAGGGATACCAATATGATTAGGCATTTCATTGTTCATAAAGTCATAGTTTTCCACATTCCCAATAAAACCCTTTGTAAACTTTCGATTAAATATCAGTGTTAAGTCTTTGAGGAGAGTCTCATCAGGAATAACAGGTTTGTTTTGTTCATATTTATCCATAAGATCGCGATAAAGACGTGTTACACAAGCTACATATTCAGGACTTTTCATTCGACCTTCTACTTTTAAAGAAAGAATAGTAGAATCCATAATCTCTTTGAATATAGAAGTTGTATTTAATTCTTTTGGAGACAAGATATACTTTCCTTCTGTTTCTATTTTTTGCTCATTTTTAAATAACTGATAAGGAAGTCTACACATTTGGGCACACATACCTCTATTTCCACTGCGATTCATGACACAAGAGGAAAAGAGACATTGTCCTGAATAAGAAATACAAAGAGCACCATGAATAAAAGCTTCTTTTTCAAGAGGTGTATCAATTAATTCAATTTCTTCTAATGATAATTCTCTTGCAAAGACAATTCGCGATACTCCAATCCTTTCTAAAAATTTTACGGCCTCCTTATTAGTTGTATGTACCTGCGTAGAAGCATGAATAATGAGTTCTGGATAATGTCTTAAAGAAGCAGTCATTAAACCAATATCTTGCATAATAACAGCATCTACCCCATGTTCATATAAGAAACCCACATACTCTAAGGCACTTGCAAATTCACTTTCATAGATTAATGTATTGACTGTTACATAGATTTTTTTGCCATAAAGATGAACATATTCGATTGCTTCCACCATCTCATCGTCTAAAAAATTTCCAGCGAATGCTCTTGCACCAAAGCGCTTTCCTCCCAAATAAACAGCATCAGCGCCATTCATAATCGCCATCTTTAAACATTCCATATTGCCAACTGGAATTAGTAATTCTTTCATGTAATCACCTAACTACCCTCTATTTTATCTTAAAAGATGCTCTTTAGTCAAAAAAACACTGAAACCTTCAGTGTCTTAATTGAATTTTACTAAAACATGAGCAAAACGATACCCACTCAATGCAATCCATCTTCCTACTTTTCCTGGCAAGCTTACCCATGTTGCCATAGAAGTATATCGAATCTTCTTATATAATGCTGGATTTCCCTTTTTTATTTCTTTCCATAATTCCTTATATTGTTTTTCTCCCTCTTCTGTTCTTGCAAGTCTTGAAAAAACAACGCCTATAGTCATAAGAAAGACACACTCTCTTTGCATCATTTTTCTTAATTTTTTATCTTCTATTTTCTCTAAATCATATTGGTTACAAACGGTTTTAGATACGAGCACTTGATGATGACTTCTTTTAATCATCTGTGGTTCTTGAACAGATTGATCAGCTCTTCCTATAAAATATCGATAAAAGTCTAAATTTAGATAAGTAATTGTTTTCGTATAAGGAAATGGCAGATAAATAAATAAGTTATCTTCATAAAAGATATGTTTTGGAAGTTTTATATCACATTGATCTAAAACGCTTTTTTTATACATTAGTGAATGAAGCGATAAGTACTGTGTAGTCTTAAAACGTTTTGTCGAATTCCAACCACACTCTTTTCCCTCAGGAAAGACATTCTTAAAAGAAATGGTTTGATCCTTTCTTCCATCTGTATACGTATAGACATAATTCATCACAATTAAGTCAGAATCAATTTTTTTAATCTTTTTTAGCAAAGTTAAGTAAGCTTTTTTATCTACCCAATCATCACTATCGACAACCTTAAAATACTTTCCCTTAGCGTGCTTTAGTCCTGTATTAATGCCTTCTCCATGGCCGCCATTTTCTTGATGAATTGCCTTTACAATAGTAGGAAACTCTTTTTGATAACGATCAGCAATTTTTCCTGTGTTGTCAGTTGAACCATCATCGACAATAATAACTTCAACATCTTCTTTTCCCAATAACAATGTATCTATACAATGTTCCATATAAGCTTCTGAATTAAAACATGGAACGACAAAAGATATATACTTCATAATAACCTCATCTATTCACTCTTACTTCTTTATCCTTTAAAACAATTTCATTGTTCATATAGCCATTTTCTATTCCTAAAGTAATACTTGCTGAATTTTCACCTTTATTTACAATAGTAATAGGAACTTGTTTCACTTCATAGGCATCTAATTGATAGTAATCTACATCTGTATATATCTCCACCTCATCAGATCCTTTGTAATACAACTTACATTGGCTTAAAAATGCATTATTACTTATAACATAAAGGATAATCTCCTTCGTTTCATTTGGAAGTACTGTAACCACTCCTTCTTCTAAATCCGCACTTTTAAGTTCATTCTCTACTTGACTTAAAGTCACAAGTTTAGTTTGATTACTCGATTCATCCACATAATAAGAAAAAGAGATTGATACAAGACTTACAACAACAGTAAGCATCACCATAATACTAAAATATACATGTCTTGGTTGTTTAAAAAAATGAATGATTTTCATAGAATTCCTACTCTCTAGTATAAGTATAACAAAAAAGAGATAAAAAGTCATTATTTAACAAAAAAGTATCTTATGCAAAAACTTCAGATACTTTACTCATATTTATTTCGTGATTGTCGTCATCAAACTATAATATTCATTATCGATAATGAGATATAAGGAAAGCCCTGCTTTAATCTCAGCCTTAAGAATTCCACTTCCTGATACAGGGATAAGTTTTGTATATTCATCATTTCGACCCACTAAAGCTAAAATTGCTTTGTCTTCAATGTGATAAGTAATGTACTCTCCATTAGATGAAAGAAGGAAATCTTTTTCATAAATTTTTGCATGATCAAGTTCCTCTTCTATATCTTTTGTTAAAACTTTACTAGCTTCTGTATACCCTACTTGATCAATAGTATCTACAGGATTATAGTTTGGCACCATCTCTTGATAAATGGAAACTGCTGTACCAATATATTTCCCATTACCTAAAGTTAGATTGGCATTCTTTTCTAAGTCGTCTAACAAACTTATTGATAAAATATGCCCAAGATAATCTATCTCCAAAGTAATATTAGGCATTATATTTTCTGAATATTTTCCATTATACGATACATAAAAGCGATCATTATAAGTACGCATCGAAGAAAGAGAGGTTAGTTCTATACTAAAGACTAAATTAGCATTATGATCAAATCCTCGTAAGTTAGATTCTTTATCTAGTTGATTTCCAAGAAGAAAGTAATGTGTTTTATCCCCTAAATGAGAAGCAATATCTAAATCATAAGTTTCATCATTATAAGGATTTGTACTTATTTCATATTCATATTGTTGTAAACCATTTTTTAAAGCAACAACATTGTTAGCGTTGGCATATAAACCATAAATAGGAATAATATGATTGGGATTTTCTTCTGTTTTATAGACATATTGATCATTAATATACACATCATAAGCAATACTCTCTGCTGTTTTAAAGATAATAAGCGCAGATAACGGATTAATCTCATAAGGATTTTTAATGATTAATGGTTTTTCTGCCGTATATTCCCCTTTTTCTATTTCTTCTTTAATTCTCTTGTTCATTGCATTTTGCTTTGTTAAAACAGTAGATAGTTCGTTTTTTTCTACTCGATTGTATTTTTGAAAGTACTTGCTATTTCCATTTTTTACATTGACAATATAGTAAGTAACAAAGACCATTGCAATAGCAAAGATGACAAAAGTTGCAATGACAAAGACACGATTAATTTCTTTTTCTCTCATAAAACCACTCTCTATTCTGACTTTATTATACAAAATTATCAAGCAATTGTAAATCGATTTCATCATCCACCAAAAAAAGACTTTAGTCTGATAACCTAAAAAGTCTTTTTTGAGTTTTGAATGAGCGTTATAACTATTATCAGCAGTCATAATTCCCTATAACATTTCTGAGTTTTCTTTCTCAATAACACGTGTATACTTAGTCGCTGTTATAATCCGAAGACATTCGCTAAAAAACGGAAATATTTTTCCCATAACCTATCAAGACCATGACGACCATGAATCAAATTAGTTCTTAAACAATTCCATTTTCTGCAGTCAATAAAAATTAAATTTGATTTTCTAATAAGAAAAATCGCTAAATTGTATAGTTTTATTATTATAAAAGTATACTAAAAAATGTTTCTTTGTCTTTGACTGCAATTCTATACTAAGTACTTTTATTATATGATTAAAGAAGCCTATTGTCAATTCCTCTTTTTCTATTTTTTCTAAATTCTCTAAAAATTTTTTTGATAATTGTATTTTTTCTTATCATATATGATTTGTTTGTCGCTTTTAAGTTCTAATGTCCACTTTACAGGAGTTTTTAGTTTTGTTCTGCCCTCAATATCGTAAGTTTCATAAGTAAAAGTAGCTTGTAGTTGATTTCCATTCATTTGATAACTTCCTTCAAGAAGATATCCACCACACCCCTCTCCTGGGCAAAAATTAATCAGATAATCTACTTTATTGTTCTTCTTGAAGCGAAATCCATACCAAGTCTCTTTTTCTTTATAAACATAATACCCTGTCTTTTTTATTGCCATATCATTCACTTTCAAAACAAATTCTTTTTCTGTGCGATTACCACTCATATCAACAGCAACATAAAGAAGTTGGTATTCTCCCGCTTTATTGATATTATAATCTCCCTCAATAGTTGGTATAATGTTTTCTCCTGAGTTATCTTTCACGGTTACATCACTTAAAAATTTAATTTCTTCACCAACCATGATTTCTTGTTCTTCGGCTCCTTCGATAGATGGAGATGTTGTGTCGACTACTTGAACTTTTACCTTATATTCATTTTCTTTATTTTTCTTCTTATATCGAATACTAACTTCCTTTTGTCCTAATTTTGAGGTATCAAGAAAGGAATCTTCATTTAAAAGTTTCACATCTTTTCCTACTTTTACTAAAGATTTTATCTTCACCTCGCTATTGACTTCAAACTCTAAATGAGAAAGAGACGTTATTTCTTTTTTCCCACAACCTATAAGAAAAAGGCAACTTAGCCCCACAAAAATACTTTTTCTAACTCTATTCATACTACATAAAACCTTCTTTTTTCTATTCACTACTATAACTATAATGAACATAAAAGAAGATGTCAATAAATTTCCAAAACAAAAAAACGTTAGAACTTTCTCTAACGCTTTCTTTTATATGCAAACTCGATTATATGTAAAATGGTCGAGAAGACAGGATTCGAACCTGCGACCCCTTGGTCCCAAGCCAAGTGCACTACCAAGCTGTGCTACTTCTCGATAAAATGGTGCGCCCAAAGGGAGTCGAACCCCTAACCTTTAGATCCGTAGTCTAACGCTCTATCCAATTGCGCTATGAGCGCATGACCTTTATCGAAAAAGCATATAAAATCTCAAATTACTTAACTAGTATACCATATTTTTTATATTTTTCAATAATATTTCTTCATATTTTATTATATTTTTATATTTTAAATTTTATGACTACTTTTTTTCAAGATTATGATATAATGATGATAAGGTGATAATAAATGAAAGTGGACTGCATAAACTACATAGACTTAACAACAAATTCCGACCATGTGATTTCGATTCCCAAAGATTCTTTCGATCACTTTTATATTGCTAATATAGACAACGAAGGAAATGAAACAAAATATAAAAAGAAGAAAAATGATTTAGAAGCAAATTTTTTTATGGTACGCATTTTAAATGATGACAACGGAATCATTAACAATTCCATTAGACGTTTACTCACCAAGAAGGATATCATCGGTTTGCGAATTTGCTTTAAAGATGGGACCAATCAAGATTTTTCTATTCCAAAAAGAAGAGTATTAATAGATGGTGAAATGTCAAATAAATATGAAGAAGCATTTATGGATGAAAACAATTTATGTATTCTTATTTCTGATAAAAATATAAAATTTAAGAGAAACCTTTTTGCATAGGTTTCTTTTTTTGTTCGTTTATCCAAATAAAAAAGTACGTTTCTACGTACTGAAATAACTAGAATGGTGTCCCGTTGGGAATTCGAATCCCAGACCCTC